>NZ_JBHVSY010000010.1:0-300719 GCF_042884935.1 Streptomyces sp. NPDC058092
TGCAACGTCGCACCGATGTCCGACGTACGCGTCGTCGTCATCGACTGCACCGACACCGGCGCATCCCCGCCCACCGCAACCGACCCGACCTGGATCTTGCGGCTGACCCGCCGGTCGGCGAGCTTGGTCGGAACGGACGGAATTCCGAGAGAAATCGCAGTCATGCGCTGAGCATCCCCAAGGTGTGGATCGAGGTCCCGAGATCGGCGGGCTCCGGGTTCCGAGGTTACGTCACCGACGGCGGCCCGGAGCACACCGCGTGCGGGAATGCCGCGCGCAGGGGACGCCCGGACACACACTGTGTGCCGGGTCGTCACCCTTCGTGCAGCGGGCCGTCCGGAAGGTCAGGAGATCTTGACCGGATTGACGATGTCGGCCACCAGCACCAGCAGCGTGAAGCAGATGAAGACACCTGCGACGACATAGGCGACCGGCATCAGCTTGGCCACGTCGAAGGGGCCCGGGTCGGGGCGCTTGAAGACGCGCGCCACATTGCGGCGCAGGGCCTCCCAGAGCGCTCCGGCGATGTGTCCGCCGTCGAGCGGGAGCAGGGGCAGCATGTTGAAGAGGAACAGCGAGAGGTTGAAGACCGCCAGCAGGGACAGCATCATCGCGATCTGGTTCTGCGCCGGTACGTCCAGCGCCATCACCTCGCCGCCGATCCTGGCCGCGCCGACGACGCCCACCGGGGAGTCGGCCGCTCGCGGGCCGTCACCGAAGGCGGCGTTCCACAGGTCCGGGATCTTGGACGGGAGGGCGATGATCGAGTGGACGCCGTTCTCGATCATGTCTCCCATGCGGACGACCGAGTCGCCGAAGGAGAGCGGCACGATCTCGCTCTGGGCGGCGAAGCCGAGGTAGCCGGCCGTCACGTACTGACCGGCGATCACCTCTCCCTTGGAGTCCTTCTTCGCCACGGCGTTCTTCTTCAGCACGGCGTGGAGGGTCTGCTCCTGACCGTCGCGCTGCACCGTGATGGTGGCGGGGCCGATGGTGTCGCGGATCTTCTCGGAGAGCGTCGCCCAGTCGTCGACCTTCTGGCCGTCGAAGGCGACGATCCTGTCGCCCTTCTTGAGTCCCGCTGCCTGTGCGGGCGAGACGGCGTCGGACTTCTTGCAGGTGTCGCGGTTCTCGCTCTGGGGGATCACGCACTTCTGGACGCCCGCGACCTCGGTGGTCTGGGTCTGGAAGCCGAAGGACATCGACACACCGAGGAAGATCGCGACGGCGAGGACCAGGTTCATGAACGGTCCGGCGAACATCACGATGACGCGCTTCCACGGCTTGCGCGTGTAGAAGAGGCGCTTCTCGTCGCCCGGTTCGATCTCTTCGAAGGACGCGGACCTGGCGTCCTCGATCATGCTGCGCCACGGTGATGTGGACCGCGCCTCCAGGCGCCCGTCCGGTCCCGGCGGGAACATGCCGATCATGCGGATGTAGCCGCCGGCCGGGATGGCCTTGATCCCGTACTCGGTGTCGCCCTTCTTCCGCGACCAGATCGTCGGTCCGAAGCCGACCATGTACTGGGGGACGCGGATGCCGAAGAGCTTCGCTGTCGACAGGTGGCCCAGTTCGTGCCAGGCGATCGAGAACAGCAGGCCGATGACGAAGACGACGATGCCCAGAATCGTCAACAGGACCGTCGTAATACTCATGCGCGCGCCTCCGCTGTCGCTTTCGCCGAGAGTTCACGGGCCCGGGCGCGTGCCCAGGTCTCCGCTTCGAGGACGTCTGCGACCGTGAGCGAAGTTCCCGTATCGGGGGTGCCGTGTTCGGCCACCACCGCGGTGACCGTATCCATGATTCCGTTGAACGGCAGCTGTCCCGCCAGGAATGCGTCGACGCATTCCTCGTTCGCGGCGTTGAACACGGCGGGTGCGGTGGCGCCGAGCGTGCCCACGTGCCGGGCCAGTCCCACGGACGGGAAGGCCTCGTTGTCGAGGGGGAAGAACTCCCAGCTGGACGCCTTCGCCCAGTCGAAGGCGGGTGCGGCGTCCGGGATGCGCTGGGGCCAGCCGAGGCCGATGGCGATCGGGCCCCTCATGTCCGGGGGTGTGGCCTGGGCGAGGGTGGAGCCGTCGGTGAACTCGACCATGGAGTGGACGTACGACTGGGGGTGGACCACGACCTCGATCCGGTCGAACGGGATGTCGTAGAGGAGATGCGCCTCGATGACCTCCAGTCCCTTGTTGACCAGGGTGGCGGAGTTGATCGTGATGACCGGTCCCATGGCCCAGGTCGGGTGCGCGAGGGCTTCCTCGCGGGTGACGTTCACGAGTTCGCTCCTGGTGCGTCCCCGGAAGGGGCCGCCGGACGCGGTGACGACGAGCTTGCGTACGTCGGCGCGGGTACCCGCGCCGAGCGCCTGGAAAAGGGCGGCGTGCTCGGAGTCGACCGGGATGATCTGGCCGGGCTTCGCCAGCGCCTTCACCAGCGGGCCGCCGACGATCAGCGATTCCTTGTTGGCCAGGGCGAGCGTGCGGCCCGCTTCGAGCGCGGCGAGTGTGGGGGCGAGACCGATCGAGCCGGTGATTCCGTTGAGCACGGTGTGGCAGTCGCCGGCGGCGAGCTGGGCGGCGGCCTCGGGGCCGGCCAGGATCTCGGGGAGCGGCTCGCCCGTCCCGTACTGCGCGCGCAGCGCCTCGCGGAGGGCCGGTACGGCGTCCGGTGCGGCGACGGCCACGGTACGCACCCGCAGCTGCCGGGCCTGCTCGGCGAGGAGGGCGACCCGTCCGCCCGCGGCGGAGAGCCCGGTGACGCGGAAGCGGTCGGGGTTGCGCAGCACCAGGTCGATGGCCTGGGTACCGACGGAACCGGTGGAGCCGAGGATGACGAGATCCCGGCGGCCTTCCGCGGCGTCGAAGACGAGGTGCGGGTCGGCGAGGGGGGCAGGGCTGTCGCTCATGCCCCCCATTCTTGCCGCATCGGCTGTGGGTGTGGACAGTGCGTCCCCCCGCACCCGCCCGGAGCGGTCCGCCGGGGCCGCCCGGTGGGCCGCGGGTCAGCGAATGGGCCGGTGGACGTCGTCCCGGACGGACGGCCCCGGGGTGGCGTCGGCGATCCACGGTCCTTCGCCGCTCGGGTCGATGATGCCGTCCTCCAGCCAGGTGTACGTACCGGACAGGACGCCGTCCACCACGCGCCGGTCCAGGTCGTCGGTGTTGGACCACAGGCGGGTGAAGAGTTCCTCGACCCGGACGCGGGACTGACGGCAGAACGCATCGGCGAGCTGGTAGGCCTCGCGGCCGTGGTCGTCGCAGGAGCGTTGCAGTTCGGCGCGGACGCAGGCGGCGCTCATCGCGAAGAGTTCCGCGCCGATGTCGACGATCCGGCCGAGGAAGCCCTGCTTGGTCTCCATCCGGCCCTGCCAGCGCGACATGGCGTAGAAGGTGGAGCGCGCGAGTTTACGGGCGGAGCGTTCGACGTAGCGCAGGTGGGTGGACAGGTCCGGGTGGCCGGGCGGGTTGAACTCTCCGTACGTACGCGGGAGTTGTCCCGGTCCCGCGACGAGTTTGGGGAGCCAGCGGGCGTAGAAGCCTGCCGCGTTCGCGCCCGCTTTCGCCTTGGCGGAGAGGGGTTTGTCGGGGTCGATGATGTCTCCGGCGACCTTCAGGTGGGCGTCGACGGCCTCACGGGCGATCAGCAGGTGCATGATCTCGGTGGAGCCCTCGAAGATCCGGTTGATCCGCAGATCGCGCAGGAGTTGCTCGGCGGGGACGGCCCGTTCGCCCCGGGCCGCGAGCGACTCGGCGGTCTCGAAGCCCCGGCCGCCGCGGATCTGGACCAGCTCGTCGGCCATCAGGCAGCCCATCTCGGAGCCGTAGAGCTTGGCGAGGGCCGCTTCGATCCGGATGTCGTTGCGGTTCTCGTCGGCCATCTGGGAGGAGAGTTCGACCACCGCTTCGAGCGCGAACGTGGTCGCGGCGATGAAGGAGATCTTGGCGCCGACGGCCTCGTGCCGGGCGACCGGCCTGCCCCACTGCTCGCGCACCGCCGACCACTCACGGGCGATCTTCAGGCACCACTTCCCGGCACCGACGCACATCGCGGGCAGCGAGAGCCGTCCCGTGTTGAGCGTGGTCAGGGCGATCTTGAGCCCCGCGCCTTCGGGGCCGATGCGGTTCGCGGCGGGGACCCGGACGCGGTGGAAGCGGGTGACGCCGTTCTCGATGCCGCGCAGGCCCATGAAGGCGTTGCGGTTTTCCACGGTGATGCCCGGGGAGTCCGCCTCGACGACGAACGCGGTGATGCCGCCCTTGTGGCCGTCCGACTTCGGGACACGGGCCATCACGACGAGCAGGTCGGCGACGACACCGTTGGTCGTCCACAGCTTCACGCCGTCGAGGATGTAGTCCGATCCGTCCGGAACGGCCGAGGTGGCGAGCCGGGCGGGGTCGGAGCCGACGTCCGGCTCGGTGAGCAGGAACGCCGAGATGTCGGTGCTGGCCAGCCGGGGCAGGAAGGCGTCCTTCTGCTCCTGGCTGCCGAAGAGCTTCAGCGGCTGCGGTACGCCGATGGACTGGTGGGCGGAGAGCAGCGCGCCGATCGCGGGGCTGGCGGAGCCGACCAGGGAGAGAGCCTTGTTGTAGTAGACCTGGGTCAACCCCAGGCCGCCGTATTTCGGTTCGATCTTCATCCCGAGCGCGCCGAGTTCCTTGAGGCCGTTGATCACCTCGTCGGGGATCCTCGCCTCACGCTCGATCAGGGCGCTGTCGATCCTGGTTTCGCAGAAGTCGCGCAGCCGGGCGAGGAACGCCTCGCCGCGCCGGACGTCGTCCACGGGCGGCAGCGGATGCGGATGGATCAGGTCGAGACGGAAGCGCCCGAGGAAGAGTTCCTTGGCGAAACTGGGCTTGTGCCAGTCCTGTTCGCGCGCGGCCTCGGCCACTTGGCGCGCTTCACGCTCGGTGATCTTGGGTGTGTTCTTCGGTGCGGATGGTGCGGACATGAGGAGCTCACCTCGCCGCGTTGTGGGGTGGGCGGACGCGGCCGGTCCGCCCGGAGCGCATGGGCGCCTGCCGAGCCGTACCAACCGGTGTACTTGTCCTGATGTACCCGATTCCTGGGACTCCCACCATCCCCCGGACGCCGATCGGGTCGGGAGCCACTCCACTGGACAGCCCCGTGGTGACAGGGCGGTCGGGCCGTGAGCGGGGCGGGTGAAGCAGAGACGGCCGGAGCCCCCGCACAGTTGGGCTCCGGCCGTCTCTCTGCCACCTGCTTTCGTGCTGTCCAGGCGGATCACAGGCGACGTGGGTGGATCGGTTCGATCCTGCTCGCGGACTACAGGGCGAGGCCGGTGAGGACCAGCACGCGCTCGTAGGTGTAGTCGTCCATGGCGTAGCGGACGCCCTCGCGGCCGACGCCGGACTGCTTGGCGCCGCCGTACGGCATCTGGTCCGCCCGGTAGGAGGGGACGTCGCCGATGATCACGCCGCCGACCTCGAGGGCGCGGTGGGCGCGGAAGGCGGTCTGCAGGTCGTGCGTGAACACGCCTGCCTGCAGGCCGTACTTGGAGGAGTTGACCGCTGCGAACGCCTCGGCCTCGCCGTCCACCTTCTGCACGGACAGCACCGGTCCGAAGACCTCCTCGCAGGAGAGGGTGACGTTGTCCGGGAGCTCGGCGAGCACGGTCGGGGCGTACGTGGCACCGTCCCGCTTGCCGCCGGTGAGCAGCTGGGCGCCGGCCTGCACGGCCTCGTCGACCCAGGACTCGACGCGCTTGGCGGCGTCCTCGCTGACCAGCGGGCCGACGTCGGTGGCGGCGTCGGACGGGTCGCCGGTGACCTGGGCCTCGACGGCCGCGACGATCTTCGGGAGGAGCCGGTCGTAGACCTGGGCGTCCGCGATGACGCGCTGCACCGAGATGCAGGACTGGCCGCCCTGGTAGTTGGAGAAGGTCGCGATACGGGTCGCGGCCCAGTTGAGGTCCTCGTCGGAGGCGTAGTCGCCGAGCACGACCGCGGCGCCGTTGCCGCCGAGCTCCAGGGTGCAGTGCTTGCGCGGCACCGACTCCATGATCGAGTAGCCGACGGGGCCGGAACCAGTGAAGGAGATGACCGGCAGGCGCTCGTCCTGGACCAGGGCGGGCATCCGGTCGTTGGGCACCGTCAGCACGGACCACGAACCGGCCGGCAGGTCGGTCTCGGCCAGCAGCTCGCCCAGGATCAGCGAGGAGATCGGGGTGGCCGGGGCGGGCTTCAGGATGATCGGGGCACCGACGGCGATGGCCGGGGCGACCTTGTGGGCGCTCAGGTTCAGCGGGAAGTTGAAGGGTGCGATACCGAGGACCGTGCCGCGCGGGAAGCGCCGGGTCAGGCCGAGGCGGCCGGTGCCACCGGCGTCGGTGTCCAGGCGCTGCGCGTCACCGCCGTTGAAGCGGCGGGCCTCCTCGGAGGCGAACCGGAACACGGAGACGGCGCGGCCGACTTCGCCGCGGGCCCACTTGATGGGCTTGCCGTTCTCGGCGGAGATCAGCTGGGCGATCTCCTCGGTGCGCTCCACCAGGCGCCGTACGACGTGGTCGAGTGCGGCGGCCCGGACATGGGCCGGGGTCGCGGCGAACTCCTCACGCACGGCGTGCGCGGCCGCGACGGCCTCCTCGATCTGGGCGTCGGTCGGCACGCTGACGGTGCCGACGAGACGGCCGTCCCAGGGGTTGGTGACGTCGAAGCTGTCCTCGCCGGTGGCCTGGCGGCCGGCGAGCCAGAAGGCGTGGGTGGAAGTCATGGAGGTTCCGGCCCTTCGGAGACGTGGGGTGTGTTGCCCCCACCGTAGGGCCGCGCGGCCGCCCTGGCGTTTGTCCGGCGTGGAGCAGTGCGCGGCGGGGGTGCGCCGGTTTGTCGGATGCGGGTACGTCGACGGGGACACCGGGCCCATTCGTCGGCGCAACGGCTACGTCTCCGGCACCTGCGTCTCCGGCACCAACGGGGAACTCGTGGCCTTCAGTGCCAGCCACAGCTCCATCCGGACGTCCGGATCGTCCAGGGAACGGCCCAGGATCTCCTCGACCCGGCGCATCCGGTAGCGCAAGGTGTGGCGGTGCACGCCCAGGTCGGCCGCGGCCGCGTCCCACTGGCCGTGGTGGGCGAGCCAGGCCCGCAGGGAGGCGACCAGGTCGCCGCGGCCCTTGGCGTCGTGCTCGTGCAGGGCGCGGAGCATTCCGTCGGCGAAGGCCCGTACGGCGTCGTCCGCGAGGAGCGGCAGCACCGAGCCCGTCGCCAGCTCCTCGTGCTCGACCAGCGCCCTGCCCCGGCGGCGGGCCACCGACAGGGCCTGTTCCGCCTGCTTGTACGCGGCGGAGACGGCGATGGGGCCCGCGGGTGCGGAGAGGCCCACGACCACCTTGCCCTGGCCCTCCTCCGCCGCCGGTTCGCGCGACGGCCGTGCCGCATGGGCCTCCTGGGCCTCCTGCGCCTGCGCGAACGCCGCGCAGGCGGCGACCGCTGCTCCGCCGTCCGCGGCCAGCACGACGAGCCGTTCGCCCTCGGGCACGGCCAGCAGCGCCTCGCCGGTCCGGAAGGCCGCCGCATCCATCGCCTCGCCCAGCGCCGCCGGTGTCGCGGGCCCGGAGGCCTCCGCGATGAGCAGCCGGAACGGGGCGTCGAGCAGCCCCCCGTACAGATCCCCGGCGACCGCCCGTGCGTGGTCCGGCTGGCCGGCCAGCAGCATGCGCAGCACCGCCGCGCCCAGCCGCTGTTCGGCGCCCTGGAGGGACCGGGAGCGGGCGGTGGTCAGGGTCAGCAGGGCGACCGCGGAGTGCACGGCGTACCGCTCGGCGGTGCCGAGTGCCGCCCCCGTGCCGACGGCCAGGGCGCCCCGGACCCGGCGGCCGGTGCCGAGGGACTGGAGCTCGACCCGGTCGTCGGTGCCGCCGACGACCACGCTGGCCGGGGCGGGGCGGTCCCGCAGCCGTTCCACATCGGGGGTGAGCCGGGCGGCCCTGCGGGCGGCCCACTCGGGGGCGGCGGCGACCACCGCGCCGGAGGCGTCGTACAGCGCCACCCAGCCGTCGACATGGGCCGCGAGCCGGCCCAGGAGCTCGCCGGGCCCGTCGCCCGCGAGCGCGGCCTTCGTCAGTTCCCGCTGGGCCTCGAACCCCGCCGTCACGGCCCGGTACTGGTCCGCGGCGATCGCCGACGACACCGCCTTGGCGATGGCGAGAAACGGGGTGCGGCGTGGCACTTCGAGGAGCGGCAGACCCGTCTCCTCCGCGGCGTCGATCAGGGCCTGCGGTACGTCGTCGTAGTTGACGCCGACGGCGAAGCCCAGGCCGACGACTCCGGCCCCGGCCAGCCGTCGCACGTACCGCCGCATCGCCTCGGGGTTCTCGGCGTCGAGGTTGGTGGCGGTGACGAGCAGGAACTCACCGCCCTCCATGTACGGCACGGGGTCGGTCAGCTCGCTGGCGTGTGCCCAGCGGACGGGCGCGTCGAGCCGGTCCGCCCCCGCACGCACCGTGAGTTTGAGCGCCGAATGCTGGAGGAGCGAGGCGAGAGTGGGGGGCATGGGGACCGTGGGACCTCAGGGAGTCGATGAGGGAATCGATCAGTATCGATTTTCGCCGTCCCGTACGAACGGCTCCCCTCGATTCTGCCAGGGCGGCAGGGTTTGCCGTAACCGCTCCCGCGCCACGGGCCCCGCCCCGTACCGCTCAGCCGTTCAGGTCCACCAGGAGCGGCGGTGCGTGCTCGCCCTTGACGGTGGTCAGGGAGAGCACCGCGTGCCCGGCGGGCACCCGGTGGGCCAGTTCGGAGGCCGACCAGCGCTCGCGCTCCACCTGGCGCACGGTCACCGCGTCCGTGGTGACCGCCTTGCCGGTGACCAGTTTGCGCAGGGCGTGCACGGCCCGGGTGAGCGGCTGGTCGGCGAAGACCGTGTGCTTGGCGACCTCGGTGGTCTCCACCCATTCGGTGCCCCATGCCTGCGCAAAGAGCCGTCCGTCCCAGGTCGTGACGCCGGAGAACGTCATGTGGCAGCCGACCGAGCCGAGCAGCGCCGTGTGCAGGCTCTCCGGTACGTCGCCCAGCCCGCGCAGGGTGAGCAGGACTCCGGCGTTGCAGTTCCGCAGCCGCTGCACGGCCCGGACGGACTCGGCGGTGACGGCGTGCGTGGCGTCGTCCAGGGCGAGGAAGGCGAACAGCGAGCGGTCCGCGCGGGCGGCCGCCCCGGAGGTGAACTGGGCGAGCACCAGCCGGGCGATCAGGCGCGCGGCCTCGGGGTGGGCGCGTTCCGGCAGGTCGATGCGGACTCGCAGCGGGTGTTCGAGGGTGCGTACCGAGAAGGGCCGGGTCGTGCCGGTGGTGTCGAAGAACCCCGCGAAGGCGGGCCGGTCCAGGGCGGCGAGCCGGTCGGCAAGAAGGAGTCCCGGGTCGCCGGGGGTGCCCGCCTGCCGTGCCCGGGTGTCGAGTTCACGGAGATAGGAGCGGTGCGCGTCGATGTGGAGCAGGGCCCGGAGCTCGGCCAGGGCGCCGGGAGAGCCGTCGAGCAGCTCGCGGAGCACCGGGACGGACGGGAAGCGGTCATGGACCGCCCGGTACGGGCCGAGCAGTTGGGCGAGTGCGGTCGTGGCCCGCCGCGCGTCGATGTCGGGCAGGTCGCCGGCGACCGCCTCGGCGAGCAGGGCGGCGGCCTCGTCGGCGTCGTCGGTTCCGCTGTACAGGTCGAGGTCGTGGGCACAGGACGGATCGCCCGGCTTGATCACCACGTCGTAGCCCTCGTCGGGCCCGAGCGGCGTGCCCGTCGCGCAGACGGCCACGACAACGGCCTTCCCGGCGAGCGCCTGCAGGGCGAGCGACTCCACGACGGGCCGCACCAGGTGCCGGGTCTTGCCCGACCCGAAGGGCCCGACGGCCAGCAGCGAGGAGCCCAGTGACGCCGGGTCGACGGCGGCCCCCGCGCCCCGCCGGGCCGCCGGGTTGCGGTCGAAGTCCGTGTACCGGCCGAGCCGCACCTGCGAGGTGAGCAGGTCGTGGGTGGCGGTACGGGCCGGCAGGTCCCGGTCGCCCGAAGGGTGCGGACAGGCCCGCGCGCCCTGGCCGAGCACGGCGTCGGTGAACGGGCCGACCCGCGAGGAGTCGGCCTCCACGGAGACCCAGGCACGCCGGATCCGTACGCAGTCGACGTCGTTCATCCGCCCGGCCCGCTCGTCCGCCACCAGCCGGTCGGCGGCCGCGTGCCGGCCCGCGGCGCGCAGCTGCGGCCAGTCGGCGGGGCTCTCACCGGGTGCCTTTTCCGGTTCCGGCCCGCTCTTCCCGCCGCCGCGCAGCTCCCGTACGAGGGTGAACCAGCCGCCGGCCCGGGCGATCGGCAGGAGGATCGCGGCGGCGCCCACCAAGTGGTACACGGTCTTGAAGGTCTCCACGCGATCCCGGGTCTCCACGGCCGTGCCGCCGTACAGCCAGGAGTACGGCGTCAGGCCCAGTGCCAGGTCGTCGAAGGGCAGCAGGTCGTCGGAGTTCACGAAGCACCAGACCAGGACGGCCCCGACCAGCGCGGTGCGCAGCGCCCGGCCCGGCTGGGGGTGGTCGGCGGCGTACCGGCGGAACACCTCGTGCCAGTTGCCCAACCGCCCGAAGCCCCAGATCACCAGGACGGCGACCAGGCTGTTGTAGACGGCGAGGGCGGTCAGGGCCGCCGCGGGGCGTTCGAGCCCCCACCAGTCGGACGGGGTGACCACTTCGAGGAGGATCCGGCTGTGCGGCACATATCCGTTGCGCCACAGCGACCACACCAGCAGGGCAGCGAGCAGCGCCACCACCGCACCGCCGATCAGTGCCCGGTCGGGCACCCGGTCGGGGTCGGCGTCGGGCCGGGGGGTGTGGCCGAATCGCCACAGGCCGGGCTCGGCCGCCGCGCGCGGGGTGCGGAGCCAGTCCCCCAGCGAAGGCCCGGACGTGGGAGCGTATCCCGGCCTCGGCGGCAGTTCGGGCGGTGGCGGGCCCGCCGGGCGCGGCACCGGACGACCGGAACGGGTGTCGCGCGAGCCGTACGTGCCCTCGGTGTCCATCTGCTGTCCCTCGTCCCCTGACCAGCGCCGACCGGTAACTCCGGGCGCACGCGCCCGAAGTCATCAATCTAGTGCCCCGTACCACCCCGTCGGACGCGCTCCGGCGGGATCTCTCCGCCCGCGCCCCGGCGGTCTCCGGACTCGTCCGCGCGCCGCCGCGGCCCGGCCCCGGACCCCCTCACTATGTCCGTGGCGGACAACCGCGTCCGGTCACCACTCCCGAACGGAACATGCCGGACCCCGGGCCCCGCCCATAGCCTGCAGAAAGAGAAGCGTCCGAAACACCCCACAGGAGCCCCTCATGACCGCAATTCCGCAGGAGCGCCGCGTCGTCACTGCCATTCCCGGCCCGAAGTCGGTGGAGCTGCAGGCCCGCCGTCTCGCGACGGTGGCCGCAGGTGTGGGCTCCACCCTGCCGGTGTTCACCGCCCGCGCCGGTGGCGGGATCATCGAGGACGTGGACGGCAACCGTCTGATCGACCTCGGTTCCGGTATCGCCGTGACGTCGGTCGGCGCCTCGGCCGAGGCCGTCGTACGCCGTGCGTCCGCGCAGCTCGCCGACTTCACCCACACCTGTTTCATGGTCACGCCGTACGAGGGGTACGTCGAGGTCTGTGAGCAGCTCGCCGAGCTGACGCCGGGCGACCACGCCAAGAAGTCCGCGCTGTTCAACTCGGGTGCCGAGGCCGTCGAGAACGCGGTGAAGATCGCCCGCGTCTACACCAAGCGCTCCGCGGTCGTCGTCTTCGACCACGGCTACCACGGCCGCACCAACCTCACGATGGCGCTGACCGCCAAGAACATGCCGTACAAGCAGGGCTTCGGCCCGTTCGCGCCCGAGGTCTACCGGGTGCCGGTGGCGTACGGCTACCGCTGGCCGACCGGTGCCGAGAACGCCGGCGCGGAGGCGTCCGCCCAGGCCATCGACCAGATCACCAAGCAGATCGGCGCGGACAACGTCGCCGCGATCATCATCGAGCCGGTGCTCGGCGAGGGCGGCTTCATCGAGCCCGCCAAGGGCTTCCTCCCGGCGATCGCCCAGTTCGCCAAGGACAACGGCATCGTCTTCGTCGCCGACGAGATCCAGTCCGGCTTCTGCCGTACCGGCCAGTGGTTCGCCTGTGAGGACGAGGGCATCGTCCCCGACCTGATCACCACCGCCAAGGGCATCGCGGGCGGCCTTCCGCTGTCCGCCGTGACGGGCCGCGCCGAGATCATGGACGCCGCCCACGCCGGTGGCCTCGGTGGCACCTACGGCGGAAACCCGGTGGCCTGCGCGGGTGCGCTCGGCGCCATCGAGACGATGCGCGAGCTGGACCTGAACGCGAAGGCGAAGCGCATCGAGGAGATCATGAAGGGCCGCCTCGCCGAGATGCAGGCGAAGCTGCCGAACGGCGATGTCATCGGTGACATCCGCGGCCGCGGCGCGATGATCGCGATCGAGCTGGTGAAGTCCGGCACGAAGGACCCGAACCCGGAGGCCACCGCGAAGCTCGCCAAGGCCTGCCACGCGGAGGGTGTGCTGGTCCTCACGTGCGGCACGTACGGCAACGTCCTGCGCTTCCTCCCGCCGCTGGTGATCGGCGAGGACCTGCTGATCGAGGCTCTCGACGTCATCGAGCAGGCTTTCGGCCAGATCTGACCTGTGCGAAACCCCCCGCGGTGCCGGAAGGCGTTTTTGCCGGGGCTGCAGGGCCCGCGTGAGGGCTTGTGAAGAAGGTGTGGGGGGCCGATGGCGGGATCCGTTTCCGTCTGTCGGTCCCCCATCCGCTGACGTACGGTTTCTGCAGATGAGAGAAACACCCCGCCCGCAGGGGACTGCCGGCGACGCCGGGCCGGAGCTTCCCCAGCACCGTCCTGGCCGTGCCTTCGCGCACACCACTGGAGCCTCTGGCTCCGGAACTCCTCACCGATCGGATGGCCGCTCGCCCCAAACCCCCCGGGGCGCGCGGCAAACCGATCCGACCGGCCGCCCGGGAACCACCCCCCCTGTTCCCGGGCGGCCGGCTCTTCTCATTTCTCTGGTGTCGTCCTTCCTGGCGCTCCTCGCGCTCACCACCTGGCAGGTCGCGTCCGACGGTCCACTGCGCTCGCTGGACGAGCGGACCGGCTGGGCCGTCGTGGGACATGGCCCCGCCCGACTGACCGAATTCCTTGCCGATCTCGGCAACATGCAGGTCGCGCTCCCGGTGCTGGGCTGCGCCATCGTATGGGCGCTGGTGCGCGGTCAGCGCCGTGAGCCGTTGTGCGCGGCGCTCACCATGGCGGCAGTGCCCCTCCTCGTCGTCCCGCTGAAGGACTGGATCGCCCGTCCGGGACCGCTGACCGAAGCCACCGGCTACTACCCGTCCGGCCATGCGGCGACGGCAATGGCGGCGTACGGCGCCGCGGCGCTGCTGACCGCGCGGTACACGAGGCGGGTATGGATGATGCCTGTCGCCGCTTCCGTACTGACAACGGCGACAGGCATCGGTCTGGTGCTGCGCGGTTATCACTGGCCGCTGGATGTGCTGGGCAGCTGGTTCCTGTGTGGGCTGTTGCTCCTGCCACTGTGCCTCGGCCGCCGCGCGGGACGCCGACTGCGTCCGCCGGGGTAGTCCTCGAAGTCCTTCGAGGACTTCCCCGTTGTTGAAACGGCCCCAGCGTGGCGGTGCCCGGCGGCACGAAGAAGCCCATGCGGGCATCGCCGAAATCGGAGAGGACCGGTCCGGGCCGGTCGATGAGCCGGGTGAGCACATCGAGCGTGGGACAGCCCAGCTCCCCCGGCAGAATCAGTACGCACCGGCGCCGGCCGGCGGGCAGGAGCGCGATCCCCTGGGGATTGCGCTCCCACTCCCACCGGCAGGCGTCCGGATCCGGCGCCACTGATGCGAGCCACTCGACTGCTGCATCGACCCCCGAGCCGGCCATGACCGGCCTCCGTGACGTGTGCACACCGGCCCTGCGTGGCCGGTGTGTTCACACGGGAGAGAGGGGTGGCGCCGGTCCACTACGCAGGTTCGGGTCACCAGTTGGCAGCGAACTGGGTCACGCCGCGCCCGGGCATCGCTCAGCTGTCGAAGCCGAGCCCCAGCCGGTCCATCGTCCGCAGCCACAGATTGCGGTGCCCACCATTGCTGTCCGCCCTGGCCAGGGACCGCTTGGTGAGTTCGATCCCGGCCCAGGCGAAGGGCTCCGGCGGAAACGGCATCGGCTTGTGGCGGACCATTTCCAGAGCGGTCCGTTCATTCTGTTCACCGGCCAGCAGATCAAGCATCACATCGGCCCCGAAACGCGTGGCTCCGACGCCGAGTCCGGTGAATCCGGCGGCATAGGCGACCCGGCCCTGATGGGCCGTACCGAAGAATGCGGAAAAGCGGGAACAGGTGTCGATCGCCCCGCCCCAGGCGTGGCTGAAACGGATCCCGGCCAATTGCGGGAAGCAGTCGAAGAACTGGCCCGCGAGTTTGAGGAAGGTCTCCGGACGCTGATCGAGATCGGCGCTCAGCCGGCCTCCGTACGGATAGATCGCGTCATAGCCGCCCCACAGAATCCGGTTGTCGGCCGACATCCGGAAGTAGTGGAACTGGTTGGCGCTGTCGCCCAGCCCCTGCCGGTTCTTCCAGCCGATGGAGGCGAGCTGGTCGGCGGTCAGGGGTTCGGTCATCAGCGCGTAGTCGTAGACCGGCACGGTGTACGGCCGCACCCGCTTGACCAGGGACGGGAAGATGTTCGTACCCAGTGCGACGCGGCGCGCGAAGACCCTTCCGTACGGTGTGCGGACCGCCATCGCGGTGGTGGTCCCGGCCAGTTCGAGACCCCGGGTGTGCTCGTACACCCGGACCCCCAGGTCGAGACAGGCCTGCTTCAGACCCCAGGCCAGTTTGGCGGGGTGCAGCATGGCGACCCCGCGCCGGTCCCAGAGTCCGCCCAGGAAGGTCGGTGAGTCGACTTCGGCGCGCACCGCGTCCCGGTCCAGGAATTCCATTCCGGTGAAGCCGAGCTTCTCCGCTTCCTGGTGCCATGCGTGGAGTTCTTCGAGCTGGTGGGGTTCGGTGGCGACGTCGATTTCGCCGGTCCGCTCGAATTCGCAGTCGATGGAGTAGCGGGCAACGGCCGCCTCGATGGCGTCGAGGTTCCGCTCGCCCAGCTCCTCCAGCTTGTTGATCTCGTCGGGCCACCGCTCCAGGCCGTTGGGCAGGCCGTGGGTGAGGGAGGCGGCGCAGAATCCGCCGTTGCGGCCGGAGGCGGCCCAGCCCACCTCGTGCCCCTCGATCAGTACGACGTCCCGCTCCGGGTCGCGTTCCTTCGCGATCAGCGCGGTCCACAGTCCGCTGTAGCCGCCGCCGATGACGAGGAGATCGCAGTGCTCGTCGCCCGTGAGCGCTGGCAGCGCTTCGGGTCTGCCGGGGTCGTCCAGCCAGAACGAGACCGGCTTGGCGCCGGAGAGTGATTGTGCTGCAGTACGCATGGCACCTGGGGCCATGGTTTCCAACTCCTTCAGGAACTCACGGTCGTGCGCTGTTCTTCCGCCGGTTCGCGATCAGCTGGCCGACGACAACCACCGTGACGGCAATGATGAACATCGCCGTGCCGATGACGTTGATCTGCACGGGCGTGCCGCGCTGTGCCGATCCCCAGACGAACATGGGGAAGGTCACGGTGGAGCCCGCGTTGAAATTGGTGATGATGAAATCGTCGAAGGAGAGCGCGAAGGCGAGCAGCGCTCCCGCCGCGATTCCGGGGGCGGCGATCGGCAGCGTCACCCGCACGAAGGTCTGTACGGGGCCCGCGTACAGATCGCGGGCCGCCTCCTCCAGTCGCGGGTCCATCGACATCACGCGCGCCTTGACGGCGGTCACGACGAAGCTCAGGCAGAACATGATGTGTGCGATGAGGATCGTCCAGAAGCCCAGCTGCGCACCCATGTTGAGGAAGAGCGTGAGCAGCGAGGCGGCCATGACGACCTCGGGCATCGCCATCGGCAGGAAGATCAGCGAGTTGATCGCGCCGCGCGCCCGGAAGCGGTAGCGGACCAGGGCGAAGGCGATCATCGTGCCCAGGGCCGTCGCGCCGACGGTGGCCCAGGCGGCGATCTGCAGGGACAGGGAGAGCGAGCCGCACATGTCGGCGACGCCGCAGGGGTCCTTCCAGGCGTCCACGGAGAAGTGCTGCCAGGCGTAGTTGAAGCGCCCCTTCGGCTTGTTGAACGAGAACACCATCACGACGATGTTCGGCAGGATCAGGTACGCGAGGGTCAGCAGACCCGCGATGACGATCAGATTCCGGCGGATCCAGCGCAGTACGGGCATCAGACCAGGTCCTCCGTCCCGGAGCGGCGGATGTAGACGGTGACCATGATCAGGACGACCGCCATGAGGATGAAGGAGAGCGCGGCCGCCGTCGGGTAGTCGAGGACGCGCAGGAACTGGGTCTGGATGACGCTGCCGACCATCTTGGTGTCGGTGGAGCCCAGCAGTTCCGCGTTGACGTAGTCACCACTGGCCGGGATGAAGGTCAGCAGCGTTCCGGAGACGACACCCGGCATGGAGAGCGGGAAGGTCACCTTGCGGAAGGTGGTGGCGGGGGTGGCGTACAGATCGCCGGCCGCCTCGTGCAGCCTGCCGTCGATCCGCTCCAGCGAGGTGTAGAGCGGCAGGATCATGAAGGGCAGGAAGTTGTACGTGAGACCGCAGACCACGGCCATCGGCGTGGCCAGCACCCGGTTGGACTCGGTCCAGCCGAGCCAGCCGGTGACGTCCAGGACGTGCAGGGTGTTCAGTACGTCGACGACCGCGCCGCCGTCCGCGAGGATCGTCTTCCAGGCGAGCGTACGGATCAGGAAGCTGGTGAAGAACGGCGCGATGACCAGCACGAGGACGACATTGCGCCAGCGACCGGCCTTGAAGGCGATGAGGTACGCCAGCGGGTAGCCGAGCAGCAGGCACAGGATCGTGGCGGTGCCCGCGTACAGCAGCGACCGGATGAACTGCGGGTAGTAGTCCTTCAGCGCGTCCCAGTACGTCTGGAAGTGCCAGGTGACCTCGAATCCCTTCTCCAGGGAGCCGGTCTGTACGGAGGTCGACGCCTGGTAGACCATCGGCAGCGCGAAGAAGACGACGAGCCACAGGATGCCGGGGAGCAGCAGCCAGTACGGGACGAGCCGCTTGCGGGTGGAGGCCTTGCGTACCTTCAGCTCCGTGATGGGCGCGGGTGGCGCCTCCTGGGTGACGGTCACGCCGCGTCCTCCACCGTCTCCACACCGGCGTCGATGTCCTGAGCGGCGTCCAGACCGAAAGTGTGCGCCGGGTTCCAGTGCAGGACGACCTCGGCACCGGGGGCCAGCCGGGTATCACGCTCGATGTTCTGCTCGTAGACCTGGAGCGCCTTGCCCGCCGGGCTCTCGACCACGTACTGCGTGGACACGCCGATGAAGCTGGAGTCGACGATCCGGCCGGTGACCCGGTTGCGTCCGTCGGCTATCGCGTCCGCGTCGTCGGCGTGCGCGAGCGAGATCTTCTCCGGGCGTACGCCGAGCAGCAGCTTGCCTCCGTTGGCGGTCGGGGCCGTACATCGGTCGGTGGGCAGCCGCAGCTTGCCGCCACCGGCCGCCACGACGATGTCCGTGCCGACGGAGACGATCTCGCCCTCGATGAGGTTCGAGGTGCCGAGGAAGTTGGCGACGAAGGTCGTCTTCGGGTTCTCGTACAGATCGGCGGGGGCACCGAGCTGTTCGACCCGGCCGCCGTTCATCACCGCGACGGTGTCGGCCATGGTCATGGCCTCTTCCTGGTCGTGGGTGACATGGACGAAGGTGATGCCGACCTCGGTCTGGATGCGCTTGAGCTCCAGCTGCATCTGGCGGCGCAGTTTGAGGTCGAGGGCGCCGAGCGGCTCGTCGAGGAGGAGCACCTGCGGGTGGTTGATCAGGGCGCGGGCGACGGCGACGCGCTGCTGCTGGCCGCCGGAGAGCTGGTGCGGTTTGCGCTTGGCGAAGTCGCCGAGCTGGACGAGCTCCAGCATCTCGTCGACTTGTTTCTTCACCGACTTGATGCCGCGCCGGCGCAGACCGAAGGCGACGTTCTCGGTGATGTCGAGGTGCGGGAAGAGCGCGTAGCTCTGGAAGACCGTGTTGACGGGCCGCTTGTACGGCGGCAGGCCGGTGATGTCGCGGCCGCCGAGGGAGACGGTGCCGGTGGTCGCCTCCTCCAGGCCCGCGATCATCCGCAGGGTGGTGGTCTTGCCGCAGCCGGACGCGCCGAGCAGGGCGAAGAAGGAGCCCTGCGGGACGGTCAGATCGAGCGGTTTGACGGCGGCGAAGGAGCCGTACGTCTTGCTGATCCCGGTGAGGCGGACATCGCCGCCTGTCTGCTGCTGTGTCATGGATCGCAGTCCCAGTGGTGTCAGGGGGAGATCGGGGAAGGGGGAAGGCTCGGCGGTCAGGCGCCGATGAGCTTGGCGAACTTCTCTTCGTACGCCGTCTCTTCCTCGGCTGTCAGGGAGCGGAAGGCGTGCGACCGGGCCGCCATCTCCTTGTCCGGAAGGATCAGGACGTTGTCGGCCATCGCCTGATCGATCTTCGCCAGTTCGTCGCGGACACCGTCGACCGGGCAGACGAAGTTGATGTACGCGGCGAGCTGGGCGGCGACCGGCGGCTCGTAGTAGTAGTCGATGAGCTTCTCGGCGTTGGTCTTGTGCCGGGCCTTCACCGGGACGAGCAGGTTGTCGCTGGAAATGATGTAACCGGCGGCCGGGATGGCGTACTTGATGTCCGGGTTTCCGGCCTGGAGCTGGATGATGTCGCCGGCCCAGGCGACACAGGCGGCGATGTCGCCCTTGTCGAGGTCGGCCGTGTAGTCGTTGCCGGTGAAGCGCCGGATCTGGTTCTTGTCGACGCCCTTCTGGAGCCGGCCGATCGCGGCGTCGTAGTCGGCGTCGGTGAAGGTGCCGGGGTCCTTGCCCATGTCGAGCAGGGTCATCCCGATGGAGTCGCGCATCTCCGAGAGGAAGCTGACCCGCCCCTTGAGCTTCGGGTCGTCGAGCAGCTGGCTGACGGAATCGACCTTGCGGCCGCCGGTCGCCTTGGAGTTGTAGGCGATGACGGTGGGGATGCCCGCCCACGGGTACGAGTGGGCGCGGCCGGGGTCCCAGTCCGGGGACCGGAACTGGGCCGAGAGGTTGGCGTAGGCGTGCGGCAGCTGTGACGGGTCGAGCTTCTGCGCCCAGCCGAGGCGGACGATGCGGGCGGCCAGCCAGTCGGTGACGCAGATGATGTCGCGGCCGGTGTCCTGGCCGGCCGCGAGCTGCGGCTTGATCTTGCCGAAGAACTCGACGTTGTCGTTGATGTCCTCGGTGTACTTGACCTTGATCCCGGTGCGCTCCGTGAACGCCTCCAGGGTGGGCCGGTGCTTGCCGTCCTCGGTGACGTCCATGTACTCGGTCCAGTTGGAGAAGTTGACCTGCTTCTCCTTTGCCGAGTGGTCGTCCGAGGCCGCCGCGGCGTCCCCTTCCCGCTTCGCGGGCGGGATGCCGCAGGCGCTCAGCGTCCCCAGCCCGCCGATCGCGAGCGCCCCCATGCCGGAGGCACGGAGTAGCGAGCGGCGGGTCAGGGCGCCCCGGCCACTGGTCAGACTGCGTCGCATCGCGGCCAGTTGGGCCGCGGAGAGGCGCTCGGGCTCGTACTGCTCCATGCGCGTTGCCCTTTCGGGTGTGTATGGCCGGGGGCGGCCGGGCTATCGGTCCCCGAAGATCGTGCGGTGCCAGTCCTTCCGGGCGACCGCGGTGTTGTCGTACATGACGTGCTTGACCTGCGTGTACTCCTCGAAGGAGTACGACGACATGTCCTTGCCGAAGCCGCTGGCCTTGTATCCGCCGTGCGGCATCTCGCTGATGATCGGAATGTGGTCGTTGACCCAGACGCAGCCCGCCTTGATCTCGCGGGTGGCGCGGTTCGCCCGGTACAGGTCGCGGGTCCAGGCGGAGGCGGCGAGTCCGTACGGGGTGTCGTTGGCGAGGCGGATGCCTTCGTCATCGGTGTCGAAGGGCAGCACGACGAGGACCGGGCCGAAGATCTCCGACTGGACGATCTCGCTGTCCTGGGCGGCACCGGCGACCAGCGTCGGCCGGTAGTAGGCCCCGGCCGCCAGTTCACCGCCGGGCGCCTCACCGCCGGTGACGACGGTGGCATACGCGCGGGCGCGCTCGACGAATCCGGCGACCCGGTCCCGCTGGGCGTGGCTGATCAGCGGGCCGAGGTCGGTCGACGGGTCGAAGGGGTCGCCGAGCCGGACGGTCTCCATCAGTTCGGCGACGCCCTGCACGAAGGCGTCGTAGAGGGGGCGCTGGACGTAGGCGCGGGTGGCGGCGGTGCAGTCCTGGCCGGTGTTGATGAGCGCTCCGGCGACCGCGCCGTGGACCGCGGCTTCGAGGTCGGCGTCGTCGAAGACGACGAAGGGTGCCTTGCCGCCGAGTTCGAGGTGCAGGCGCTTGACGGTGGCGGTGGCGATCTCCGCCACCCGCTTGCCGACGGCGGTGGAGCCGGTGAAGGAGGTCATGACGACGTCCGGGTGGCCGACGAGGTGCTCCCCGGCGTCCTTGCCCGCGCCGGTGACAATGTTGATCACACCGTCCGGAATGCCGGCCTCGGTGGCCGCCTGGGCGAACATCAGCGAGGTCAGCGGGGTGATCTCGGCGGGCTTCAGCACGATGGTGTTGCCTGCGGCGACGGCCGGGAGGATCTTCCACGCGGCCATCTGGAGCGGGTAGTTCCAGGGCGCGATGGAGCCGATGACGCCGATCGCCTCACGGCGTACGTACGAGGTGTGGTCGCCGTCGTACTCGGCGGCCGACTTGCCCTCCAGATGGCGGGCGGCGCCCGCGAAGAAGGACGTGTTGTCGACGGTGCCGGGCACATCGAACTCGGTGGAGAGCTTGATCGGCTTGCCGCACTGGAGGGACTCGACGTACGCGAAGTCGTCGGCCTGCTCGGCGAGGACGGCCGCGAAGCGGTGCATCGCCTCGGCCCGCTCGGCAGGCGTCGCCCCCGACCAGCCGGGGAACGCCTCGCGGGCGGCCGCCACGGCCGCGTCGACGTCGGCGGTGCCCGCCAGTTCGTAGGTGTGGACGGTCTCGCCCGTCGCCGGGTTCACCACGTCGTGGTGACGTCCCGATGTACCGGACCGCAGCTTTCCGCCGATGTACTGTGCGCCGTCCGCGAAGCGGTCCCGCACCTGGATGCCGTTGCCCATGACGTTCTCCTCCGCCGCACGCCCCGGAGTGCCGTGGCGGCGTAGCTTCTGTTCGATTTGACTGCCGATCCTGACAGAGGAGGTCGACCCCAACAAGTGATTCCGTTGTTGCCTTTTGGTTACGCAACGGAATCTGTCGACCATGTGTCGCGTCAGTGCGGAATTCCCCGTACGGAGTGTCAGTGGCGGATGCCAGACTCGCGTGTCATGGAACACATGGACGATCTCCTGGCGCGGACCCGGCGCGGCGAGAAGGTGAAGTACCTGCGCTTCTGGGGGCACCGCCCGCGGCCCGACGGCCGCATCGGTGCGAGCTGCCTCAGTCAGTGGTGGCCGGCACCCTTCACGGTCGACGGCGTGACGTACGCGTCGGCCGAGCACTGGATGATGGCCGCGAAGGCCCGGCTGTTCGGTGACGCGGAGGCGCAGGAGCGGGCGGTTTCGGCGAAGAGCCCGGCCCAGGCGAAGAAGATGGGCCGGCTGGTCCGCGGTTTCGACGAGGCGGTGTGGGAGCGCGAGCGGTACGCGCTGGTGGTGTCCGGCAGCGTCCACAAGTTCGGCCACCACCCGGAACTGC
The DNA here is from genome assembly GCF_042884935.1 of Streptomyces sp. NPDC058092. Classification (NCBI taxonomy): domain Bacteria; kingdom Bacillati; phylum Actinomycetota; class Actinomycetes; order Kitasatosporales; family Streptomycetaceae; genus Streptomyces; species Streptomyces sp. NPDC058092. Next base: position 21,812 of record NZ_JBHVSY010000010.1, read on the forward strand.
GGGAGTTCCTGCTGGATACGGGGGACCGGGTCCTGGTCGAGGCGAGTCCCATGGACCGTGTCTGGGGCATCGGGCTGGCGGCGGACGACCCGCGCGCGGAGGATCCGGCGACCTGGCGGGGGCTGAATCTGCTGGGGTTCGCGCTGGTGGAAGCGCGGGCGGAGCTGCGCGCGCGATGAGGCGGGCCGGACGCCCGATGGCAGGGTGGGCCTGAGTCCGGCCCACCCTGCCATCGGGAGGGATACGGGTGCCGGTGCCCGCGGCGGTCCGGGCACCGCCGTTCGACGTCCGCTATCGGTTGACGTCGACGACCAGAGACGTGGAGTACGGGTCGTCGTTGTAGGTGTTGTCGTCGAACTCGTCGGCGTGGGCGACGAACAGCCAGATGAAGAAGCTGATGATCGCCACACCGATGGCGATGCCGACGGACCCCATGATGATCCCGGCGAGTGCCTGACCGTTGTTGGTGGCCTCACCGCGCTGCACCCGCTTACGGCCCAGGATGCCGAAGATCAGGGCGAGTACGCCCAGGACCACGCTGGGTATGCCGTAGATGCAGAACAGGCAGACGGCCAGGATGCCGAGCACCATGGCTGCCGTACCCATGCCGTTGGAGGGCGCGGAACCGCCCCACGGCGGCTGGCCATAGGCGGAGTACCCCGGGTAGCCGCCGTACTGCGGGGCAGGCGTGGCCGGGTAGCCGTACAGTCCCGCGGCCGGCGGGACCTGCTGGCCCGGTCCGTTCGGTGCGATCGGCGGCGGCGGTATCTCCGCGGTGCCGAACCCGGGGCCGAAGCCGGCTCCGGCGCCCGGCACCGGCCCGGTCGGCGCTCCGGCGCCGGGCCCCGTGGCGGGTGCGGAGCCGTCCCCGGCCCCCGGCATCGAGGTCATGGTCGGCTGATCGTGCACAGCAGGCGGCCGGGGATCGCCGGCCGGCTTCTCCAGCGGCACCCTGCTGTCCGGCGGAGCCCACGGATCGTGCGGCGCGCCCCCGCCCGCGGGCTGCTCTGTGTTGTCTGACATGGGCCTCCCCCATCGTGATCCCGTCATGCTACGGCCCGGCCCCGCACGGCAGGACCGGGCCTACGATGATCCCCGTCCCCTGCCCGGCCGACCGCGCCCGGCACCCGAACCGTCCCATGCCCCCGGAGTATCCGATGACCGATCTGCACCCCTTCATCGCGGGGCTGCCCAAGGCGGAACTGCATGTCCACCACGTCGGGTCCGCCTCGCCCCGTATCGTCGCCGAGCTGGCCGCGCACCACCCCGACTCCAAGGTCCCCACCGACCCCGAGGCGCTGGCCGACTACTTCACCTTCACCGACTTCGGGCACTTCATCGACGTGTACCTCTCCGTCGTGGACCTGATCCGCACCCCGGAGGACGTCCGGCTGCTGACCTTCGAGGTCGCCCGTGACATGGCCCGGCAGAACATCCGGTACGCGGAGCTGACCGTCACCCCGTTCAGCTCGACCCGGCGCGGCATCCCGGAGCAGGGGTTCATGGAGGCGATAGAGGACGCCCGCAAGGCCGCGGAGACCGAGCTCGGGGTCGCCCTGCGCTGGTGCTTCGACATTCCCGGCGAGGCCGGGCTCGAAGCGGCCGAGGAGACCACCCGGCTCGCCGTGGACCTGCGGCCCGAGGGACTCGTCTCGTTCGGGCTCGGCGGTCCGGAGGTGGGCGTGGAGCGCCCGCAGTTCAAGCCCTACTTCGACCGGGCGATCGCCGAGGGCCTGCACTCCGTGCCGCACGCCGGGGAGACCACCGGGCCGCAGACCGTCTGGGACGCGCTGACCCAGCTGCGCGCCGAGCGCATCGGCCACGGCACCAACTCCGTCCAGGACCCGGAGCTGCTGGCCCACCTCGCGGAGCACCGCATCCCGCTGGAGGTCTGCCCGACGTCGAACATCGCGACCCGTGCGGTGGCGGACATCGAGAAGCACCCGGTCAAGGAGATGGTGCAGGCGGGCGTCCTGGTCACCATCAACAGCGACGATCCGCCGATGTTCGGCACCGACCTCAACAACGAGTACGGGGTGGCCGCCCGTCTGCTCGGCCTGGACGAGCGGGGTCTCGCGGCGCTGGCGAAGAACGCGGTCGAGGCGTCGTACCTCGACGCGGCCGGCAAGCGGACGCTGGCCGCCGAGATCGACACGTACACGACGAACTGGCTGGAGCGCACCGGCCGCTGACCCCCGGTAGCCACAATGGCCCCATGGCCACCACTGTCACCGCCGTAGCCCACCGCGGCGATCCATACCGTGTCCGCGAGAACACGCTGCCCTCGATCCGCTCCGCCCTCGAACGGGGGGCGGACGCGGTCGAGGTCGATGTGCGCGTCACCCGCGACGGTGTACCGGTCCTGCTGCACGACTCCACGCTGGAGCGGCTGTGGGGCCATGACGTGCGTCTCGACCGACTGACCCACAAGGAGCTCACCGGGCTGACCGCGGGCGGTGTGCCCACACTGCGCGACGCGCTGCTCGCCGTCGGGACGCATCGCGTCATGGTCGATCTGCCGGGCTCCACCGATGATTCGGTACGCAGGATCGTCGGCGTGGTGCGCGAGTGCGGGGCAGGTGAGCGGGCGTACTACTGCGCGGGCCCGGATGCCATGCTGCGGGTGCGCGCCGCCGATCCGTCCGCGGAGATCGCCCTGACCTGGACGACACTCGCGCCACCACGCGCCGCGCTGCTCGACGCGGTGAGGCCGAGGTGGCTGAACTACCGGTTCGGCCTGGTGGACCGGGAGCTGACGGACCGTCTTCACCGGGACGGACTGCTGGTCTCCGCCTGGACGGCCGACACCAAGCGCACCATGCGCCGCCTCGTCCGGCAGGGGGTCGACTCGATCACCACCAACCGGGTCGACGCCCTGCAGAGGGTCCTCACCAACTCCTCGGCCACCGCCTCTTCTTGATCGGTCCGGCATCATGGACAGCACCGCATCCGCCGTGATGCCAGGCCGGGAGCCAGAGGAGCAGAGACGTGACCGAAGCCCGCACCACCCCTCTCGACGACCGCATCCGTTCCGACATCGCCCACAACGCGCGGGTCTGGAACCACTGGCTCGGCGGCAAGGACAACTACCCCGTGGACCGTGCCGTCGGCGACCAGGTCACCGGCATGTATCCGAGCATCGGCGAAGTGGCGCGCGCCGACCGGGCGTTTTTGGGGCGGGCCGTCCGGTATCTCGCCGGTGACGCGGGGATCGGCCAGTTCCTCGACATAGGCACCGGCCTGCCGACCGCAGACAACACGCACGAGGTCGCCCAGCACACCGCCCCCGACTCCCGCATCGTGTACGTCGACAACGACCCGACCGTGCTGGTGCACGCCCGCGCGCTGCTCACCAGCTCACCGGAGGGCGCGACCGAGTACATCGACGCGGACGCGCGCCACCCGGAGCGGATCCTGCGGGCCGTCGAACCGACGCTGGACCTGAAGAAGCCGGTCGCGGTCATGCTGCTGGGCATCCTCAACTTCGTCCTCGACGCCGACGAGGCGCAGCGCATCGTCCGGACCCTGATGGACGCGATGCCGTCCGGCAGCCATCTGGTGCTCACCCATCCCACGCCGGAGCTGGGCGGCGAGGGCAACGAGGCGGCGATGCGGTTCTGGAACGAGAACGCCACCCCGCCGATCACCGCGCGCAGCCGCGCCGAGTTCGCCGCGTTCCTGACGGGGCTCGAACTCGTGGAGCCGGGCATCGTGTCGTGCGCACGCTGGCGCGCCGAGCCCGGGGCGGTGGAGGTCGCCCAGTTCGGCGCGGTGGCGCGGAAGCCGTAATGGACATACGAGGGGTGTGGGCGCGCGCCCGGGAGCTGTGGAACACCGGCCCCTGGGCGACGGACATCGGGGTGGCCCTGCTGGTGCAGGCCGCCGTGTCGATGCCGTGGGTCGTCCCCCGGGATCCCGGTCTGGAGCCGGCGACGGCGACGGCGTATCTGCTGACCACCCTCACCGTGCTGCCGCTGGTGTGGCGGCGCCGGGCGCCGGTGCGCGTACTCCTCGCCGTCTTCGCGGCCCAGGCGCTGTACGGGCTCGCCGTCGACGGCCCCGGACAGACGCTGCCGTACACGGGCCTGGTCGCCCTCTACACCGTGGCGGCGCTCGCACCGTCGCCCAGGCGCCAGGTCCTCGGAGCCCTGACCCTCGCCGTGGTCTTCCCGTCGACCGCGTTCAACACGGGTGAGGCGCGTGAGCTGGTGTTCTCGCTCATCGTCTTCACCGCGGCGTACGCCTTCGGCCGGTTCACCCACACCCGGCAGGCGTACACCCGGGCCGTGGAGGACCGGGCCAGGCAGCTGGAGCTGACGCACCGGATGGAGACGGAACAGGCCGCGGCCCGTGAACGGGCGCGGATCGCACGGGAGATGCACGACATACTGTCCCACGCGGTGAGCCTGATGATCGTGCAGGCGGAGGCAGGTCCGGTGGCGGTCCGTACGGCGCCGGAGCGCGCGGAGGCGGCGTTCGAGGCAATCTCGGAGACGGGCCGGGACGCGATGGTGCAACTGCGCCGGATGCTCGGCGTGCTGCGCGAGAGGGAGGCGGACCCGGAGTCACCGCGCGAGCCCCCGCCCGCACTGGCCTCGTTGCCCGGCCTCGTCGAGCGGGTCTGCGGCAGTGGCCTGGAGGTCTCCTTCGAGGTCATGGGCCCGGCCCGGCCGTTGGCGCTGGACACCGAGGCCGCGGTCCACCGGATCGTGCAGGAGGCCCTGACGAACGTGGTCAGGCACGCCGCCGCCCGGACGGTGTCCGTGCGGCTGGTTCACGGCCCCGGCGAGCTGGTCGTCCGCATCGTCGACGACGGGCGCGGTCCCGGCACGGGGACCGGCGCCGGACTCGGCCTGGTGGGCATCGCCGAACGGGCGGCCGCCCACGGCGGAACGGCCCGCACCGGCCCCGGCCCGAACGGCCGGGGGTTCCGGGTGGAGGTCACCCTGCCCCTAGTAACGTCCCTCGCGGAGGTGGGCAGTTGACGATTCACGTGATGGTGGCCGACGACCAGGAGCTGGTACGCAGCGGCTTCGCGATGATCCTGGACGCACAGCCGGACATCGAGGTCGTCGCGGAGGCCGGTGACGGTGCGCAGGCGGTCGGGGCGGTGCGCCGGCTGAAGCCCGAAGTCGCCCTGCTGGACATCCGGATGCCGGTCATGGACGGGATCGAGGCCTGCCGCACCATCAGCGCGGAGACCGGCTGCCGGACGGTCATGCTCACCACGTTCGACTCCGACGAGTACGTCTACGAGGCACTGCACGCCGGCGCGAGCGGCTTTCTGCTCAAGGACGTCCGCAGGGACGATCTGGTGCACGCGGTACGGGTGGTGGCGGCAGGCGACTCCCTGCTCGCCCCCTCGGTGGCCCGTCGGCTGATCGCCGACTACACCTCCCGCCCCGCTGCCGGTGCCGTCTCCCGCGAACGGCTCGATGTACTGACCGCCCGCGAGCGCGAGACGCTGCTGCATCTGGCCCGCGGTCTGTCGAACGCGGAGATCGCGGCGGCGCTGGTCGTCAGCGAGCACACGGTGAAGACCCATGTGGGCAATGTGCTCGCCAAACTGGGGCTGCGCGACCGCATCCAGGCAGTCATCTGCGCGTACGAGACCGGTCTTGTCGCTCCCTCGCCGGAGGGAGCCGAAGCGCTCCTCTCCCCCGCGCAGGTGAGAAGAACTCCCTCCTGAGACCCCCCGCTCCGGGGATCCGCCGGGGCCCGGCGCTCACCAGGATGGAATCCGACAACAGCGACGGCGCAGCGACTGGGCCGTCATGGATTCCACGCCCCGGAGGCCCACGATGAACGCCCGCACCCGCACCGTCCTCGCCGCCGCCCTGGTCCTCGGTATCGCGGCGGGCCCGGCCGCTCCGGCTCTGGCCGCAGGCGCCCCGAAGCCCGCCGCCACGAGCACCGCGGCACAGGCCCCGGCATACGGCGCCCCGGACGCGAAGGCGCTGGCCGCCGCCATCGCCGGGCTGCCGGACGACACCGCGACGGCCGCGCTGGCACGGCTCTCGGGCACCTCCGGTGCCTGGCGCGGCAGCTCCGGCGTCCATGATCTGAGGTCCGGCAGCCCGGCCGACCCGGATGCCCGGTTCCGGGCGGGTTCGGTGACCAAGGTCTTCACGGCGGCCACGCTGCTCCAGCTCGCCACCGAGAAGAGGGTCGACCTGGACCGGCCGGTGCGGGCCTATCTGCCCGAGCTGATCCCGGCGGCGTACGAGAAGGTCACCGTGCGTCAGTTGCTGAACCACACCAGCGGTCTGCCCTCCGCAGACTTCCCCGGCACGACCGTGGAGGAGTGGTACGAGAACCGCTTCCTGATCCACACCCCGCGCGAGACGGTCGCATCGGCGACGGCGAAGCTGCCGGAGTTCCCGGCCGGGAAGCGCCAGCACTACCTGAACATCAACTACACCGTGGCCGGGCTGCTGATCGAGAGGGTCACCGGCCACACCTACGAGAGCGAGGTCACCCGCCGCATCATCGAGCCGCTCGGTCTGCACGGCACTTCGTACCCCGGCGCCGATCCCTTCATCCACGGCCCGCACAACCACGGCTACCAGACGATGAGGCTCGACGACGGAACGACCGGACTGCGCGATGTGAGCGTCTGGGGCGCGACCGACGGCTGGGCGGCGGGCGACATCATCTCCACCACCGCCGATCTGGAGCGGTTCACCAAGGCCCTGTTCCGCGGCCGGGTGGTGCGCGGGCCGTTGCTGGAGGAGATGTTCACTCTGCCCGAGCCCTCGGTCCGTGACTACGAGTCCGGCGCGCCCGCGGCGTACAGCGCGGGCCTGACCTCGTGGCGGCTGGGCGGCCACGAGGTCTGGGGCAAGACCGGTGGCCGCTGGGGTTACAACGCGGGAATAGGGGGCACCCGCGATCTCTCCCGCACCCTCGTCTACAGCGTGAACTCCACGGACGCGAAGGGGCAGGGCACCAACGGCGTCGTGATGGGCCTGATCGTCAGCGCCTTCGGAGCCCCGGCGCGGGAGTGACTCGGCCGGCCGTCGCGGCGGAGAGCGGTTTTGGTGACGGTGTCTGCGGCAGGGCCTCCAGCCGCTTGATCATGCGGCGTACGACGAGCAGCGGGATCACCCCGAAGACCCCGAACGACATGTCGATGACCGACCACCAGAAGGGGATGTCCCGGATCGGTCCGCAGATCAGGGCGAGCGGGATGATCCCCGCGCAGGCGATCATGCCGAACTCGACGACCCAGATGTTGCGGACCGGGTCTCGGTAGGGGCCGTAGAAGGCGACCGCGATGACGAGGTGCGCGAACGCCAGCCAGTCGGTGCCGTACAGCACGAAGGGGTACTTCGCATCGGCCTCGTCGAGACCGGTGCGGACCCGGGTGATCCACTCCATCAGGGCCGGGAAGTGCTCGGGTACCGGAGAGGCCGAGGACCTCAGCAGGTCCTCGGCCCAGTGGAGTTCGTGGACGAGCGGGAAGGCGGTCAGCCCGCTCAGCGCCAGACAGACGATAAAGACGACCAACCACACGCGGATGCGCCTCAGCAAGGCTCTTCGCCGGCTCATGTCCGCAGCGTACGCCCGTGTTTACCGCCTCTTTACGCCGCCCCCGCAACGGCTCACAGGCCGACGATGGAGTTCCACTTCTTGGCGAACTCGGTGCGCTCCTCGGACGTGATGTCACGGGCGATCGCCAGCCGTCTGCGCATCGCGTCGTCGGGGAAGATCAGCGGGTCCTCGGCGAGGGCGGCGGCCTCCTCGTCCTTGGAGGAGGCCAGCACCTCGCGGGCGGCCGGGACGGGGCAGACGTAGTTGACCCAGGTCGCCAGCTCCGCGGCCACCTCCGGCTCGTAGTAGTAGTCGATGAGCTTCTCGGCGTTGCGCTTGTGGCGGGCGAGGTTGGGGACCAGGAGGGACTCCGCCCAGAGTTCGGCACCCTCCTCGGGCACCACGAACTCGATCTCCGGGTTGTCTGCCTGGAGCTGGATGACATCGCCGGAGTAGGCCTGGCAGGCGAGCACATCGCCGGTCGACAGGTCCTTGATGTAGTCGTTGCCGGTGAAGCGGCGGATGTGCCTCTTCTTCACCAGCTTCTCCACCTGCTCGCACACCTCGTAGAAGTCGTCCCGCTTCCAGCGGGTGATGTCGACGCCGTTGCCCTGCATCAGAAGGGCGAAGGACTCGTCGAGCCCGGACAGCAGCGTCACCTTGCCGCGCAGGTCGTCCGCCCACAGATCGCTCAGGTGCTTGATCTCCCGGCCGAGCTTCTTGCGGTTGTACGCGATGCCGGTGATCCCGGACTGCCAGGGGACGCTGTGCATCCGCCCCTTGTCGAAGGCGGGCGAACGCAGTTGCGGATCCAGGTACTTGGCGACGTTGGGCTGTGCGGCCCGGTCCATCTCCTGCACCCAGCCGAGCCGTACGAACCGGGCGGCCATCCAGTCACTGATGACGATCAGGTCCCGGCCGGTCTCCTGGTGGTTCATCAGGGCCGGGCTGATCTTTCCGAAGAACTCGTCGTTGTCGTTGATCTCCTCGGTGTACGTGACGGAGATCCCGGTGCGCCTGCCGAACGCGTCGAGGGTAGGCCGCTTCGACGTGTTCTCGTCGTCGGTGTCGATGTAGAGGGGCCAGTTCGCGAAGTGCAGGGAACGGTCGCTCGCCGATCTGTCGCGTCCGGTGCGGTCACCGGGCTCCACATAGGCGGCGGGCACTCCGCAGCCGGCCAGTGTGGCACCGGCCGCTGTTGCCCCGAAGGCGCGCAGCAGGGACCGGCGGGTCATGGGGTTCTTCGGGGTCGCTCGCACCTGCGCAGGATGCCGGTCGGGCGACGGTGCGGGCAATGGACCAACCGTCCAGCGGAACCCGCTCCGTCCGCACACCCTGTCGATGCCGTCGCCGATGCCGGTGCCGATGCCGGTGCCGATGCCGAACGGAAACGGCCCCGGACTCATGCCCGGGGCCGCTCACCGCAACTGACGAAGGCTCAGCCGTCGAGCGAGGTCATGACGTGCTTGATCCGGGTGTAGTCCTCGAAGCCGTACGCGGAGAGGTCCTTGCCGTAGCCGGACTTCTTGAATCCGCCGTGCGGCATCTCGGCGACGAGCGGAATGTGGGTGTTGATCCACACGCAGCCGAAGTCGAGGTTCTTGGACATCCGCATGGCGCGGGCGTGGTCCTTGGTCCATACCGAGGAGGCCAGGGCGTACTCGACGCCGTTGGCATACGCGACGGCCTGGGCCTCGTCGGTGAACTTCTGGACGGTGATGACGGGGCCGAAGACCTCGTTCTGGATGATCTCGTCGTCCTGCTGGAGGCCGGAGACGACGGTCGCGGCGTAGAAGTAGCCCTTCTCTCCGACCCGGTGGCCGCCCGCCTCGACCTTGGCGTGGGCGGGGAGGCGGTCGATGAAGCCGCTGACCTGCTTCAGCTGGTTGGCGTTGTTGAGCGGGCCGTACAGCACGTCCTCGTCGTCCGGCTGCCCGGTCTTCGTGTCGGCGGCGGCCTTGGCGAGGGCGGTGACGAACTCGTCGTGGATGGACTCGTGGACCAGGACCCGGGTCGCGGCCGTACAGTCCTGACCCGCGTTGAAGAAGCCCGCGACGGAGATGCCCTCGACGGCCTTGGCGATGTCGGTGTCCTCGAACACGACGACCGGGGCCTTGCCGCCGAGCTCCAGGTGGACCCGCTTGACGTCCTTGGCGGCGGACTCGGCGACCTGCATGCCGGCCCGTACCGAACCGGTGATGGAGGCCATCGCCGGGGTCGGGTGCTCGACCATCGCGCGGCCGGTGTCACGGTCGCCGCAGATGACGTTGAAGACGCCCTTGGGGAGGATCTGACCGATGATCTCGGCGATCAGCACGGTCGACGCCGGAGTGGTGTCGGACGGCTTGATCACGACGGTGTTCCCCGCGGCGAGCGCCGGGGCGAACTTCCACACGGCCATCATCATCGGGTAGTTCCACGGCGCGACCTGGGCGCAGACGCCGACCGGCTCGCGCCGGACGATGGAGGTGAGGCCCTCCATGTACTCGCCTGCCGAGCGGCCTTCGAGCAGCCGTGCCGCGCCCGCGAAGAAGCGGATCTGGTCCACCATCGGCGGGATCTCTTCGGTGCGGGTGAGCTCGATCGGCTTGCCCGTGTTCTCCGACTCGGCGGCGATGAGGTCCTCGGCGCGCTCCTCGAAGGCGTCCGCGATCTTCAGCAGGGCCTTCTGGCGCTCGGCGGGCGTGGCATCGCGCCAGGCGGGGAAAGCGGCCGCGGCGGCTTCCATCGCGGCATCGACATCGGCCTGGCCGGAGAGCGGCGAGGTCGCGTAGACCTCTTCCGTCGCCGGGTTGACCACGTCGATGGTCCGCCCGTCAGCGGCGTCCCGGAACTCTCCGTTGATGTAGTTGCGCAGACGGCGCACCTCGGTGGTCACAACCACCCCTCCTGTCGACACGTCCAGTGGATGAGAAGACCAGCCTAGTCGCTCAGGTGTCGCTTTCGACATGCCCAACCGCCGTGAACTTCGGATTCAGTGAGATCCAGACCCTCAGACAACGAATTTCATTGATCTGGGGTTGCCAGACAGACGAGTCCCGGTGCACAGTGGATGCGTGGCCAGTCGCAGCGCAGACTCCAGGACCGGGAGCGGATCGTCCCCAGCGGTCGATGCCGTGTCCCTCGCAATCATCGAGCAGCTCCAGGAGGACGGACGTCGTCCGTACGCCGCGATCGGCAAGGCCGTCGGCCTCTCCGAGGCGGCCGTACGACAGCGTGTTCAGAAGCTGCTCGACCAGGGCGTGATGCAGATCGTCGCCGTCACGGACCCGCTCACCGTGGGCTTCCGGCGGCAGGCAATGGTCGGGATCAATGTCGAGGGAGACCTCGACCCCGTCGCGGAGGCCCTGTCGGCCATGGCCGAGTGCGAGTACGTGGTGATGACCGCGGGCTCCTTCGACCTGATGGTGGAGATCGTCTGCGAGGACGACGACCACCTGCTGGAAACGATCAACAAACGCATCCGGGCCATCCCCGGCGTGCGCTCCACCGAGAGCTTTGTGTACCTGAAGCTCAAGAAGCAGACCTATATGTGGGGAACCCGATAGCCGTGAGCAAGGACCTCAGCCGAACCGCGTACGACCACCTGTGGATGCATTTCACCCGCATGTCGGACTACGAGAACGCGCCCGTTCCCACCATCGTGCGTGGCGAGGGCACCTACATCTACGACGACCAGGGCAAGCGCTACCTCGACGGCCTCTCCGGCCTGTTCGTGGTCAACGCCGGTCACGGCCGGCACGAGCTCGCCGAGGCGGCGTACAAGCAGGGCCAGGAGCTCGCCTTCTTCCCGGTGTGGTCCTACGCCCACCCGAAGGCCGTCGAGCTGGCCGAGCGGCTCGCCGACTACGCGCCGGGCGACCTCAACAAGGTCTTCTTCACCACCGGTGGCGGCGAGGCCGTCGAGACCGCCTGGAAGCTGGCCAAGCAGTACTTCAAGCTCCAGGGCAAGCCGACCAAGTACAAGGTCATCTCGCGTGCGGTCGCCTACCACGGCACCCCGCAGGGCGCCCTGTCGATCACCGGTCTGCCGGCCCTGAAGGCCCCCTTCGAGCCGCTGGTCCCCGGCGCGCACAAGGTGCCGAACACCAACATCTACCGCGCCACGATCCACGGCGACGACCCGGAGGCCTTCGGCCGCTGGGCCGCCGACCAGATCGAGCAGGAGATCCTCTTCGAGGGCCCGGAGACCGTCGCCGCGGTCTTCCTCGAGCCGGTGCAGAACGCCGGTGGCTGCTTCCCGCCGCCGCCCGGATACTTCCAGCGCGTGCGCGAGATCTGCGACAAGTACGACGTGCTGCTCGTCTCCGACGAGGTCATCTGCGCCTTCGGCCGTCTCGGCACGATGTTCGCCTGCGACAAGTTCGGCTACGTGCCGGACATGATCACCTGCGCCAAGGGCATGACCTCGGGCTACTCCCCGATCGGTGCCTGCATCGTCTCGGACCGCGTCGCCGCGCCGTTCTACGAGGGCGACAACACCTTCCTGCACGGCTACACCTTCGGTGGCCACCCGGTCTCCGCGGCGGTCGGCCTCGCCAACCTCGACATCTTCGAGCGCGAGGGCCTCAACCAGCACGTCCTGGACAACGAGAACGCCTTCTTCACGACGCTGCAGAAGCTGCTCGACCTGCCGATCGTCGGCGACGTCCGCGGCAACGGCTTCTTCTACGGCATCGAGCTGGTGAAGGACAAGGCCACCAAGGAGACCTTCACCGACGAGGAGACCGAGCGCGTCCTGTACGGGTTCCTCTCCAAGGCGCTGTACGACAACGGCCTGTACTGCCGGGCCGACGACCGCGGCGACCCGGTCGTCCAGCTCGCGCCGCCGCTGATTTCCGACCAGTCGACGTTCGACGAGATCGAGGGCATTCTGCGGACCGTCCTCACCGAGGCGTGGACCAAGCTCTGACAGCGGTCCGACCGGCCGGCCGACCACGGACCGGCCGGCCGGTCGCCCCTGTCCGCCCGACGGCCCGGCGGGCCGGGTTCCGTCCTGCGGTGATCCACCGGACGGAACCCGCGGCTTGACCCTCGCTTGACCACCACATGACCGGCTCGCAACGGTCGTTTCATACGGTCCACACGGCCCGGATGCCCCCATTCGAGTGGGAAGGGGCGCACCCGGGCCGTGTGCTGTGCCCACACCGCGGTTCGAATCCTTACGGTGCCGAGTGACCGATCGGCCCCTTCTTCGTTCCCCCGTACGGGGGACGGGAATTTCGATCTGAACCGAGGTGTACGCCATGGTGGCCCCGCCGGACAACGACGTGATCTGGGCACGTTCCCTGCAGCACTCCCACAACGGCTCACCCGCCCTCGGTGGCGTCTCCGTGGGCGTCCGTGACGGCGAGATCCTCGCCGTGACCGGCCCCAGGGGCAGTGGCAAGACGACCCTGCTGCACTGTCTGTCCGGTCAACTGGTGCCCCAGCAGGGCGAGGTGTGGTTCAACAGCGTCCCCGTCCACACCATGGGCCCCCGGCTGCGCGAACGGCTGCGCCGCGACAGGTTCGGCTGGATCGCCCCCGAGCCCCAGCTCGTACCGGAGCTGAACGCCTGGGAGAACGTGGCCCTTCCGCTGCTGCTGCGCGGCACCTCGCACCGGGAGGCGAAGAAGGCCGGCCTGGATTGGCTGGAGCGGCTCGACATCGACGTGTGTGCCAAGAAACGACCGCACGCGCTGCCCCAGGGGCAGCGCCAGCGGATCGCCGTGGCCCGCGCGCTGGCCGCCTCACCCGCAGTGATCTTCGCCGACGAGCCGACCGCGACCCTGCACCGCAACGACCGGGCACATGTGCTGCGCACGCTCACCAGCGCGGCGCGTTCGCACGGCATCACCGTCGTGCTGGCCACCCATGACGCGGAGGTCGCCGCCCTCGCCGACCGTACGGTCCCGCTGCTGGACGGCCGCCTCGTCGCCACCGTCGCCCTGCCCGCCGTATCCGATGCGGAGGGCCGCGCGGCGTGCTCGCTCTCCGTCTAGCCCGGGGTTCCCATCCGCTGGTCCTGATGCGGCGGCTGCTGGTCGCGGCCGCGTCCGCCGGGGTCGGCTTCCTGCTGCTGTGCGCCCTGGGCTACGCGTCGGGGCACCCGGCGCACTCCACCGGGGCCGTGCTGCGCCTGCTGTGGTGCTTCGTGCCGCTCGCCGCCACCGTGCAGTTCGCGGTCGCGGTGGCCCGTACGGACCCGAGCACCCGGCCGCGTTCCGGGCTGTCCGCCGTGGGCCTCGGGCCGGTGAAGCTCACGGTGCTCGCCGCGGTCTCCACGGCCGTCTCCTGCGCCCTCGGGTCGATGGTGGCGCTGCTGTTCTTCCTCCATCTGCGCGGTGATCTGTCCGGGCTGCCGTTCGACGGTGCGGCGGCCGGGCTGCTCGACGCGGACGCCCCGCTGCCGCTCGCGGCGGTGCTCGTGCTGCTGGCCCTGGTCCCGGTGTCCGCGGCGACGGCGAGCGCGCTGGCGCTGCGCACCCGGCCGGTCTCGACGGCGTCCGGGGTCTCGGCGACGGTCGGTGACGACGACTCAGTGGACGCTCTGCCGGAGGACCTGCCGCCCGCGCCGACGGCGCCCCCGACGGGGCTGCCGTGGGGGGTGGCGCTGACCGCGGCCGGCCTCGCCGTCGAGGCGTACATGAGCGGCGGCGACGGGCGCAGCCTGCTCCCGCTCCCCGGCAGGCTCGATGCCACCCCGGTTGGAGTGCTGGCGGGCTGGACGCTGACGGCGATCGGCCTGGCCATGGCAGGACCCGGCCTGGCGTATCTGTGCGGGCGGCTCCTGCAGGCGGTGCGCCCCGGCGCCGTACGCCTGCTGGCCGGCCGGGTGCTGATGAACGAGGCGCGCCGGATCGGTGGGCCGCTCGGTGTGGTCTGCGCGGTGCTCTCGGCGGTGGCCGCCGCCTACGCGCTGTACGGGACGGGGCCGCGCCCCTTCGGCCCGCTCACGGAACTGGGCGCGGTGCTCGTCCTCGGCTGCACGACGGCGACGCTGCTGACCTCGGCGCTGGAGGCCCGGCAGGACCGTACCCGGACGGCGCAGGCGCTGCTGAGGCTCGGCGCCCCCGCCTCGGCGCTCCGGGCCGCGACGGCGCTGCGCGCCGCCGCGCTGCTGATCGTCTTCGCCCCGCTGACCTGGCTGATCGCCCAGCTGGCGGCGCTGCCGCTGACGGCCTGAGGACACCGCCTCCCGACGGCGCCCACGCACCTCGGCCGCTACGTAGCATGACACCGTGGAGAACCCGGACGACAGCAAACCCGTACCCGGTCCGTCGGGACCGTCCGACCCGTCCGGCCCGTCCGGTCCGGAAATCGAGTCGCTCGCCGCATTCGATTCGGCGGTCGCCGCCGGAACGCTGGCCGGACACCGGGTCCAGTCCGTCGACCTCACGGACCGCAGCGCCGCTCTACTGGCCGCCGACACGTCCGGCACGGTCTTCCTCGGCTGCCGGATGGCGCCCGAAGCTGCGGCGAAGGTCCGGGCCGACGGCGCGATCGTCTTCCCGCCGGTGCCCGGGCTGCCCTTCGATCCGTACCGGGGCCT
Organism: Streptomyces sp. NPDC058092; assembly: GCF_042884935.1. NCBI lineage: Bacteria > Bacillati > Actinomycetota > Actinomycetes > Kitasatosporales > Streptomycetaceae > Streptomyces > Streptomyces sp. NPDC058092. Next base: position 36,879 of record NZ_JBHVSY010000010.1, read on the forward strand.
GCTCTACTCCCCCGACGCGCTCTACGAAGGGCTGACGGACGGCGGCTACGCGGCGACGCCCGACGCCCGCGCGTACCGCTGGTTCCAGGAGACCCGGGCGAGCGGCGACGCCTTCGCGTCGATGCTGCGCGCGCTCCACGACGACGCGGTCTCCGACGCGCTGGACGAACACCTCGTCGGCGCCCGCGTCGTCGGGGTGATGGGCGGCCACACCACCGCTCGCGGCAGCGCGTGGTACGCGGCGGCGGCCCGGCTGGGCCGGACGCTGGCCCGGGGCGGCCTGACCGTGGCGACCGGCGGAGGGCCGGGCGCGATGGAGGCCGCGAACCTCGGGGCGTACGCGGCGCCGCATCCCGATCCCATGCTGGACAAGGCCTGCGGGATGCTGACCGCGACCCCCTCGTTCCTCCCGTCGGTCACCGCGTGGGCGCTGGCCGGCTTCGCCGTGCGGGAACGCTGGCCGGGCGGCGGCGGCTCGGTGTCGATCCCCACCTGGTTCTACGGACACGAGCCGCCGAACCCGTTCGCCGACCACATCGCCAAGTACTTCGCCAACGCCCTGCGCGAGGACGGGCTGCTCGCCCGCTCCACGGCAGGCGTGATCTTCCTGCCGGGCGCGGCCGGCACCGTACAGGAGATCTTCGACAACGCGACGCCGAACTACTACGGCTCGCGCGGCGGACCGACCCCGATGGTGCTGGTCGGCAGCACGCACTGGACACGGGAGCTGCCCGCCTGGCCGCTGCTGCGCGCGCTGGCCGACGGCCGGACGATGGGGGCCCGTATCGCGCTCGTCGACACGGTGGACGAGGCGCCCGAGGCACTCGCCCGGTTGTCGGCGGACCCGTGACCGCGAGCCGACCCGTGACCGGAACCGGGTCGGATTCAGCGGGAAGCGAGACGGGCCACCAGCGCGTCGAAGAAGGCCTCCCAGCCGTCCTCGGCCGCCGCGTACTGCTCGGCCGTGAGGTTGCCGCCGCGCTGCGCGAAGACCATTTCGGTGGTCTTGGAACCGCGGTCGGTGAACGTGACGGTGACGGTCTCGCCCTCGATGTCGGCGGGCGCGGTGGCGTCCTTCAGCGTGAACACCAGCCGCTCGGGCGCGACCACCTCGCGGTAGACCCCGTGGAAGGGCATCTCGGTGCCCGGCACCACGATGACCAGGCTCCAGGCGCCGCCCGGCCTGACGTCCATCGAGACCCGGTCGAGCGGAACCTCGGCGTCCCCGCCGTACCAGGCGGCGAAGTGCTCCGGGGTTGTCCACGCCTCGAAGACGCGTTCGCGCGGGGCGTCGAGGATGCGGGTGATGTCGATGCCCTCGCGTGCTGAACCGGTCATTGTTCCCGTCCTTCGATGAGTCGTTCCGGACCTTCCGCGTGTCCCCTCCAGCTTGCACGGACACCACGGGAAACGGCGGGCGGGACCGGCGGACGCCGCTCGGCCGGTCCAGTGAGCGCGGCCACCGCCGGGCCACGCGAGTCCGGTCAGAAGGCAGCGGGCAGGACGACGGTCTCCGCCGCGTCGAAGCCGACCCCGACCGCCGCACCCTCCTCCGGCGCGTCCCGCAGCGCGCACTCCGCCTCCAGCACCGGACCGCCCTCCGGCATCAGCTGTACGGCGACGTGGTTGCCCCGGAACGTACGCGTCCCGACCGTGCAGCGCAGCCCGTCGACCGGAGCACCGATCCGGATCCCGGCGGGGCGCACCAGCAGATCGCACGCCCCCTGCGGCGAGCCCTCGGGCACCGGCACCATGCCCCACACCGTGTCGGCGGCCGTGCCGGTCACCGTCGCCTCGACCACGTTGTCGAAGCCGAGGAACCGGGCGACGAAGGCGGAGGCGGGCCGCTGCCAGACCTCCAGCGGGGTGCCCACCTGGGCGATCCGCCCGTCGCGCATCACCACCACCCGGTCGGCGAGGGCGAACGCCTCGCCCTGGTCGTGGGTGACGGCGAGCACCGTCGTACCCAACCGCCCGAAGAGCGTGCGCAGTTCGACGACGAGCCGTTCACGCAGGCCGCGGTCGAGCTGGCCGAGCGGCTCGTCCAGCATCAGCAGCTTGGGGCGCGGAGCGAGCGCCCTGGCGAGGGCGACACGCTGCTGCTCACCGCCGGACAGCGCGGCGACGGCCCGCCGTTCGGCGCCGGGCAGGCCCACCAGGTCGAGAAGTTCGCCGACCCGGTGCTCCTGATCGCGCCGCGACACCCCGCGCATCCGCAGCCCGAAGGCGACGTTGGCGCCGACGTCCCGGTGCGGGAACAGCTGGTGGTCCTGGAACATCAGGCCGAGACCGCGCCGGTGCACCGGCACCCCCGCCTGGTCCGCGCCGTCCAGCAGCACCCGGCCGCCGTCCGGCGGATGCAGTCCGGCGACCACCCGCAGCAGCGTCGACTTGCCGCTGCCGCTCGGCCCCAGCACGCATACGATCTCGTGCTCGGCGACCTCCAGATCCACCCGGTCGAGCGCCGCACGCTCGCCGAAGCGGACCGTGGCCGATTCCAGTGTCAGCATCTCTAGAACTCCCCGGACCGGTCCGTGCGCATACGTTCGAGCAGCAGCAGCGACACCGCACAGACTGCCATCAGAAGGGTGCTGAGGGCCATCGCCTGGCCGTAGTTGAGCTCCCCGGCCCGGCCCAGCAGCCGGGCCACGGCGACCGGCAGCGTCGGGCGGTCGGGCCGCGCGATGAACACCGTCGCGCCGAACTCACCGAGCGACACCGCGAACGCGAAGCCGGCCGCGACCAGCAACGCGCGTCGTACCAGCGGCAGATCGACCTCCCGCCAGGCCCGCAGCGGTGACGCTCCGAGCACCGCGGCCGCCTCCCTCAACCGACCGTCCACCGCGCGCAGAACCGGCAGCATGGTCCGTACGACGAAGGGCACACCGACCAGCGCCTGGGCGAGCGGCACCAGAATCCACGAAGTACGCAGATCCAGCGGGGGCTTGTCCAGGGTGATCAGGAAACCGAAGCCGACGGTGACCGCGGACACCCCGAGCGGCAGCATCAGCAAGGCGTCGAAGCCGCGCACGAGCCGGCCCGTGCGCCGGGTCAGCGCCGCGGCGGCGAGCCCGCCGATGACCAGCGCGATGGCCGTCGCGACCAGTGCGTACTGAGTTGAGTTCCAGACCGCTTCGAGCGGCGCGACCAGGAACGTACCGCCGCCCGCGTCCACGGACCCCAGGGCGCGGTAGTAGTCGAGGCCGTGGCCGCCGGGCGTGGCCAGCGAGCGCTCCACCAGCACCCCGAGCGGCAGCAGGATCAGCACAAGCACGGACAGCAGCACCCCGCAGAGCAGCGCCCACTGCCCGGCGCCGCGCGGCCTGCGGGCGGTCTGCGCGGGGTCGACCAGTTTCAGCGCGGTCTCCCTGCGCCGTACGGTCCACGCGTGCACGGCGAGGATCGCGCCGACCGCGGCGAACTGCACCAGCGTCAGCACGGCGGCCGTCGGCAGGGCGAGCAGCTGGGCGGTCTGCCGGTAGATCTCCACCTCCAGCGTGGCGTATCCCGGACCGCCGAGGATCTGCACGACGCCGAAGGAGGTGAAGGTGAAGAGAAAGACCATCAACGCGGCAGCGGCCACGGCGGGTGCGAGGGCCGGCAGGGTGACCCGCCGCCAGGCGGCGAACCGCCCGGCGCCCAGCACCCGGGCGGCCTCCTCCTGTCGCGGGTCGAGCTGTGACCACAGCCCGCCCACGGTCCGTACGACCACCGCGTAGTTGAAGAAGACATGGGCGAGCAGAATCGCCCAGACGGTGGTGTCGAGACGTACGCCCCAGAGCTCGTCCATGAACCCGCCGCGTCCCACCAGCGCCAGGAAGGCCGTCCCGACGACGACGGTCGGCAGGACGAACGGCACGGTGACGACCGCCCGCAGCAGTTGTTTGCCGGGGAAGTCGAAGCGGGCGAAGACATAGGCGCCGGGCAGCGCGATCAGCAGGGTCAGCGCGGTCGAGACGAGCGCCTGCCAGGTGGTGAACCAGAGGACGTCGCGGATGTCCGGCCGGGTCAGCACCTCGCCGATCCGGCCGAACTGCCAGACGCCGTCCGCCTTCAGGCCGCGGCCGACAATCGCGGTGACCGGATAGGCGAAGAACAGCGCGAAGAACGCGACGGGCACGGCCATCAGGCCGAGCCGCACCGCGCTCCCGCGCCGCGCCTTCGCGCGCACGAAGTCCGCGTGCCCGGAGCGGCCGCGCGGCTCCTCACCACGCGGCCCGTCCTGGTGCGCACCCGTCCCGCCCGAACTCTTCCCGCCCGCGTCCGTTCCGCGTACGGGGGTCTTCGCTACTTCACTACGAGCGAGGACCACGACTGGACCCACTGCTCACGGTTCTTGGAGATCTTGTCCGGGGCGACGGTCGTCGGCCTGTCCACCGTCGCGCCGAACTTCGTGAAGAGCTCCGGCAGATTCGCGCCCTTGGTGACCGGGTTCACGAACATGTTGAGCGGCATGTCCTCCTGGAACCTCTTGCTGATCAGGAAGTCCAGCAGGGCCTTGCCACCCGCCTCGTTCTTCGCACCGTTCAGCAGCCCCGCGAACTCGATCTGGCGGAAGCAGGTCCCGGTGGCGACCCCGGTCGGGGCCGCAGTGGGCTGCGGCTTCGCGTAGAGCACCTCGACGGGCGGGCTGGAGGCGTACGAGACGACGAGCGGCCGGTCGGCCTTGGCCTTCTTGCCCCCCGCGGAGCCGGAGAACTCCTCGTTGTACGCCTGCTCCCAGCCGTCGACGACCTTGACGCCGTTGCTCTTCAGCTTCTTCCAGTAGTCCTGGTAGCCCTTCTCGCCGTAGGTGGCGACGGTGCCGAGGAGGAAACCGAGGCCGGGCGAGGAGGTCTGGGCGTTCTCGGTGACGAGGAGGTTCTTGTACGCGGGCTTCGTCAGGTCCTCGAAGGACTGCGGCGGCGCGAGCTTCTTGTCGGCGAAGTACTTCTTGTCGTAGTTGACGCAGATGTCGCCGGTGTCGATCGGGGTGACCCGGTGCTCGGTGGCGTCGAGTTGGGTATCGGACGCCACCTGGTCGATGCCCTTCGCCTCGTACGGCGTGAAGAGGCCGCTGTCGAGCGCGCGGGAAAGCAGGGTGTTGTCGACGCCGAAGAACACATCACCGCGCGGGGAACCCTTGGTCAGGATCTCCTGGTTGAGCGCGACACCCGCGTCGCCGCTCTTCAGTACCTTGACGGTGTAGCCGGTCTGCTCGGTGAACTCCTTCAGCACGTCCTTGGAGGCGTTGAAGGAGTCATGGCTGACGAGCGTCACGGTCTTCGAGCCCGAGCTCTTCGTGGAGCCGGAACCGGAGTCCGACGTGTCGGAACTCCCGCATCCGGCAAGTGCGGTGACGCCGAGCGCGGCGGCAACGGCCGTCGCCGCGAGCTGCTTGGTTCTGCGCGTGGTGCTCATTGTGGATTCCTCCTGGGTTTTGGCCAGGAAGAGACGCGGCCCTGCCCACGGGAGGCGGGCAGGGCGCAACAGCATGAGTTGATGACCGAACTTCCTACCTGGAATGACCCGGGCGAGGTTCAGAGGGTCTGCGGCCGACCTGTCCTCGGTGCCGCACTCTCAGCGCTGTGGCGCTCCCCTGTCGGAATATGAAGTTGATTCTATGAAGTTGATTTCAGGCCCAGGTTACACGGGCCGTTCCGGCCTCAGCGCTCGGCTGCAGCCAGCTGCCCGCAGGCCCCGTCGATCTCCTGGCCGCGGGTGTCCCGCACGGTCACCGGCACCCCGTGTGCCGCGATCGCCTCGACGAAGGCCTTCTCGTCCTCGGGCCGCGAGGCGGTCCACTGGGAGCCGGGCGTCGGGTTCAGCGGGATCAGGTTGACGTGCACCCGCCTCCCCTTGAGGAGCCGGCCGAGCCGATCGCCGCGCCAGGCCTGGTCGTTGATGTCCCGGATCAGCGCGTACTCGATGGAGATGCGGCGACCGGACTTCTCCGCGTACTCCCACGCGGCGTCCAGCACCTCACGCACCTTCCACCGCGTGTTCACGGGGACGAGCGTGTCGCGCAGCTCGTCGTCCGGGGCGTGCAGCGAGACGGCGAGACGGCACTTGAAGCCCTCGTCGGCGAAGCGGAGCATCGCGGGCACCAGGCCGACGGTGGAGACGGTGATCCCGCGCTGCGAGAGCCCCAGCCCGTCCGGCTCCGGGTCGGTCAGCCGACGGATCGCGCCGACCACCCGCTTGTAGTTGGCGAGCGGTTCGCCCATGCCCATGAAGACGATGTTGGAGAGCCGTGCCGGGCCCCCCGGGACCTCCCCGTCGCGCAGCGCCCGCATGCCGTCCACGATCTGGTGGACAATCTCGGCGGTCGACAGATTGCGGTCGAGACCGGCCTGTCCCGTGGCGCAGAACGGGCAGTTCATCCCGCATCCCGCCTGTGACGAGATACACATCGTCACCCGCTCCGGGTAGCGCATCAGGACGGACTCGACGAGCGTCCCGTCGTGCAGCTTCCACAGCGTCTTGCGAGTGGTGTCGTCGTCACAACTGATGTGGCGGACCACGGACATCAGATCGGGGAACATCGCCTCGGCGAGCTTGTCCCGCGAACCGGCCGGGATGTTGGTCCACTCGGCCGGGTCGTGCGCGTACCGCGCGAAGTAGTGCTGCGAGAGCTGCTGGGCACGGAACGGCTTCTCGCCGATCGCGGCGACGGCTTCCTTGCGCTCGGCGGGCGTGAGGTCGGCGAGATGCCGCGGCGGCTTCTTGGCTCCGCGGGGCGCGACGAAAGTGAGTTCTCCGGGCTTAGGCATGGTCCATCCAGTGTCGCAGACAGAACAGTGAGGGCCCGCCGCCCTGTGGACAACGGACCCTCACTCGTAAAAGCCCAGGTCAGGAGAGTAGAGCTCGAGGGATCAGCCGGAGCCCACGAACAGCACCAGCAGCAGCCAGACCACCGGGGCGGTCGGCAGCAGCGAGTCCAGCCGGTCCATGATGCCGCCGTGCCCCGGCAGCAGCGTGCCCATGTCCTTGATGCCGAGGTCCCGCTTGATCATCGACTCGCCCAGGTCACCGAGCGTGGCACTGGCCGCGACCGCGAGCCCCAGCAGCAGCCCCTGCCACCAGGAACCGCCGTCGATCAGGAACTGCATGCACAGCGCACCGGCGACCATCGCGAAGGCGACGGCGCCGAACAGACCCTCCCGGGTCTTTCCGGGGCTGATGCGCGGCGCGAGCTTGTGCTTGCCGAAGCGCCAGCCGACGGCGTACGCACCCGTGTCGCTGACCACGGTCAGCAACAGGAAGGTCAGCACCCGCTGCGGCCCGTCGTCCGCGGTCAGGAGCATGGCGACGAACGTGGCCAGGAACGGCACGTAGAACGCGGCGAACACGCCGGCCGTGACGTCCTCGAGGTAGCCCTCCGGGGGCTCGGTCATCCGCCAGACGAGCACCGCGAGGGCGGTGAGCGCCATCGCCACCCAGGCTCCCTCGGCACCCCGTGCGTAGCCGGCCACCACCATCGCCGCGCCACCGACCGCCAGCGGGATGAGCGGCGCCTTGATGTCCTTGCGCTCCTCCAGCCGGGAGGTGAGCTCCCACAGCCCCACGACGACGGCGACGGCGATCACACCGACGAAGACGGCCTTCACGATGAACAGCGAGGCGGCGATGACGGCACCGAGCCCCACACCGACCCCTATGGCGGCTCGCAGATCACGGCCCGCACGCTTCTTCTGCGGGGGAGGCGGCGCGGTGGACATGGGCTCCTGCGGCTTCTCGTCGCGGAACAGGGGGCCGCCGCTCAGGCGTGCGGCCCCCCGGTCCCGGTCATCACGGTCGTCAGCGTCTCTACCTGCGTCGGGAGCGTCCGGCACGATGGGCATGGGCCGAGTCTGCTGGGCGCCATGCACATCGTATGCAGGACCCGCCGGAGCCGCCTGCATCTCGGGCGGACCCCAGTGGCCGGCTCTCTGCGGGGCGCCCCAGGAAGAGTCGTTCATCAGACTTCGAGCAGCTCGGCTTCCTTGTGCTTGAGCAGCTCGTCGACCTGTGCGACGTACTTCGCGGTGGTGTCGTCGAGCTCCTTCTCGGCGCGACGCACCTCGTCCTCGCCGGTCTCCTTGTCCTTGACCAGCTTGTCGAGCGTCTCCTTGGCCTTGCGGCGCACGGCCCGGATGGAGATCTTGGAGTCCTCGGCCTTCGTCTTCGCGACCTTGATGTACTCGCGACGACGCTCCTCGGTGAGGTCCGGGAAGGTCACCCGGATGATATTGCCGTCGTTGCTCGGGTTGACGCCGAGGTCCGAGTCGCGGATGGCCTGTTCGATGTTGCGCAGCGCGGTCTTGTCGAACGGCGTCACGACGGCCATGCGCGGCTCGGGCACCGAGAACGAGGCGAGCTGGTTGATCGGGGTCAGCGCGCCGTAGTAGTCGGCGACGATCTTGTTGAACATCGCCGGGTGGGCACGGCCGGTACGGATCGCGGCGAAGTCCTCCTTCGCAACGACGACGGCCTTCTCCATCTTCTCCTCGGCCTCAAGGAGGGTTTCTTCGATCACCACGTGCTCCTGCGTGTCTTGAGTGGGCCCGGCGTGCTCGGGCCCGGCGGGTCCTGGGTCGCGTCCTCACCTGCACGGTGTCCGACCGGCAGGCCGTTGTCCATCCTTCGGGACCTGTCCCGGGGTGTTCCCCGCAGGCCCCGGGCCCTCCCGTGGCTTCCCGGGAAGGCCCCCCGGTTCTCAGGCCCGGGTGCCCTGGTCACTCACGAGCGTGCCGATCTTCTCACCCTTGACCGCGCGGGCGATATTGCCCGTGGCGGTCAGTTCGAAGACGAGGATCGGCAGCTGGTTGTCACGGCAGAGCGTGATGGCGGTGGCGTCGGCGACCTTGAGATCGCGGGCGAGCACCTCGCTGTACTCGAGGGCGTCGAACTTCACCGCGTCGGGGTTGGTCTTCGGGTCGGAGTCGTAGACCCCGTCCACGCCGTTCTTGCCCATGAGCAGCGCCTGGGCGTCGATCTCCAGGGCGCGCTGGGCGGCGGTGGTGTCGGTGGAGAAGTACGGCATCCCCATACCGGCGCCGAAGATGACGACGCGGCCCTTCTCCAGGTGGCGCACGGCGCGCAGCGGGATGTACGGCTCCGCGACCTGTCCCATGGTGATGGCGGTCTGGACCCGGGAGTCGATGCCCTCCTTCTCCAGGAAGTCCTGGAGAGCCAGGCAGTTCATGACCGTGCCGAGCATGCCCATGTAGTCGGACCGGGCCCGGTCCATGCCGCGCTGCTGGAGTTCGGCACCCCGGAAGAAGTTGCCGCCGCCGATGACAATCGCGATTTCCGCGCCGCCGCGGACGACTGCCGCGATTTCCCGGGCGATGGCGTGTACGACGTCGGGGTCTACACCGAGACCTCCGCCGCCGGCGAACGCTTCTCCGGACAGCTTCAGCATGAAGCGTCCGGGCACCTTGCCGTCCTCGCGCTTGTGGTCACCTTTGGCGGCGTCCGCGCCCTTGTTCATGGAGATTCTCCTCGTGCACATACGAAGAAGGCCATTGCCGGTGGGTCTGGTGTCCCTCAGCGGCAATGGCCTCCTCGTCAGATCTGCGGTCGTACGGCATGAGTGCGGCCGACGACTGCACTGGACCCTAACGGGGTCCACCGTTGTTCGCGGACGGACTCAGATGCCGACCTTGATGCGCGAGAAGCGCTTCAGGGTGACACCGGCCTCGTCCAGAACCTTCTGGACGGACTTCTTGTTGTCCTTGGCGAACGCCTGCTCCAGGACGACGACTTCCTTGAAGAAACCGTTGACGCGACCCTCGACGATCTTCGGAAGGGCGGCCTCCGGCTTACCCTCCTCGCGAGAGGTGGCCTCGGCGACACGACGCTCGTTCTCGACCGTCTCGGCCGGGACCTCGTCGCGGTTGAGGTACTTCGGGGCGAAGGCGGCGATGTGCTGCGCGACGTCCTTGGCGACCTGGGCGTTCTCCTGGTCGAGCTCGACCAGGACACCGACCTGCGGCGGGAGGTCGGGCATCGTGCGGTGCATGTACGCAGCCACGTAACCGCCGGTGAACTGCGCGAAGCGGTCCAGGACGATCTTCTCGCCGAGGTTGGCGTTGGCCTCGTCGACGTACGCCTGGACGGTCTTGCCGGCCTCGATCTCGGAGGCGAGCAGCGCGGCCAGGTCGGCCGGGGAGGTCGCGGCGACGTGGGCGGCGAGCGTGTTCGCGACGGTCTGGAACTTCTCGCCCTTGGCGACGAAGTCCGTCTCGCACTTCAGCTCGAGCAGAACACCGGAGGTCTTGTCCTCGGAGATGAGGGAGACGACGGCACCGTTCTCGGCAGAACGGCCCTCGCGCTTGGCGACGCCCTTCTGACCCTTGATACGGAGCGCCTCGACGGCCTTGTCGACGTTGCCCTCGGCCTCGTCGAGCGCCTTCTTGCAGTCCATCATGCCGGCGCCGGTCAGCTCGCGGAGCTTCTTGACGTCAGCGGCGGTGTAGTTCGCCATGAGTCTGTGTTTCTCTCTCGAAGTCTGAAAGATCTACGGGTGGACGGCGGGGACGGTGCTTGTGGCACCGGCCCCCGCCGTCATTCAGCCGTGACGGAGGCGTCAGGCCTGCTCGGCGTCCGCGGCCGGAGCCTCGGCGGCGGGGGCCTCAGCGGCCGGAGCCTCGGCGGCGGGGGCCTCAGCGGCCGGAGCCTCGGCAGCGGGGGCCTCGGCAGCGGCCTCGGCCGGCGTCTCGGCAGCGTCCGCGACCTTCTCGGTCTCGGCAGAGGTCTGCACCTCGGCGTCGGCCTTCTTGTCGCCCTCGAGCAGGTCGCGCTCCCACTCGGCGAGCGGCTCGCCGGCGGCCTTCTCGCCCGGCTTCGAGTCACCGGTGGCGGCACCGGAACGGGCGATGAGGCCCTCGGCGACGGCGTCGGCGATCACGCGGGTGAGCAGCGTGACGGAGCGGATCGCGTCGTCGTTGCCCGGAATCTTGTAGTCGACCTCGTCGGGGTCGCAGTTGGTGTCGAGGATCGCGACGACCGGGATGTGGAGCTTGCGCGCCTCACCGACGGCGATGTGCTCCTTCTTGGTGTCGACGATCCAGACGGCGCTCGGCACCTTCTGCATCTCGCGGATACCACCGAGGGTCTTCTCCAGCTTGGCCTTCTCGCGGGAGAGAACCAGGAGCTCCTTCTTGGTGAGGCCGGAGGCGGCCACGTCCTCGAAGTCGATGAGCTCGAGCTCCTTCAGACGCTGAAGGCGCTTGTAGACGGTGGAGAAGTTGGTGAGCATGCCACCGAGCCAACGCTGGTTGACGTACGGCATGCCGACGCGCGTCGCCTGCTCGGCGATGGCCTCCTGGGCCTGCTTCTTGGTACCGACGAACATGATGGAGCCGCCGTGGGCGACGGTCTCCTTGACGAACTCGTAGGCGCGGTCGATGTACGACAGCGACTGGAGCAGGTCAATGATGTAGATGCCGTTGCGCTCGGTGAAGATGAAGCGCTTCATCTTCGGGTTCCAGCGACGGGTCTGGTGACCGAAGTGGACGCCGCTTTCCAGCAGCTCCCGCATCGTGACGACGGCCATGGCCGTACTCCTTGAGGTGCTCGGTTGCCGCGACCGCAGGATTGCTGTCGCGCCTGACGCCCCGACGCGCCGTGCCACAAGGGACCGAGGAGCGCGGCCACCGTCCGCAGAGAGGGAGGTGGCGGGGCGTGCGAAGTCGACCCGGTGACCCGGATCGCCATAGGAAGTGTACGGGACGGGCCGGGTGCCGGGTGACGGCGTTGTCCACAACCGGTCGGTAGTCCACAGATCCGGACCATGATCCCCGCGAATCCGCGCGGCGCGGGACCGTTCTGCCATGCGATGCACACCTGATCCGCCCGTTTCCCCTTCCCTTCTCGTGCGCGGACCCCGGCTCGTGCGCGGACCCCGGCTCGTGCGCGGACCCCGGCTCTGCGAGGCCGCGCTCGTGGCGGTGGTGACCGTTCTCGCGACGCTGTGCGGTGTGCCGGTCGCGGCAGCGGCAGGGACGGGGGCCGTGCCTGCCGCCGTGTGGCCGCTTGCCGGGCGGCCCGTGGTCGTACGGGGATGGGAGCCGCCGGCCGACGCCTACGGGCGGGGCCACCGCGGGGTGGATCTCGCCGCGGAGCCGGGCACGGCGGTGCTCGCCGCGGCCTCGGGCCGGGTCTCATTTGCAGGGCGTGTGGCGGGGCGCGGGGTGCTGGCGATCGAGGTGGCCGGGACGGGTGATCCGCCGCAGCGGACCACGTACGAGCCGGTGCGCGCACTGGTCGCGAAGGGCGAGGAGGTGGTGGCGGGACAGGTCGTGGCGGTAATGGAGGCGGGGCCCTTCCACTGCGCGTCGGGCTGTCTGCACTGGGGGCTTCGGCGCAGTGACGCGTATCTGGATCCGTTGTCGCTGCTGCCGCCCGGGCTGCTGCGGCGAGGGCCGTCCCGGCTGCTGCCGGTGTTCGGCGTACCGGAGCCGCGGCCTTCGGCCGAGGGGGCCGGGGACGGACTCGCCGCCCCCGGCGTTCTGCTCGTCGTCGCCGCCGTGCGGCCCCGACGTCAGTCCCGTACGCCGCGCAGGACCATGGCGACAGCGGTGTCCGCGATCACGCCCGGCTCCTCCGCCACGCCGAGTTCGATACGCCGTACCGCGGCGTCCACCGAGCCCTGCAGCAGCATCGCCGCGAGCCTCGGCTGTTCATGGCCGAGGTCGCCGAGCGCCTCGACGATCATGGCGATCAGCCCGCCGTGCGCGGCCCTGATCTTCTCGCGTGCGCCCGCGTCCAGTTCGCTCGCCGAGATCGCGACGACCGCTCGGTGGCGGCGGTCCCCGACGAGGTCGAGCTGTCGCCGTACGTAGGCCTCGATCTTCGCCTCCGGCGTGGTGGCCTGCTCCATCGCGCCTTCGACCTCGGCCGCCCAGATGGGGAAGTCGACGGCGCAGAGCTCTTCGACGACGGCCGCACGGGAGCGGAAATACTCATAGACGGAGGACCGGGCGAGGCCCGTGCGTTCGGCGAGGGCGGGGAAGGTCAACGCCTCCGTACCGCCCTCTGACAGCAGGGAGCGGGCGGCGTCCAGGAGGGCGCCGCGCTGCATGGTCCGGTGCTCGGCCACCGAGGCCGCTCGAATCCTGGGCACCCGTCCACTCTACGGCGGCCGGTGTTCGAAAGGGCGCTCAAGGCCCCGATCGGTGGCCGAAGCAGCCACAACCGCAGCGGCCACCGGGAGGGTCTCAGCGGCCGGCGTCGGCGAGTTTCGCACGCAGTTGCAGCACCGACTTGGTGTGGATCTGGCTGACACGGCTCTCGGTGACCCCGAGCACGTTGCCGATCTCGGCGAGGGTGAGGCCCTCGTAGTAGTAGAGCGTGACGACCGTTTTCTCACGCTCCGGAAGCGTATTGATCGCCCGGGCGAGCAGCCGCCTGAGCTCACGGTCCTCGGCAACCTCCACCGGATCGTCGGCGGCGGTGTCCTCGAGCGTGTCCATCAGGCTCAGCCGGTCGCCGCCCTCGCCGCCGACGTGCAGCAGCTCTTCCAGCGCGACGACGTTCGCGAGGGACAACTGGCTGAAAACCGCATGCAGTTCCTCCAGCGCGATGCCCATTTCCGCAGCGACCTCCGGCTCGGAAGGGGTGCGTCGCAGCTGCGCCTCCAGCGTGGCATAGGCACGTTCCACGGCCCGCGCCTTCTGGCGCACCGAGCGAGGGATCCAGTCCAGCGCCCGGAGTTCGTCGATCATCGCGCCCCGGATGCGGGTGATCGCGTACGTCTCGAATTTGATCGCGCGCTCGATGTCGAACTTCTCGATCGCGTCGATCAGTCCGAAGACGCCCGAGGAGACGAAGTCCGCCTGCTCGACGTTGGAAGGCAGGCCCACACTCACCCGGCCCGCGACGTACTTCACCAGCGGCGAGTAGTGCAGGATCAGCTGCTCCCGCAGCCGCTCGTCGCCCGTGGACTTGTATGAACGCCACAACTCGTCGAGCGAGGAGGGGGCCGGAGGGCGCACAGTGCCACGCGCAGCCGGTGGTACTGGCGCGCGGTCAGACCCGGAGGTGTGCTGGGGCATGTGGTGCCTTGAGCCGTTCTGCTGTGAAGTGCTGGGGGACTTGTGTCTGAGTCGGAATCCTTGTGAGCGTAGCGTGACTGAGGCGTCGCGGTCCGCGCAGGACAGTGGATCGGCGCTGTGCCATTCCGTCCGATCGAACATGTCTGGGGTCCGGGGCCGTCGCCTCGTGCGCCGGCCCCGGAAGCGTCGCTGAAGGATCCGCCGAGGTCATCGGCATCACCTTTTCACCCGAATGCTCCAGGTCAAGTACCGCCTCGCCGCGCGTCGCCATTGCATATACGTCGCGGCGTCAACTGCCATCCATCGCCATCGCGTTCGACGAACCCCAGTGAGTGCAGTTCGTACAGCCTGCCGAGCGCTTCGTCGGCGCTGGTTCCCGCCGTGCGGGCCACCTCGCGCCCGCTGACGGCGCCGCGCGACGGCAGCGCGTCGAGGACCCTGGCGGAGACTGCGTCCAGCAAGTCCCTGGGGTGTACGGGGCCGTGCCTGGCCGGAGCCAGCTCGCCGATGTCCCCCACCAGTTCGGCTACTTCCGCGGCGTCCGTCACCAGGATGCCTTCCCCGCGGAGGAGTTCATGGACTCCTGCCGACAACCCGCTGGTGGCGGGGCCCGGCACCCCCATGGTGAAGCGGCCGAGGCGCTGCGCGCTGCGTGCGGTGACCAGCGAACCGCTGCGGTATTCGGCCTCGACCACCACCGTCCCGCGCGTCAACGCGGCGATGACCCGGTTCCGGAGAATGAATCTGCTGCGGGTCGGATGACCGGACGGTGGCAATTCGCCGATGACGAGCCCCTGTTCCGCCATGCGTCCGATCAGCTCGGCATGGCCCCGGGGATAGGCGACGTCCACCCCGCAGGCCAGCACCGCCATGGTCGCCCCGTCGACAGCGAGCGCGCCACGATGAGCTGCCCCGTCGACCCCGAATGCCGCTCCCGAGACCACCACCCACCCCAGCTCGGCGAGACCCGCGCCGAGGCTCGCCGCCATGTGGGAGCCGTACGGCGTGCAGGCACGGGCGCCGACCACGGCGACCGAGCGCAGCGCCCAGAGCCGCAGATCGCGCGGTCCCCGCACCCACAGGCCGGTCGGCCTGGCGTCTCCCAGGTCGTCGAGCTGGCTGGGCCACTCCCGCTCCCCGGGGCAGACGAACCGCCCGCCGAGCACGGCGACTGCCGCGAGGTCCTGCTCGGGCTCGGCGTTCTCGGCCCGTAGCCGGTACGCGTCGAGACGTTTCGGAGTCATTCCGGTCAGTTGCTCCGCGGCCCCGTCCCTGGTGGTGATCCGCCGTATCAGCTCGACGGCGCCGATTTCGCGCAGCCATCGGCCGCCGCGCTCGTCCCCCGGCTCCAGGACGCGGGTCAGCGCGGCCCGCGCCAGGCGTTCCCGATCGCTCACCGCCACCCCCGGCTCCCCCTCCGGTCCTGGCTCGGGCCCCGCGCCGCGCTCCGGGTGCTGCCCCTGGTCGTGGTCCGCCCGCACTGTCATGACGCTCCGGCCTCCATCAGGGTGCCCCGGGGGATCCCGGTCCGCAGTTCCAGCGCCACGGCGATGTCGGAGGCTTCCGGCCGGTCGGCACCGCGCAGATCGGCGACGGTCCACGCCACCCTGAGCACCCGGTCCAGGCCCCGAGCCGTGAGCAAGCCGCGTTCCATGTCCCGTTCGGCTTCCATGAGCGCGCCCGGTGCCGCGACCAGCCGGGTCCGCAGCTCATGGCCGGGCACCTCGCTGTTGGTCGTCCACGCGGTGCCGGCCAGCCGCTCCGCCGCTCGCGCCCTCGCCTCCCGGACCCGGGCCGCGACGGTGGCCGTCGGCTCGCCCCTGCCGCCCTGCCCCATCAGGTCCTCGCGCCTGACGGGATCGACGGCCACCCGCAGATCGACCCGGTCGAGCAGGGGCCCGGAGAGCCTCGACTGATAGCGGCGGACCGTCGACGGCGCGCACTCGCAACCCGCGCCGCTGAGTGAGTGTCGGCCGCACGGGCAGGGATTGGCGGCCAGCACCATCAAGAATCTGGCGGGCAGCCGCACCACCCCGGCGCTGCGTGCCACCACCACATGCCCCGACTCCAGTGGCTGGCGCAGCGCGTCCAGCACCCGCATGGAGAATTCCGGTGCCTCGTCCAGAAAGAGAATCCCTCGGTGGGCCAGGGAGACCGCACCGGGTCTCGGCAGCCCGTTGCCCCCGCCGACCAGCGACTGCATCGTCGCCGAGTGGTGCGGTGCGCAGTACGGCGCCCGGGTGACCAGCGGTTCCCCCGGCGGCAGAATGCCGGCCACCGAGTGCACCGCGGTGACTTCCAGGGACTCCTTCCTCGTCAACACCGGCAGGATCGCCGGCAATCGCTCGGCCAGCATGGTTTTGCCGGCGCCCGGCGGCCCGGAGAGCAGCAGATGGTGACCGCCCGCCGCGGCGACCTCCAGCGCCTTGCGGGGACGCCGCTGCCCCGCCACGTCCACGAGATCCGGCGGATTGCCGTCGCCCTGCCCGGGCCCCCGGGTGAGCCCGGTGCCGATCCCCGCGCCGGGCACCATCAGCCCGGCCAGCATGGTGTCGGGGCGCCCCTCGTCGTGGGCCTGCCGCTCGTCCGGCACCGGCTCGTCGCAGAGCACCGCGATCAGCTGGCGCAGGCTCCGCACCCCGAGAACCGAGACCCCGGGCACCAACGCCGCCTCCCCCGCGGTCTGCTCGGGCACGACGACCTGGCGGTACCCGGCCTCCGCCGCGGCGAGCACGGCGGGCAGCACCCCGCGCACCGGCCGCACCCGACCGTCGAGCCCCAGCTCACCGATCATCACCACATCGGCGATGGACGCCGGATCGATCCGCTCGGCCGCTCCCAGCACCGCGCAGGCCACCGCCAGATCGAATCCGGAGCCGCCTTTCGGCACGGAGGCCGGTGACAGACCCACCGTGAGTTTCTTCTGCGGCCACTCGGCCCCGGAGTTCACGACTGCGGCCCTGACCCGGTCCCGGCTCTCCACCAGGCTCTTGTCCGGCAGCCCCACCAGGGTGAACGCGGCCACCCCGGCCTCCAGGTCCGCCTGAACCTCCACCACCACGCCCTCGACGCCGACGAGCGCCACTGAACACGCCCGCGCGAACCCCATCAGGCCACCCCGCGCGCATGCTCGACAACGGGCGCTCCACGCCTGGGCAGCACCACGCCGACCAGGTCGATCCGGACCCCGCCGGGCGGCGGGCCGCCGTGCCGGTGGAGCCAGATCCCGGCCAGCCGTCGCAGCCGCTCCGCCTTGACCGGGGTGACCGCCGCCATCGGATGTTCGAAGGCGCCCGCCCTGCGGGTCTTCACCTCGCAGACCACGAGTGCGTCGCCGTCCATCGCGACGATGTCGATCTCACCGGCACGACAGCGCCAGTTCCGTTCCAGTACGGACATGCCGACGTCGGTCAGCAGCCGCGCCGCCAGATCCTCGCCGAACCGCCCGAGTGCCCCCCGTGCGTTCATATCGGCACCACCTCCGGGACCGACTCTGACGCGTTCGGCCCCGGCTTGTGGATCTTGGTGGACAACTCCTGGATTGTGGACAACTCGGCCACCCGGAGGTGGGAATCGATCCCCCGAAGCTGGAGATCACCCGAAGGTGGGGGTCAATCCCCCGGAAGCGGCAAGCGCTCCCCTTCGGGTCTTCCCCTCGAATCCTCCTCGGATCCCCCTGGGTCTCCCCCGGAGAGCCGGCTCAGCCGCCCGGAAGTTCGAGATCACTCTTGTTGAGCTCCTCGATGTTGACGTCCTTGAACGTCAACACGCGTACCTGCTTGACGAAGCGGGCGGGCCGGTACATGTCCCAGACCCAGGCGTCCGCCATGGATACTTCGAAGAACACCTCGCCCTGAACCGAGTGCACCTGCATCTCGTAGTCGTTGGTGAGGTAGAAGCGCCGTTCGGTCTCGATCACATATTTGAACAGACCGACGACATCTCGGTACTCCCGGTAGAGCTTCAGCTCCATCTCGGTCTCGTACTTTTCGAGGTCCTCGGCGCTCATTGGCATGTTCCCCTTCAGCCGTGCGTGCCCCCATTGTGCGCCAGGCCCCGGCGCCCCTGGGCGCTTAGGCGATTTCGGGGGCCAGAACCAGTGGCGTACGCGGAGGACCCTCGTCGAGCAGCGTGCGCAGCAACTCGGCGAGCCTGGTCGGGTACACCGTCTCACGCGCTGCCGACAGTTCGGCGGAGGTCCACCACCTCAGACCCGCGACGCTGCGCTGCTCCAGTCCGGTCATCCTGCTGGTGTCGGTGACGGTCTGCGTCGTGCGTGCCAGGAAGTACCACTCGTCCTGGTTCCAGCGGCGCCCGTCGAACGGGAACGAGCACAGCCGCTGCCAGAGCAGCGGACCCAGCTCGACATCGGTGATCCCGGTCTCCTCGGCAAGTTCGCGCAGCGCGGCCTGTTCCCGGGTCTCCGCGCCCTCCAGACCGCCACCGGGGGTGAACCACCAGGTGCTCGCGGGGTCCTCCGGTTCGAACCCGTGTATCAGGAGTATGCGGTCGTCGGGGTCCAGGAGTACCACCCGGGCGGCCTTCCGCTTCTCAGTGCGCACCGGCCGTCGTCCCTTCCCGCTTGTTCCGCCTGCGGTCCGATCGCGCGGACCGTGCCGCGATCGGGCCGTACGCGGCACCGCCGAGGATAAGCGCCACACCGGCCACCACGGCACCGAGCTGCAGCCGCAGCGGCCCGGGCGACGACACTCCGCCCGGGAGGAACGCGAAGGCCTGCGGCCGCCCGACCATGCCGTTCATCGGCCAGGCTATGGCGTCCACTCGGGCCTGCACCGCGCTGCGCGGTACGGAACCCTGCCCCGGGTCCTCCAGATGGACCCGGGAGTCCAGCGAGGAACTGCGCTCGTCACCGAGCAGGAAGAGCTGACCCGCGGGCACATCCGCCGTGAAGTTCTTCATCGAGGCGAGGCCCTCGGTCTGCAGATACGGTTCCTCTACGGGTTTGCCGTTGATCGTGAGCCGGCCCTTGTCGCAGCAGGCGATCGTGTCGCCGCCGATCCCGACGACCCGCTTCACCATGGGCATGTTGTTGCCCCACGCCGGATCGGTGAACACCACCACGTCGCCTCGGTGCACCTCGCCGCCGTCGATCCGCTGGGCGAGCACCCGGTCGCCGGCATGCACCGTCGGCGTCATCGACCCGGTCGGCACCGTGTAGGGCCGGTACACCACGGCCCCCCAGACGAACCCGCCGAGAAAGAGCACACAGCCGACGGCCACGGCCAGCCCCGACAGCATGCTGCCGAGCCGGCCGTGGCCGTCACCTGTACGTCCTATTGCACTCATCCCAGCGCCCCCACCTCGGAGATCGACAACCGCTGATCCGAGTCGGCACACTACCCGGCAGTACGCCCGCTGGTCAGCTTCCTGCGACGCCACAGCACAATGGGCAGCGCACCGGCCACACCGAGTGCTCCGGGGGCCAGGCCCATCGCCGCGCTGATCCCCGGCTGGTCGAAGGTCTTCGGGACGGGCAGGGTCGACCAGCGGTTGATCGGCCAGGCCACGACGATGGCGCGGCCGACGACCTCGTCGTCGGAGACCGTGCCGCCGCCCGGGAGCTCCTGGTGATAGCGGGAGTCGAGGGAGTTCTGGCGGTGGTCGCCCATCACCCAGATCCGGCCCTTGGGCACCTTGATCGGGCCGAACGGCTCGTCGTTGCAGGGGGTGTTCCCCGGGAAGATGAACGACTTGTCGTCCAGGGCCTTGCCATTGACCACGACGGGGCCGTCCTTCTTGCACTCCACCGTGTCGCCGCCGACCGCGATGACCCGCTTGATCAGGTCCTTCTCCTCCGCGGACGGCATCAGTCCGATGAAGCTGAGGAACTTCTGCATCACATTGGGATTGGCCGCCTGGGTGTTCTCCAGCCAGCCGCCCGGGTCGTGGAAGACCACGACCTCGCCGCGCTTGGGCTCCGCGCCGAACCACGGGGTCAGCTTGTCGACCAGCACCCGGTCGCCCCGCTGGAGCGTGTTCTGCATCGAGTCCGAGGGGATCGAGAACGCCTGTACCAGAAACGTCTTGATCAGCAGCGCGAGAACCAGCGCGATGCCGATGAGCAGGGGCAGCTCCTTCCAGAAGGAGCGCGGCTTCTTCTGGGCCGTACCACCGCCGTCCGGAGAGTCGCCGTCACCCTCCGTGCGGTCCGTCGCCCCGGCGGACTCGACATTCTCCGGATTGTCAGGCCGGTCCTCGGGTTCCTCGTGTCCGGATCGTGCGCCGACCGCCAAATCCCCCACATCCACTCCTTACTCCGTGCCACCGCCTGCGCCCTAGCCGGTGCAGGCCCACCACTCCCGTAACGAGCGGGAGTTCCGCAGGGGTCGGGAGAGGGATCATTCCGTTGGGATCCTTGGACAACACACTATTCGACGAGCCCGAGGCAGCCGCCGTCCCGGCGCGCGCGTCAGGGACCGAGTCGAAAGTCGCCGGTTCCTCCAGTTTTCGCCAGTGACCGAAGGGCCAGGCGATGACAACGGCACGTCCCACGACCTCGTCCTCGGAAACCGTGCCGTGTCCCGGCTCGTCCAGGTGGTAGCGCGAATCGGCCGAATCCGACCGGTGGTCGCCCATCACGAAGATCCGTCCGGCCGGAACCTTTACCTCGAATTTGATGAGGGAGGGCGGATTGCCGGGATAGAGATAGGGCTCGTCGAGCGGTACGCCGTTGACGGTGATCCGGCCGCCCTTGTCGCAGCACTTCACCTTGTCACCGCCGACCGCGACCACCCGTTTGATCAGATCCTGCTCGTTGTCCGACGGCAGCAGGCCGATGAAGGTCAGCGCTTCCTTCGCCTGTTTGACGACGACGGGCGGGTTCTTCTTGCCGGTGCTCTCCTGCTTGAGCCAGTGGCCCGGGTCCTTGAAGACGACGACATCGCCGCGCCGGGGCCTGGATCCGAACCAGGGTGTCAGTTTGTCCACGAGCACCCGGTCGCCGACCCGGATGGTCTGCTCCATCGATCCGGACGGGATCACGAAGGCCTGCACCAGGAAGGTCTTGAGCACGAGCGCGATCAGCAGCGCCACGGTGATGAGAAGGGGGATCTCCCGGACGGCCGACCTGCGCCGCCGCCGCTTGACCTTGCGGGCGAGCTTGCGCCGCTCCGCCCTGGTCGGCAGCGAGCGCGCGGGCGTCGGCCCGGCGCCGGACGGCGGCGGTATCTCGGGATCGCCCCCGCTCTGCCCCCGCCGGCGGTTACCCATGGGCCCCGCCCGGCGCCCGTGGACCGGCGAAGGCCGTGCTGTCCGGCAGCGAGCCCAGCCGGCCCAGCGGCCAGCCGATCCAGTCCGCCCGGCCGATCACCATGTCGACCGGGACCATGCCACCGCCCGGCTCTCCCAGGTGGTCACGCGAGTCGCGGGAATTGCTGCGGTGGTCGCCCATCATCCACAGCGTGCCGTCGGGGACGACGATGTCGAAGCGCACCCGGGACGGTGCATCGCCCGGGTACAGATAGTCCTCGTCGACCGGGCTGCCGTTCACCTCGAGCCGTCCCTGCTTGTCGCAGCAGACCACCCGGTCACCCCCCACGCCCACCACCCGCTTCACGTAGTCGGTCCGGGCGGGCTCCGCCAGGCCCAGGGAGGCTGCCGCACCGTGCAGCAGTCCGGTGACGGGATTCTCCCGGGGCGGCTCCTGCACAAAGGAACCGGTGCCGTCGAAGACCACGACATCGCCGCGCTGCGGTACGGAGCCGAAACGGTACGCCAACTTGTTCACCAGCACCCGGTCCCCCACCCGAAGGGTGGACTCCATCGAGCCGCTGGGAATCAGGAAGGGCTGCACCACGAAGGCGCTGACGAGCAGCACGAAGACCGAGCAGACGACACTGAGCGCGGCGGTCCGCCGCCATGAGATCGAGGCGGTCAGCCGGTCCGGGATACGCGAGGAGCGCGACCCCTCCTCCGACCCTGCTTCGGGTGCGGAGGAGCGGTCGCGCTCCGTGTGCTTGGCTTCCGTGTCCATCGGGGCCAGAGCCTATCCGGCCGTCCTGTGGACCTGGGAGTCAGCTCACTTGTCGCGCTTCTCCTTGATCTTCGCGGCCTTGCCGCGCAGCTCACGGAGGTAGTACAGCTTGGCGCGACGGACGTCACCGCGGGTGACGAGCTCGATCTTCTCGAAGATCGGGCTGTGCACCGGGAAGGTGCGCTCGACGCCGACGCTGAAGGAGACCTTGCGGACCGTGAAGGTCTCGCTGACGCCCGAGCCCTGGCGGCGGATGACTACGCCCTTGAACTGCTGGATACGGGAGCGGTTGCCCTCGATCACTCGCACGTGGACGTTGACGGTGTCGCCGGGGCGGAAGGCCGGGAGGTCGGTACGCAGCGAGGCGGCGTTGACGCCATCGAGCAGGGAAGCCATGTTGTCTGCTTTCTTCGCCGATGCCACAGGTCATCGACGGGAGAGTGATGAATTCGGGGTGCTGATCACGTCGGGCGGGCGTCGGGACCATCCCCATGTCCATGGGGAACACAACGGTCGCTTTCCCCCTGTGGCAGGGGCGCACGTCGGACGGACAGCAGCGGCCTATTCTTCCACGGCCTCGGGCCTGCGCCAAAATCGGCCCCCGGGCTCCGGTGACCAGCCGAGGATGGAGAGGATCTCGCGGTCCTTCTTGTCGAAGGCAGTTGCCTCGCAGCGCTCGATCAGATCGGGCCGGTTGAGCGCGGTGCGACGGAACGCCTCGTCCCGCCGCCAGCGCGCGATCTTCCCGTGGTGCCCGCTGAGCAGGACGTCCGGGACGCCCCTGCCGCGCCACTCGGGCGGCTTGGTGTAGACGGGCCCCTCCAGCAGATTGGCCATCGCGCCGGGGGCGAAGGAGTCGTCCCGGTGCGATTCGGCATTGCCGAGCACGCCGGGCAGCAGCCGGGCCACCGCCTCCGTGATCACCAGTACCGCGGCTTCCCCGCCGGCCAGCACGTAGTCCCCGATGGACACCTCGACGACCGGCATACGGGTCGCGTACTCGTCCACCACCCGCCGGTCGATGCCCTCGTAGCGGGCCGGGGTGAAGATCAGCCACGGCCGCTCGGAGAGCTCGACGGCGAGCTCCTGGGTGAACGGGCGGCCGCTGGGTGTGGGCACCACGAGCACCGGGGAGTGCGCCCCGGCCTCGTACCCGGCTGCCAGCGCGTCGTCCAGCGCCTCGCCCCACGGCTCGGTCTTCATGACCATGCCGGGGCCGCCGCCGTACGGGGTGTCGTCGACCGTGCTGTGCCGGTCGTACGTCCAGTCACGCAGGTCGTGCACGTGCACGTCGAGGCGGCCGCGCGCGCGGGCCTTGCCGACGAGGGAGACGTTCAGCGGCTCCAGGTACTCCGGGAAGATCGTGACGACGTCGAGGCGCATCAGGCGTCCTTCCCGGCCCCGGGCGCCTCGTCCCCGTCGTCCTCTTCTTCGCGGTCTTCGTCTCGCGAGGAGTCGATCACGGCCTGGCTCTCGTCGATCAGACCGGGCGGCGGGGTGATCACGGCGCGCTGCGCTTCGAGATCGATCTCGGCGACGATCTCCTCCACGAACGGGATCATCACCTCGCTGCCGTCCGGCCGCTCGACGATGAAGAGGTCCTGGGACGGCAGATGCGTGATCTCGGTGATCCGGCCGATCTCGGTGCCGTCGGCGAGGACCACGTCGAGGTCCATGAGCTGATGGTCGTAGAACTCCTCGGGATCCTCGGGGAGTTCCGCCGGATCGACCTCGGCGATCAGGAGCGTGTTGCGCAGGGCCTCGGCAGCCGTACGGTCGCGTACGCCCTCGAAGCGCAGCAGCAGCCGTCCGCTGTGCACCCGGCCGGTCTCGATCGTCAGCGGTCCGACGCCGACCGGTTCGGTGGTGAGCACGGCCCCGGGAGCGAGCCGCAGCTCCGGCTCGTCCGTACGCACCTCGACGGTGACCTCGCCCTTGATGCCATGGGCACGGCCGATCCGCGCGACTACCAACTGCACCTTGTATTTCTCCTGTCCTACGACCCTGTCGTACGACGACGGGCCGGGGCGGGCGCATGGCCCTCCCCGGCCCGTGCCGGTGTTCAACTCTGTCAGCGAACCTGATCCACATCGACGAGGTCGACGCGGATGCCACGGCCGCCGATGGCTCCCACGACGGTACGCAGCGCGCGTGCGGTGCGACCGTTGCGGCCGATCACCTTGCCGAGGTCGTCGGGGTGGACCCGGACCTCCAGCACGCGACCACGGCGCAGGTTGCGCGAGGCGACCTGCACATCGTCAGGGTTGTCGACGATGCCCTTCACGAGGTGCTCGAGAGCCTCCTCGAGCATGCTCAGGCCTCGGTCGACTCGGCAGGCGCGGCAGCGTCAGCCGCCTCGTCCGCCTTCTTGTCGGCCTTCTTCGCCTTCTGCGTGATGGCCTCGCCCTTGGACTCCTCGCCGGTGTCCTTGGCCAGGGCCTCGAACAGGGCGCGCTTGTCGGCCTTGGGCTCCGGCTGCAGCAGCGGCGCGGGGGCCGGGAGACCCTTGTGGGCCTGCCAGTCACCGGTGAGCTTCAGGATCGCGAGAACCGGCTCGGTCGGCTGGGCGCCGACGGACAGCCAGTACTGCGCACGCTCCGAGTTGACCTCGATGCGCGAGGGGTTCTGTACCGGGTGGTACAGGCCGATCTCCTCGATGGCCCGGCCGTCACGGCGGGTACGGGAGTCGGCGACGACGATGCGGTAGTGAGGCGAACGGATCTTGCCCAGACGCTTCAGCTTGATCTTGACTGCCACGGAAGTGGTGTCTCCTGGTCTATGACGTGGTTGGGCACAACGAAGATGCCACGTGGGGTTGCGGTACTCGGGTGCCCGATGGACGCGTCAGCCGGAGGAGAGAGGGGTCCTGTGCGACTGTCGAGTACAGCTAGCCATTGTGCCACACCGCGTCGGGTCACCCCACCGCGACCGCGGCTTCGGGGATACGGAACGGCTTTCCGCAGCCACCACAGACGATCGGCGCCTGTGCCAGCACCGACGGGACGACCCGCACATTGCGTCCGCAGTCGCAGACGGCCTTGACGCGGACGCCCCCGCCTGAGGAGCCGTGCCGGGCGGCCGGCCCGCGGAAGGAACGCTTGGTGTCGGCGGCGGTGGCGACCGTATGCGCCTTGAGGGCGCGCTGCAGCCGCTCGGTCGTCGGGCGGTATCTCCGCTTGGCCTCGGGATTGAGCGTGACCAGCGAGAAGCCACTGCTGGGGTGGGGCTCCTCGGCGTGGTCGAGGCCCAACTCCTCGGCGATCGCGAGGAATCGTCGGTTGTGGTAGCGGCCGGCCCGCGAGGTGTCGCGGACACCTCGCGCGGCGGCGATGCCGTGGACTGCCTCGTGGAGCAGTCGCTCGAAGGAGAGTTCGGCGCCACAGGCGGACGAGGACTCTCCGATCAGGGACTCGGGCGCGGCTAGATCGGGCAGCTCGGGGTGGTACCGCTGAATGTCGGCCCACGCCTGCGCCAGCTCTGCGGCAAGTACAGGTGGTGTCGTGCTCACGTCGTGACAACGAGCACGAGGGCCCCGGTGTTCCGATTCCGGGCCATCCCAAATAATTTGCACGTACCAGTCAGTTGCCATTGATGCGTCCTGACGAGGGCGGGTGCGCTGATCTGCGGAGAAGTCTCACAGCTCACACCAAGGTGGTACGTAGCGCCCCGTACGCCCGGGCGTAGACGGCAACCGTACGCCGGGCCGTCGGGCGGCCCCGGAGGCGGGTGGGGCGTCAGTAGGCGCGGGCCACCAGGGCGACAGTACCGGGGGCGTCGTCCGCACCCGGCACGGACCCGTCCCCGGCGACCAGGCACCGTACGGACACCCCGTGCTCCGCGAGCCGGGCCTCCCCCGCCGGGCCGAGGGCCGACCAGGCGATACGCGCCCAGCCACCCGCGGCCGCCGCCTCCACGGCCTCCTCGACGGACGCGACCTCGCTGGTGGCCGACTCGCGCCGGCTCCGGGACTCCCGCAGCAGAGCTGCCTGGTCCTCCTCCAGGACCGTCGGGAGCAGCGCGGGCAGAGCCTCGATGGCCACCGGTTCCTTCCCGCCGGGGACCCGCCGGGCCAGCATCGCGGTACCGTCCGCCAGATCGCGCGGGCCGATCTCGATCCGTACCGGCACGCCCTTCAGTTCCCAGTCGACGGCGCGACGGCCGAACGGGGTGTCGGTGCGGTCGTCGACCTCGGCCCTGATCCCCGCGGCGCGCAGCCGCTCCCCGAGCGACCGGACCGCGGCCAGTACCGCATCGTCGCCCTTGACCGCGAGGACGACGGCCTGGACGGGGGCGAGGCGCGGCGGCACCCGGAGGCCGTGATCGTCGCCGTGCGCCATGATCAGACCGCCGACCATGCGGGTCGACGAACCCCAGGAGGTCTGCCAGACGAGCTCCTGCCTGCCTTCCCTGGACAGGTAGCTGGTGTGGAAGGCCCTGGCGAAGTTCGTGCCGAGTTCGTGGCTCGTACCCAGTTGCAGGGCCTTGCCGTCCCGCATCATTCCTTCGAGCGTCAGGGTGTTGACGGCCCCGGCGAACCGCTCGGCCGGGGTCTTTCGGCCCAGGACCACGTCGATACCCAGGACGTTGACCATGAAGTCCGCGTAGACCTCCCGGTGGATGTACGCGGCGTACTCCCGGGCCTCCTCGTAGGTGGCATGGGCGGTGTGGCCCTCCTGCCAGAGGAATTCCGTCGTACGGAGAAAGACCCGCGGGCGCATCTCCCAGCGCACGACGTTCGCCCACTGGTTGATCAGCAGCGGCAGATCCCGGTAGCTCTGGATCCATTTCGAGAAGTACTCGTTGATGATCGTTTCGGACGTCGGCCGCACCACCACGGGCTCTTCGAGCTCTTTTCCGCCGGCGTGGGTCACGATCGCGAGTTCCGGTGCGAAGCCCTCGACGTGCTCGGCTTCGCGTGTCAGGTAAGACTGGGGGATGAAGAGCGGGAAGTAGGCGTTCCGGGCGCCGGCCTGTTTGATCCGGGCATCCATCTCCTGCTGCATCCGCTCCCACAGGCCGTATCCGTACGGCCGGATGACCATGGTGCCGCGCACCGGACCGTTGTCCGCGAGTTCGGCCTTGTTGATCAGATCCTGGTACCAGCGGGGAAAGTCCTCGGCCTGGGGCGTGAGAACGGGTGCCTTTGCCATGGCGCGCATCGTACGGCGACACCGCCCACCACACGGAGCGACTGGCCCTGCCTCCACGGGCCGTGAGCACGGGCGCAGCTCCGGAGCACACAACCATTGCCATCAGACCTCTGGACGTGGGCGCGGATGCGCAGTTCTCTGACATACGGGGGGAGCGGACGCAGACGCGCAGGGGGAACATCCACTCGGGCACGACCGATCGGACACGACCGACCTCTCGGCGGATTGGGGCGCTTCCATGACACCAACGCTCGTCCGGCACCACAGCTGCGCGGACACGGCCACCCCGGTGGATCCGGGTACCCGTGCCCGGGACTGGGCCGAGATCCAGGAGCGGATGCTCGCACCGCTGTACGAAGCGGTGTACGAGCGGCTCGAAGTGGGAACCGGCACCCGGCTGCTCTCCCTCGGCTGCGGCTCCGGTCTTTCGCTGCTGATCGCGGCCGCGCGGGGCGCGCGCGTCACCGGTGTCGATACCGATTCCGAACGGCTGGCGCTCGCCCGCGCCCGGCTGCTGCCCGATCCGGGGGGCGATGCCGGAACTCCGGCCGGGCACGCCCGGCTCGTCGACGGTGATCCGTCCGCGGCCACCCCGGCCGACGGGGCGCCGTACGGCCTGATCACCGCGTTCACTCCGATCGGCTGCTCGGCCGGTGACGGGGAACGGCTCGTGGACGCGCTGCGGTCGGCCGTACCGCTGGCCGCCCGGGGCAGCACGGTCGTGCTGACCGGGTGGGGTCCGCCGGAGCGGTGCGCGACGGCGCCGGTGCTGCGGGTGGCGGGGCGGCTCTGCGACGGGGCCCGGGCGCCGCGCACCGGTGGCTGGCGGCCGTGGGAGCGGGACGATCTGGAGGAAGTGGCGTTCCGGGCCGGTCTGAGCCCGGACGGTTCCGGCCGGGTGGCGTGCCCGTTCGGGTACGCGGACATGGACAGCGCGGTACGGGGGTTGCTGTCGACGCGGCTCTTCGACGCGGCGGTATCGGCGACGGACCGGGACCAGGTGGCGAAGGAGGTCGCGGAGGCTCTGCATCCGCATCTGCGCGGGGACGGCACGATCTGGATGCCGAACGTCTTCCGCTATCTCGTGTGCACGACCTGAAGCTCCGTGTGCACCGTCCGGGCCGCGGCGGCTACTTGGCCAGGCGGGCGATGCCCGCCGCCCGATAGGCCGCGGCCTCGTCCAGCGTCTCGTTCTCCAGCAGTGCCGCGGCCAGCGAGTCCAGCCTGTGCCGGTTTTCCCGCAGGAGCCGGCACGCTTCCTCGTAGCACTCGTCGACGATGCGGCGCATCTCGCCGTCCACCGCGTCTAGCGTCGCGGGGGCCGCGGAGAGCCCGTACGCCTGCTGGGCGTCGCTCGGGATCGCCGTCAGCCTGCCGACCTTGTGGCTCATGCCCCAGCGGCCGACCATCCCGCGGGCCAGGTTGGTGACCTGTTCCAGGTCGCTCTCCGCGCCGGTGGTGACCATGTCGAAGACCACCTGCTCGGCGGCCATGCCGCCGAGCGCACCGATGATGCGGCCACGCAGATAGTCCTCGGTGTAGGAGTACTTGTCGGCGTCCGGCGTCGAGAGGGTGACGCCCAGGGCCCGGCCGCGCGGCACGATGGTGACCTTGCGGACCGGGTCGGCGCCCGGCTGGACCATGCCGAGCAGGGCGTGCCCGCTCTCGTGGTAAGCGGTCCTGCGGCGTTCCTCGTCCGACATGACCAGTGAGCGTTCCGCCCCCAGCTGGACCTTCTCCAGGGCGTCCGAGAGATCGGACTGGCCGACCTCGGACTGCCGGCGCTTGACGGCGAGCAGCGCCGCCTCATTGGCGAGGTTGGCGAGATCGGCGCCGGTCATACCGGGGGTCGTACCGGCCACCTGGGCCAGGTTCACATCGTCGGCGAGCGGGATCTGCCGGGTGTGGATCTCCAGGATCGCCTCCCGGCCGCGCCGGTCCGGCGGGCTGACCTGGACGATCCGGTCGAAGCGGCCGGGCCGGGTGAGGGCGGGGTCGAGGACGTCGGCGCGGTTGGTGGCGGCGAGGACGACGACGCCCTCCGAACCGGAGAAGCCGTCCATCTCGGTGAGGATCTGGTTGAGCGTCTGCTCGCGCTCGTCGTGGCCGCCCATGCCGGAGCCGCCGCCGCGGGCCCGGCCGATGGTGTCGATCTCGTCGATGAAGACGATGGCGGGGGCGACCTTGCGCGCCTCCGCGAAGAGTTCCCGCACCCGGCTCGCGCCGACGCCGACGATCATCTCGATGAACTCGGAGGCCGAAGCCGAGAAGAACGGCACCCCGGCCTCACCCGCGACGGCCCGTGCGAGCAGCGTCTTGCCGGTGCCGGGCGGTCCCGCGAGGAGCACTCCCCCGGGCATCCGGGCGCCCATCCTCCGGTACTCCTGCGGGTTCTTCAGGAAGTCCACGACGTCGTTGAGCTCGCCCTCGACCTCGTCGATCCCGGCCACGTCCTGGAAGGTGGTGCGCCGGCCGGCCTCCAGCTCGACGGGCTTGGGCGGGGCCTTGCGCCCGAAGCCGCCCATACCGCCGCCCATGCCCTTGGCCATCCGGCGGGCGACGAACACCCAGAGCAGGACGAGCAGCAGCATCGGGGCCAGCGAGATCAGCAGGTTGGCGAGGAAGCTGCGCTGCTGGACGACGGGCTCGGCGGTGACCGCGACATTGTTCTTGACCAGTTCGGCCCAGAGGTTGTCGTCCGCGAACGCGGGCCGTTGCGTGACGAACTTGGTGTACTTCTTGTCGGTTCCCGGGACCTTCGCCTCCTTCTTGAGCTGCCCCTGGATGGCGTCACCCTTGGAGTAGATCTTGGAGACATTGCCCGAGGTGACCTGCTTGCTGAACTCCGTGTACGCGACCGTGCGCTCCGCCTCCCCGTTGAAGAAGGACAGCACCAGATTGGCGATCAGATAGACGGCGAGAGCGGTGAGCAGCAGTCCGCCCCAGCCTCCTGGCATCTTCCGGCCCGGTGGCGGGGGTGGCGGGGCGCCCTCGGAGCGCCACGGCTGATCGGTTCGATCGCGGGGAGGTACGGGGGTGGTCACGCGCGCTCCTCTGCCGACAGTCAGTGAATGTGACATTAAAGGAGAAACCAGCCCATAGCCCCTTGTGGGGCCTTCCAGTGGGCCCGGAGAGGGAAGCACGGCCCTCAGCCGGGACCGCACGCCGCACAGGAACGCGCGGCACACGCGGCACATGTGTGAGGGGCGCCCACCGGCGGTGGGCGCCCCTCACACATGTGCAGTCGGGCGATCAGCCCATGAACTTCTTGAACTCGTCCGGCAGCTCGAAGTTCTTGTCCTCCTGCGCCGGCAGACCGAACGCACCGCCCTGCGCCGCCGCCTGCTCGCGACGGACCGCCGCGGCCTCCTCCTCGGCCTTGCGCTTCATCGGGTTGCCGCTCTTGCGCTTGCCCTTGGCCTGCTTGACCTGCTTCTTCTGCCGGCCGGGACCACCGCCCATGCCCGGCATCCCGGGCATCCCCGGCATGCCGCCGCCCTGCGCCATCTTCGACATCATCTTGCGCGCGTCGAAGAACCGCTCCACCAGGTTCTTCACGGCGCTGACCTCGACACCGGAACCCTTGGCGATCCGGGCGCGGCGCGAGCCGTTGATGATCGTCGGCTCGGCGCGTTCCTTCGGGGTCATCGACTTGATGATCGCGGCGGTACGGTCCACGTCGCGCTCGTCGATGTTGTTGATCTGGTCCTTGATCTGCCCCATGCCGGGCAGCATCCCGAGCAGCTTGGAGATGGAGCCCATCTTCCTGACCTGCTCCATCTGGGCCAGGAAGTCGTCGAGCGTGAAGTCCTTGCCCTTGCTGGACGCCAGCTTGGAGGCCATTTTGGCGGCCTCTTCCTGGCTGAAGGTCTTCTCCGCCTGCTCGATCAGGGTGAGCAGGTCACCCATGTCGAGGATGCGGGACGCCATGCGGTCGGGGTGGAAGGCGTCGAAGTCCTCGAGCTTCTCACCGTTCGACGCGAACATGACCTGCTTGCCCGTGACGTGGGCGATCGACAGGGCCGCACCACCGCGGGCGTCACCGTCGAGCTTGGAGAGCACCACGCCGTCGAAGCCGACGCCGTCGCGGAAGGCCTCGGCGGTGTTGACCGCGTCCTGGCCGATCATCGCGTCGACGACGAAGAGGATCTCGTCGGGGCTGACGGCGTCGCGGATGTCCGCGGCCTGCTGCATCAGCTCCTGGTCGATGCCGAGACGGCCGGCGGTGTCGACGATCACGACGTCGAACTGCTTGGACCTGGCGTGCTCGATCGAGTCCTTGGCGACCTGGACCGGGTCGCCGACGCCGTTGCCCGGCTCGGGGGCGTACACCGCCACGCCCGCGCGGTCGGCGACGACGCTGAGCTGGTTGACGGCGTTGGGGCGCTGGAGGTCACAGGCCACGAGCAGCGGGGAGTGGCCCTGGCCCTTGAGCCAGAGGCCGAGCTTTCCGGCGAGGGTGGTCTTACCGGCACCCTGGAGACCCGCGAGCATGATCACGGTGGGCGGGTTCTTGGCGAACCGCAGCCGCCGGGTCTCGCCGCCGAGGATGCCGACGAGCTCCTCGTTGACGATCTTGATCATCTGTTGCGCCGGATTCAGCGCCTGGGAGACCTCGGCACCGCGCGCCCGCTCCTTGATCTTGGCGATGAAGGGCCGAACGACAGGCAGGGCGACATCTGCTTCGAGCAGGGCGATACGGATCTCGCGGGCCGTGGCGTCGATGTCCGCCTCGGACAAGCGGCCCTTGCCCCGGAGGTTCTTGAAAGTCGCGGCAAGGCGGTCGGAGAGAGTATCGAACACGGCGCTCGTCGGTCCTCAGGGTCGGGGGCAAAGTGGATTCGGTACCCCAGGGTATCCGGCTCGGGAGAAACGATGACCCCTGCCCGGGGGAAAATCCCGGGTGGAGGCCGTGTCACATGAATCCCCGCGGGTGCGGGGAGCAGTCCTTGTCCATCCTTACGACCTGCTGGGCGGGCGGAACATCCCCGCGTTCGCAGGGATCATCTGCTGATCCAACGATCGCGGCCGTCCCAGGTCACCCCCGCAAGGCCGCCTCTACCGCATTCGCCACCACGCCCGCGGCCTCCTCGGGCAGCGGCTCACCGTCCGTATCCGTGACGTAGAAGGCGTCGACCGCGTTCGCCCCCAGCGTCGACACGTGCGCGCTGCGTACCCGTACCCCGCTCTGTTCCAGCGCCCGGCCGATCCGGTGCAGCAGCCCCGGGGCGTCCTGGGCGCGTACCTCGATCACCGTCGCGAGCTGTGAGCCGGCCGCCGCGACCGTCACCCTCGGCGGCGGGGCCTTCACCCCGCGCCGCCTCGGGTAGGCCGCCTCGCGTTCGGCGAGGCGGGCGCGGATGTCGAGGGAGCCGTCCAGGGCGCGTACGAGGTCGGCACGGAGGCGGGAGGCCTGCGGCAGGGAGCCGTATTCGGCCGCGACCCGCCAGCTGAGCAGCAGCAGGTCGGCGGCTTCGCCCGCGCCGAGTTCGGTGGGGAGTTCCACGGCACGCAGATCGGCCGCCCGCACGGTGAGACGGTGCAGGGCGAGGACGCCCGCCGCGGCGGGCAGCACGCCGGGGCGGTCGGGGAGGGCGATGAGGAGTTCGACGCCGACGGGTTCCGGTTCGCCGTCCTCGTTCGGGGTCTCGGCCTGGGCGTGCAGGGCGAGGACGGGTTCGCCGGTGCGCAGGGCCTCGACGGCGAGGCGTTCCTGTTCGGCGCTGGGCGCGGCGGGTTCCGGTTCTTCCGGGGCCCGGCCGGCGAGCACGGCGGCGACGCGCTTGACGAGGTCGGCGA
This sequence comes from Streptomyces sp. NPDC058092, assembly GCF_042884935.1. Taxonomy (NCBI): domain Bacteria; kingdom Bacillati; phylum Actinomycetota; class Actinomycetes; order Kitasatosporales; family Streptomycetaceae; genus Streptomyces; species Streptomyces sp. NPDC058092. The sequence continues at coordinate 69,842 of NZ_JBHVSY010000010.1, forward strand.
CGAGGGAGGCGCGCCAGGTGGACCAGGCGGCGGGCCCGGTGGCGAGTGCGTCGGCCTCGGTGAGGGCGTGCAGCAGTTCCAGCGTGGCGGTGGTGCCCACGGCGGTGGCGACGGAGCGGACGGTCGCCGGGTCGTCGAGGTCGCGGCGGGTGGCGGTCTCGACGAGCAGCAGATGGTGGCGTACGAGGGTGGCGATGACGCCCACGTCGTGTTGGTCGAAGCCGATCCGGGCGGCCATGTCGCGGGCGATGACCTCCCCGGCGACGGAGTGGTCGCCGGGCCAGCCCTTGCCGATGTCGTGCAGGAGCGCGGCGACGAGGAGGAGGTCGGGGCGGCCGACGCGGCGGGTGAGGGAGGAGGCGCGTACGGCCGATTCGACGAGGTGACGGTCGACGGTCCAGGTGTGGACGGGGTTGCGCTGGGGGCGGCAGTGGACGCGTTCCCAGTCGGGCAGCAGACGGGTGATCAGCCCTTCGGCTTCGAGTGCTTCCCAGACGGGGACGGTCGCCTCGCCCGCGCCGAGGAGGGTGACGAGTTCCTCACGGGCCTCGGCGGGCCAGGGCACCGGCAGCGGGCGTGCGGTGGTGGCGAGATGGCGTACGACGTGGCGGGAGAGCGGAAGTTCGGACTGGGCGGCCGCGGCGGCGGCGCGCAGGACGAGCACGGGATCGATTTCGGGGCGGGCGGTACGGGCGAGGACGACTTCGCCGTCGGCCTCGACGACGCCATCGGCGAGCGGGGTGCGCTCGGTCGCGGCGGTCCTGCCGCCGCCCAGCATGGCGCGCAGCCGGGGGCGTACGGACCGGGCGCGCAGGACGCGGTGGGCCTCGCGCCAGGTGACGTCGGTGGCGTACGAGATGGTGCGGGCGGCCTCGTACACCTGCCGGAGCAGGGCGTCCGCGTCGAGGAGGCCGAGGCCGGTGGCGACCTGGTCCTGTTCCTGGAGGCCGAGGCGGTCGGTGGCGCGGCCGGTGGTGAGGTGGAGGGCGTCGCGGGCGTCGAGGAGGGTGCGGCGGGCTTCGGCGAGACCTTCGCGGGGGGCGTCGGCGACCCAGGAGGCGGCGACGGCGCGCAGGGCGGTGGCGTCGCGCAGTCCGCCGCGGGCCTCCTTGAGGTCGGGTTCCAGGAGGAACTGGAGCTCACCCTGGCGTTCGGCGCGTTCACGGCAGAGTTCGTCGAGGGCGGGGAGGCGTTTGGGGGCCTGGTTGCGCCAGTCGGCGAGGATCGCGGTGCGCAGGGCGGCGACGAGGCCGAGGTTTCCGGCGACGGGGCGGGCGTCGAGCAGTCCGAGCTGGACCTTGAGGTCCTCGCCGGCCGTTCTGCGGGCTTCGGCGGGGGTGCGTACGGAGTGGTCGAGGGCGAGGCCGAGGTCCCAGACGGGATACCAGATGCGATCGGCGAGGGAGGCGATGGCTCCGGCGTCGGCGTTGCCGTCGTGCAGGAGCAGGAGGTCGAGGTCGCTGCGCGGGGAGAGTTCGCCCCGTCCGTAGCCGCCGACGGCGACGAGGGCGGCGCCGCGGATGCCGGTCTGTTCGGCGGCGGTGGTGAACAGCGCGGTGAGCCAGTCGTCGGTGAGCACGGCGAGGGCCGCACGGCGCGGCGGCCCGGGCTGCGCCTTCTCCTGGAGGAGGCGCAGCCGGGCCGCCGCGTAGCCGCTGGGCTCCGAGTCGTCGGATTCGGTGGTCACTTCGGTGCTCGTCACCCGGCTGCCTTTCGTTTCGGGGCCGTCGGCCTTCGGTGGCCGTCGGTCTTCGGAGCCGTCGGTCAGAGGGCGTCCGGGCCGCGCTCGCCTGTCCGTACGCGAACCGCGGTGTCGACCGGCACGCTCCAGACCTTGCCGTCACCGATCTTGCCGGTTCGGGCGGCCTCCACGACAACGTCGATGAGCTGTTCGGAGTCCTCGTCCTCGACGAGGACCTCGATGCGGATCTTGGGGACGAGGTCGACGGTGTACTCGGCACCCCGGTAGACCTCGGTGTGGCCACGCTGACGCCCGTATCCGCTGGCTTCCGTGACCGTGAGGCCCTGGATGCCGAAGGCCTGAAGGGCTTCCTTGATCTCGTCGAGCCGGTGGGGCTTCACGACTGCGGTGATGAGCTTCATACATCCACCTTCTTGGTCTGCGGGGCTGCCGTCGTGCCCGGTGCCGTTGCGGAGGCCGTGGTGCGCAGGGCCGCGCCGCCGCCCGCTCCGCTGAAGTCGTACGCCGTCTCCGCGTGTTCGACCTGGTCGATGCCGGAGATCTCGTCGTCCTCGTCGACCCGCATCCCGATGGTCCTGTCGAGGAGGAAGGCGAGGAGCGCGGAGACGACCAGAGAGTACGCGAGGACGGCGAAGACTCCGACGGCCTGCTTGCCGAGCTGGTCGAGGCCGCCGCCGTAGAAGAGGCCCTTGGCGTCGGACTGGACGCCGCCGGTCGCGAAGAGGCCGACGAGGAGGGAGCCGGCGACACCGCCGACGAGGTGGACGCCGACGACGTCCAGGGAGTCGTCGTAGCCGAACTTGTACTTCAGGCCGACGGCCATGGCGCACAGGACACCGGCGATGGCGCCGACCGCGATGGCGCCGAGCGGGCTGACCGCGCCGCCGGACGGTGTGATGGCGACGAGGCCCGCGACCGCGCCGGAGGCCGCACCGAGCGTCGTGAAGGAGCCGTGGCGGAGCTTCTCGTAGCCGAGCCAGGCGAGCATCGCGGCGGCGGTGGCGACCTGGGTGTTGACGAACATGACCGCACCGACGCCGTCGTCGTTGCCGAGCCACGAACCGGCGTTGAAGCCGAACCAGCCGAACCAGAGCAGTCCGGCGCCGAGCATGACGAGCGGCAGGCTGTGCGGCCGCATCGGGTCCTTCTTGAAGCCGACGCGCTTGCCGATGACGAGGATCACGCCGAGCGCCGCGGCTCCCGCGTTGATGTGGACGGCCGTACCACCGGCGAAGTCGATGACGCCGAGCTCGAAGAGCCAGCCGCCCGCGCCCCAGACCCAGTGGGCCACGGGGAAGTAGACGACGGTGACCCAGAGCGTGATGAACAGGGCCCAAGAGGTGAACTTGACCCGGTCGGCGAGGGCGCCGCTGATCAGCGCCGGGGTGATGACGGCGAACATCAGCTGGAAGACGGCGAAGACGTAGACGGGGATCGTGTAGCCGTCCCAGAGCTGGGTGATGCCGATTCCGCTGAGACCGACGTAGTCCGAACTCCAGCCGAGTACGGAACCGATGTCGGTCCCGAAGGCGAGGCTGAATCCGTAGAGCACCCACAGGATCGTGACGATCCCGAGGCTGATGAAGCTCATCATCAGCATGTTGAGGGTGCTCTTGACGCGGACCATGCCTCCGTAGAAGAAGGCCAGGGCCGGGGTCATGAGCATCACCAGGGCGGAGCAGATGAGCATGAACCCGGTGTTGGCGGCAGACAGCGTCGGGGCGTCTGCGGCAAGCGTCGTGATGCCTGGGGGCATCGGCGTCTCCTCGTCGTCGGTGCGGCCGCGTGCGGGCGGGATGAGCGGCACCACGTGCGGGACCACTGGGGAAAAGGTGCGGGCCGGTTATGAGCCATGAGATTCGCCCAGCACGGTTTCCGCCGATGCCGCACGGCGTTTCGCGGCAGTGACGAAGAGGTCCGGTGTGTTACGGCCCCATGAACCGGCGATGGCGCACCCGGTGCCGGGCCCGCTCTGCCGCCGCGGCCGCATACGGTGCGGTGACGACTCTCCCGTACAGGAACTCTCCCGTACGGGAACGGCAACGCGAACCGGCCACGCCGACCACCCTCTGACCTGGCAATGGGGGAGCCGAAGTCGGTCTGTGCGGGGTGGTCGTCGTGGCCGGGGCCTGGGGGCCGCTCAGACCGCTGCGGCGGTTTCGGGCAGTTGCCCGGTGAGGAGGTCGGTGAGCCTGGCGACTTCGGGAATGTCCCCGAAATCCCTGGCCGCGGTGTCGACGGTCTTGCGGAGCCGGGTGTTGACGCGTTCGGAACGGATCTTCTTGGCGACCAGCAGCGCTTTCTCGGCCAGCACCGTGGACTGTTCGGGCTCGCGCTGGAGAAGGCGGACGGTGGCGAGGCCGATCAGGTTGAGTGCGTACGACCGCTGGTGCTCGTCGTCCTCGCCGAAGAGCTGGACGGCCCTCTCCATGAGGGGTTCGGCGAGCGTGGCGTACGTGGGGCTGCGGCCCGCGACGTAGGCGAGGTCGCGGTACGAGTGGGAGTTCTCGCCGTTGAGCTCGGCCTCGGAGAAGAAACGGATCCAGTCGGGCTCGGGCTCGCCGTCGATCCCGATGTCGTCGAAGGTGTCCTCGGCCATCCGGACGGCTCGTTTGCACTTGCTGGGCTGGCCCATGTTGGCGTACGCGCGGGCCTCCATCGCATACAGCATGGCCTGGGTGCGCGGGGTGGCGCAGTCCCGGCTGCCGTACTGCGCGAGATGGATCAGTTCGAGGGCGTCGTCGGGCCGTCCGAGGTGGATCATCTGGCGGCTCATACTGGACAGAACATACGAACCGAGCGGTTTGTCGTCGGCCTCTTTCGAGGCGTGGAGCGCGAGAACGAAGTACTTCTGGGCGGTGGGCTGGAGGCCCACGTCGTAGCTCATCCAGCCGGCCAGCTCCGCCAGTTCGGCCGCGCAGCGGAACAGCCGCTTGGCGGTGGCCGCCGGCTGCGATTCCTGCAACAGGTCGGTGACCTCGTGGAGTTGTCCGACAACGGCCTTGCGGCGCAGTCCGCCGCCGCACTGCGCGTCCCACTGGCGGAACATCGCGGTGGTGGACTCCAGCAGATCGAGCTCGGGGGCGGAGAGCCGGGAGGGGCGGCGGGCCGCGGCGGGCGACTCCGGCTCCTCGTGTCCATTGGCGGTGACGGGCACCAGCCAGCGCTGCATGGGCTCGATCAGGGCGGGCCCCGCGGCCAGGGCGAGCGAGGAGCCGAGGAATCCGCGGCGGGCGAGCATGAGATCGCTGCGGGAGAACTCGCTGAGCAGGGCGACGGTCTGCGGCCCCGCCCAGGGCAGGTCGACACCGGACACGGACGGTGACTGGCGCGCCGAGCGCAGTCCGAGGTCCTCGACGGCGACGACGGAGCCGAAGCGCTCCGAGAAGAGCTCGGAGAGGATGCGCGGGATCGGTTCGCGCGGCTGCTCACCGTCGAGCCAGCGCCGCACCCGGGAGGTGTCGGTGCTGATGTGGTGGGCGCCCATCTGGCGCGCCCGGCGGTTCACCTGCCGCGCCAGTTCGCCCTTCGACCAGCCGCTGCGCACGAACCATGAGCCCAATTGCCCATTGGGGCGCTTACCGGCATTCGAATCGCCTGCGCCGCTGCCACTCACTGGAACGCCCCCATCCGCCGAATACTGTCGCGCGAACCATTACCAGAATGCCCTGATCCGATGCCGCCCATACGGAGATTGCGCACGGTCGAACTGGAAATCGGGTTGCCTCGGGCATACCCATGGACGCACATACTTCCATGGTTCGCGTACCGACGGTAATCCTACGATCACCCGCCCAGCGAGGGCGATTGCCGAATCGCCACCATTCGCCACCCCTTCGGATGAACACCGTCACCGCCGGGCGCGATTCACTTGACACACGGCGATCAGCAGTGGGCGCAGTGATGCGCGGCGGGGCGCGCGAACCATCTCGCACTACCCCGAGTGCACCGGCGCACCACGGATCGACACTGACGACGGAGCGTCACGACTGCGCTCTGGGCCGTAACCACCGGCGAGCCGGACCCGTTGGAGGGGGCATGGGCTTCACGATCGGCGGCATCCGTGAGATGCGCACCGGCTCACGGCGTCGCGGCCGCGCGGCCGAGTGCACCGCAGTGGCCGAGTACACAGGGCTGTGGGGCTGGGCCGTCGCGCCGGGGGCACGGGCCGCGGCAGGCCGCTGCTCGTGCGGGAAGGCGCGGTGCCCCTCCCCCGGCACCCATCCGCTGGACTTCGTCCCCGAGGTCCCCGCGGGCGCCTCGCTCGACACGGCGGCGGATGCCTGGGCCCGGGTGCCGGGCGCCTCGATGCTGCTGCCGGTGGGCCGCACCTTCGACATCCTCGACGTCGCCGAGGCGGCCGGGCGCCGGGCCCTGGTGCGCCTGGAGCGGATGGGGCTGCCGCTCGGCCCGGTCGCGGTGACACCGGCCGGGCGGGCGCAGTTCTTCGTCGCCCCGGGGGCGGCCGCCGAGCTCCCGCAGCTGCTGTACCGAATGGGCTGGGACGACGCGGGCCTGGACCTGCGGGCGCTGGGGCCCGGCTGCCACATCACCGCCCCGCCGTCCGACGAGGGTGGTCTCGGCCCCGTCCGGTGGCTGCGCCCGCCGGTGCTGGACACGGCGGCCTCGCCGCCGCAGGCGCGGCTGCTGCTGGGCACGCTGGCGTACAGCTGCCATCGCGCGCCCCTCTGCGGCTGAACCGCCGCCACTTGCGCGGAGGGGTACCCGTTGATGGCTGCTCCGCACAGCACAAGAGCCCGACCGCGGCTGCATCCCGCGGTCGGGCTCTTCGCGTACACGTATGTGTACGCACGAGGTGGTATCAGTCTCCGATCAGGGCGTCCACGAACGCCTCGGGCTCGAACGGAGCCAGATCGTCCGGTCCCTCACCGAGACCGATGAGCTTCACCGGTACGCCCAGATCGCGCTGGACGGCGACGACGATGCCGCCCTTGGCGGTGCCGTCCAGCTTGGTGAGGACGATGCCGGTGATGTCGACGACCTCGGCGAACACCCGGGCCTGCACCAGACCGTTCTGTCCGGTCGTGGCGTCGAGGACGAGGAGGATCTCGTCGAGCGGCCCGTGCTTCTCGACGACCCGCTTGACCTTGCCGAGCTCGTCCATGAGCCCGGTCTTGGTGTGCAGCCGGCCCGCGGTGTCGATGAGGACGACATCGGCGCCCTCGGCGATGCCTTCCTTCACCGCGTCGAAGGCGATCGACGCGGGGTCGCCGCCCTCGGGGCCGCGCACGGTGCGGGCGCCGACGCGCTCGCCCCAGGTCTGGAGCTGATCGGCGGCGGCGGCCCGGAAGGTGTCGGCCGCGCCGAGCACGACGCTACGGCCGTCGGCGACGAGCACCCGCGCCAGCTTGCCGGTGGTGGTGGTCTTGCCGGTTCCGTTGACGCCGACGACCATCACGACGCCGGGGGTGTCGACGCCGCTCTCCGTCTTGACGGCACGGTCGAAATCGGTGCCGAGCAGGGTGATGAGCTCCTCGCGCAGCAGCGCGCGCAGCCCTTCGGGGGTACGGGTGCCGAGGACGCGGACGCGTTCGCGGAGCCGCTCCACCAGTTCCTGGGTGGGCGCGACGCCGACGTCGGCGGTGAGGAGGGTGTCCTCGATCTCCTCCCAGGTGTCCTCGTCGAGGTTGTCGCGGGACAGGAGCGTGAGCAGCCCCTTGCCGAGGGAATTCTGCGAGCGGGCGAGCCGGGCACGCAGCCGGACCAGTCGGCCGGCGGTGGGCTCGGGCACTTCGATGGCGGGGGCGGCGGGCCCCTCCGGCTCGACGGCCTCGGGGGCTTCCTCGGCGGGAGCCTCGGCCGCCGGGGGGCCGACCTCCTCGACGGTGCGGCGCGGTTCCTCGCGCGGCACTTCGGCTTCCTCACCGATATGGGGCTCGGGAGGAGTGATGGTCGGCGTGCTCGACGGTGCCGGGGGCAGCTGCTTCTTCTTGCGGCTGCTGACCACGAGCCCGCTGATCACGCCGACCGCGACCAGGGCGATGACTACAGCAAGGATGACGAATTCCATAACCCACCCAGTATCAGTCACGGCCGCCCGCGTGGGCCGCCCTGAAGGGTCACCTCCGCATCACCTTGGGCGTTATGCACCTTTTGGGGGTAACGATACGATCCCGCCCGTGGAGACCCGTGGCCTGGAACCCGTCCCCGAGAGCGAGCCCACCGGCCGGGTCCGGACCCTCTTCCCCACCTGGGTCGGCGCGAACCTGACCGTTCTGCTGCTCACCATGGGTGCGGGGCCCATCGTCCTCGGCTGACCTGGACCGACCGGCACATGGGGGGCGGCGTCGCGGGCAAGGAGGGCGGGGCTCCGGGCGTGGCGCCCTCCCGGGCCGTCTTCGGCCGGCGCGGCAATCTGCTGCCCGGCGCGCTGATCCGGATCGCCCGCTGGGGCTGGGAGACGGTGAACGCGGTCACCGTCACTTACGCCGTACTCGCCGTACTGAATCTGCTCTTCGGCATCGTGAGCAGCAACACCCTGATCATGGCGACCCTGGTCGCCTTCGTGGGGATCAGCTTCCTGGTGTCGGCGCCGGGCGTGCGCGCACTGCGGGTGTGCTGCACCTGGTCGACGTCTCTCTTCGGCTGCTTCGGCGTCCTCGTGCTGATCCACCTGATCGGCAGCACCGCTTGGCACGACGCCCCGAGCAGGCCCGCCGGACCGACCGCGATGGTGGTCAACAGGGTCGGCACCCTGGCCGGCGGCGGGATCAGCTGGATTCCGGAAGGCCCCGATGGATCAGCTGCGGGGACGTACGTACGATGCGGCGGCACTCCCGGACACCACGCCGTCCAGCGCCTACTGGTACACGGGAGGCTTCGCCGTGGCGGCCGTGGCGGCCGTGGCCGCGTGGGCGACGGGCCTGGTGGCGGGCCTGCCCTTCACCGGCGTGGAGTGGTTCTCCGACCCGTTCGCAGACGGCCGGATCGGGCGCCACGGGCTGGGCCGGACGGCCGCGATCGCCGTGTCCGCCGCGCTGTACGCACTCCTGCGGCGGCCCGCCGAAGGGGGCCGCGGGGGCGGACCCCGGAGTGACGCGCCCCTACACTTCTGACGGCACGTCAGCTAGTGTCCCGCCTCGCCGAGTCCGCCCGACGAAGGGGCCAAGTGCCATGGCGTTCACCGTGGTCCGGTTCAACCTGGTCGATCCCGCCGCCACCCCCGAGTCGCTGTCGGCCCGCTACCGCGCGGCGCTGGAAATGGCCGCGTACGCCGACGAGCACGGCGTCGACACCGTACAGACCGAGGAACACCACGGCGCCGCCAACTCCTGGCTGCCGTCCCCCTTCGTCTTCGCGGGCTCGGTCTTCGGCGCCACCCGCCGGATCGCGGTCACCGTCTCGGCGGTCATCGGCCCGCTGCACAATCCGCTGCGGCTGGCCGAGGACATCGCGGTCCTGGACCTGCTGAGCGCGGGTCGGCTCGTCACGGTGGCGGGGATCGGCTACCGGCCCGAGGAGTACGAACAGGCGGGCGTCGAATGGGGCAGGCGCGGCAGGCTCCAGGACGAGCTCCTGGAAACCCTGTTGCGGGCGTGGACCGGGGAGCCGTTCCCGTACCGGGGCCGTACGGTCCGGGTCACGCCGCGCCCGTACACCCGCCCGCATCCGCTGCTGCTGGTGGGCGGCAGTTCGCGGGCGGCGGCCCGGCGGGCGGCCCGGTTCGGGCTGCCGTTCTTCCCGAGCGCGCATCTGCCGGAGCTGGAGGCGTACTACCACGAGCGGCGTGCGGAGTTCGGGACGGACGGCTTCTGCATGATGCCGTCCGCCGCGACGCCGCTGCTCCATGTGTCCGAGGACCCGGACCGGACGTGGGCGGAGTACGGCGGGCACTTCCTGCACGAGGCGCGTACGTACGCCTCCTGGCAGTCCAAGGACATCCGCTCGGCGGTACGTTCGGCGGCGACGACGGTGACGGAACTGCGGGACGAAGGGGTCTACCGGGTCGTCACACCGGATGAGTGTGCCGGGGCGGCCGTGGAACTGGACAGCCTGGTGCTGCATCCGCTGTGCGGCGGGATGCCGGTCGAGGAGGGATGGCGCAGTCTGCGGCTGTTCTGCGAGGCGATCGCACACAACCGCCCCTGACCACCGCGGGGCCCCGGGTGCGGGCCTGGGCATTCCGTGGTCGAGGAGCGGGCCAGCGAGGGATCAGCCCATCTCCTCCAACGCCTTGCCCTTGGTCTCCTTCACGAACTTGAGCACGAAGGGGATCGAGAGCGTGGCGAAGCATGCGTAGATGATGTACGTGCCCGACAGGTTCCAGTCGGCCAGGCTCGGGAAGCTCGCGGTGATCGCCCAGTTGGCGATCCACTGCGCGGACGCGGCGACGCCGAGCGCGGCGGCGCGGATCTTGTTCGGGAACATCTCGCCGAGGAAGACCCAGACGATGACGCCCCACGACAGGGCGAAGAAGAGCACGAACACATGGGCGGCGACGAGCGCCACGATGCCCTGGGTGTGGGGCAGTTTGCCGCCGACCAGGGGCGCGGAGAAGGCCCATGCCTCGAAGGCGAGGGCGATGGCCATACCGGTGGAGCCGACCAGCGCGAGCGGCTTGCGGCCCACCCGGTCCACCAGCACCATCGCGATGACGGTACCGATGATGTTGATGATCGACGTGGTGAACGAGTACAGGAACGAGGCCGACGGGTCGATGCCGACGGACTGCCAGAGCGTCGCCGAGTAGTAGAACGCCACGTTGATGCCGACGAGTTGCTGGAAGACCGACAGACCGATACCGACCCAGACGATCGGCAGGAAGCCGAAGCGGCCGCCGAGCAGGTCCTTGAACGTGGACTTGTGCTCCCGGTGCATGGCGGTCTCGATCTCGGTCACCCGGGCGTCGAGGTCGACGTTCTTGCCCTCGACCTCCTCCAGGATCTTCCGGGCCCGGTTCTTCTTGCCGACCGAGATCAGGAACCGCGGCGACTCGGGGATCGCGAACGAGAGGAGCCCGTACAGAACGGCGGGGACGACCATCACACCGAGCATCCACTGCCAGGCCTCGATGCCGCCGATCCTGCCGCGCTGGTCCCCGCCGGCGAGTTGCAGAATGCCGTAGTTGACCAGCTGGGAGATGGCGATGCCGGTGACGATCGCGGCCTGCTGGAAGGAGCCGAGCCGGCCGCGGTAGGCGGGCGGCGAGACCTCGGCGATGTACGCCGGGCCGATCACCGAGGCCATGCCGATGGCGAAGCCGCCGATGATGCGCCACATCGCCAGGTCCCAGAGCGCGAACGGGAGCGCGGAGCCGACGGCGCTGATGGTGAAGAGCACGGAGGCGATCCGCATGCAGCGGATCCGGCCGATGCGGTCGGCGATGCGGCCCGCCGTGGCCGCGCCGATCGCACAGCCGATCAACGCGATGGCGATGACCTGGGCGAGCGTTGCCGAGCCGATGTCGTACCGGCTGCGGATCGCGTTGACGGCGCCATTGATGACGGAGCTGTCATAGCCGAACAGGAAGCCGCCCATCGCCGCGGCCGCCGTGATGAAGATGACATGGCCCAGGTGGTCCGGGTGGGCCCCTCGGGCTCCGGACGCCGGTCCCTGCGCTGTGCTGGTCACGTGAACTCCTGATGCCTGGCCGCGTCGTCAGGTGGGGCGAGCTCCGACTGAGGGGGTGAGCTCTTCCAAGTGGCGCATAACTTCAGGCCTGCCACCACTTGAAGATAAAGGCGAAGCCGCAGAGAACATTCGTTCAAGTCTCGAAGTCATGATCGCGCTTTCAGTAGACTCCGACCGAGGAGCGTCCAAAGGATTCGTTGGAGCCTTGAAGGTTGCGTAAAGCCTCAGCGCAGCCGCTGGCTGATGACCTTGGAGACCCCGTCGCCCTGCATCGAGACGCCGTACAGCGCGTCCGCGACCTCCATCGTCCGCTTCTGATGCGTGATCACGATCAGCTGAGAGCTCTCCTGGAGCTCCTCCATGATCCGGATCAGCCGCTGCAGATTGGTGTCGTCGAGCGCCGCCTCGACCTCGTCCATCACATAGAACGGGCTGGGCCTGGCCTTGAAGATCGAGACCAGCAACGCCACCGCGGTGAGTGAGCGTTCCCCGCCGGACAGCAGCGAGAGCCGCTTGACCTTCTTGCCCGGCGGCCGGGCCTCGACGTCCACACCGGTCGCGAGCATATTGTCCGGATCGGTCAGGACGAGCCGCCCCTCGCCACCCGGGAAGAGCCGCGAGAAGACGCCCTCGAACTCACGCGCCGTGTCCCGGTACGCCTCGGTGAACACCTGCTCGACCCGCTCGTCGACCTCCTTGATGACCTGTATCAGGTCGGCCCGGGTCTTCTTCAGGTCTTCGAGCTGCTCGGAGAGGAACTTGTGCCGCTCCTCCAGCGCCGAGAACTCCTCCAGGGCGAGCGGATTCACCTTCCCGAGTTGCTGATACGCCCGTTCGGCCGACTTCAGCCGCTTCTCCTGTTCGGCCCGGACGAACGGCTTCGGCTGGTTGCGCGGGTGCTCGGGGTCCTCCGGCAGCTCCTCACCCTCGGCGGGCGCTGACGGCGGTACGAGTTGGTCGGGGCCGTACTCGGCGGCCAGCCCGGCCGGCTCGACCCCCAGCTCCTCCAGCGCCTTCGTCTCCAGCTGCTCCATCCGCAGCCGCTTCTCGGCACCGAGCACCTCGCCGCGGTGGACGGAGTCGGTGAGCTTGTCCAGCTCGCTCTTGAGCTCGCGACCCTGGTTGCGCTCGGCCGCCAGCTCCCGTTCCCGCTCCGCCTTCGCCGCCTCGGCCGCGACCCGCTCCTGCTCGGCCCGGACGACGGACGCCTCGACGTGGGCCAGCAGCTGACGGGCGCCGGACGTAACGGCCGAGGCCACCGCCGCCTCGTGCCGCAGCCGGGCGCGGCGCTGCTCGGCGCGGGCCCGGGCCTCGCGTTCGGCGCGGGCGCCCCGGTCGAGGGCGTCCGCGCGGCCCGCGAGTCCCTTGACCCGCTCCTCGTGGGTACGGACCTGGAGGCGGGCCTCCATCTCGGTCTGGCGGGCGTTGGCACCGTCGGCGGCGAGCCGGTCGCGTACGGAGGTGTCCGGCTCCTCCTCGACCGGCATCTCCTCGGCGACGAGCAGCCGCTCGGCCAGCTCCTCGGCCTCCTCCGTCGCCCGTTCGAGGGCCTCTTGGGCACGGGCGGCGGACGCGGTCGTCCGCTCGGCCTCGCCCGCGGCTCCGCGGGCCTGCCCGGCGAGCCGGCCGAGCTGCTGAGCCACCCCGGACTTCTCCCGCTCGGCGGCCCGGCGCCGCTCCCCCAGCTCCTCGACGAGCCCGGCACACGCGCCGCGCCGCTCGTCGGCGAGCCGCTGCGCCTCGGTCAACTCCGCGCACCGCACGGCCAGTTCCTCCAGCTGGGCAGCGGCCTCGTCGACCGACGCCTGCACTTCGAGGAGGCTCGGCGCTCCGGCGGAACCGCCGTGCGCGAAGTGGGCCGAGAGGATGTCCCCCTCGGCGGTGACGGCCGTCAGTTCCGGTCGTTCGGCCACGAGGTCCTCGGCGTCCTCCAGGGTGCCGACGACCACCATGTCCTGCACCAGTCTCCGTACGGCGCCCACCAGTTCGGCCGGCCCGCCGACGAGGCCGGCGACGGCGGGCGGACCTCCGGCGGGCGGACCTCCGGCGAACACTGCGGCGGTCACATCGCCCCCACCAACACCAGCGGCAACACTCGCACCAGAGCCGCCAGAGGCACCACAGCCATCGCCAGCCCCACCGTGATCACGCACCCCGCCCAGCAACAGCGCTGCCCGCCCCGCGTCCTGCTTGCGCAGCAGCCGGATCGCGTCCGCCGCCGTGGCCGGGTCCGTCACCGCGACCGCGTCCGCCGCCGCGCCCAGGGCCGCCGCCACCGCCACCTCGTACCCCTGCTCCACCGTCAGGAGTTCCGCGGCCGGACCGAGCAGGCCGGACAGGCGGTCCCGCGCGCCGAGCAGCACGCCCGTGCCGTCCTTGCGGCGCAGGCCGAGGGCCAGTGCCTCATGGCGGGCCGCGACCGCCGCCCGCTTCCGTTCGGCGGCGGTGGCGGCCTCCCGGGCCGCAGAGAGCGCCGCCTCCGCCTCCGTGAGTTCCCGCTTGGCGGCGTCGTGCCGCGCGCCCAGCTCGGCATCGCCCGCGTCCAGGCCCTCGACCTCGGCCTTGAGCTGTTCATACTCCTCCTGCGCGGCGACCGCCCGCTCCCGCGCCTCGTCGCGGGAGGCGGCCAGCCGGTCGATCTCGGCCTGCGCCGAACCGGCCCGGCTGCGGGCCGCGTTGACCTGCCCGTTCAGTCGGGCGAGTCCTTCGCGGCGGTCCGCGATGGCCCGCGCGGCATCCTTGAGCCTGCGCTCCTCGGCCGCCAACTCCCTTTCCAGATCGGCGCGATGGGCGGCGGTGTCCTCCAACGCGTGTTCCGCCGCCTCCAGCGCGGCCGCCAGCTCCGCCTCCTGCTCACGGATGCGGGCGGCCTCCCGCTCCATGTCCTGCGGGTCGCGACCGCGCCGCTCCTCCTCGGGGGCGGCGGAGGCGCTCTTCACCCGGGCATCGGCCAGCGAGATCGTGCCGCGCACCCGCTCGGCCAGCTGTGACAGCTCGTACCAGGTCTGCTGAGCCCGCTGGAGCCGCGGCGCCAGCCGTCGTACCTCGTCCTCCAGCTCCGCCTCGCGCGCCAGGGCCGCCTTGAGCTCCGCCTCCGCGGACTCCCGACGCTGCTTGAGCGCCGCTTCGTCGGCGATCTCGCTGCGCAGCGCGGTGTGCAGCCGCACCAGGTCGTCGGCGAGCAGCCGCAGCCTGGCATCGCGCAGATCGGCCTGGATGACGGCGGCCCGGCGCGCCACGGCCGCCTGTCGGCCCAGCGGTTTCAGCTGCCGTCGCAGCTCGTCGGTCAGATCCTGGACGCGGGCCAGATTGGCCCCCATCGCGTCCAGTTTCCGCAACGCCTTCTCTTTCCGCTTGCGGTGCTTGAGCACGCCTGCGGCTTCCTCGATGAATGCGCGCCGCCCCATCGGATCGGCGTGGAGTACGGAGTCCAGCTGGCCCTGGCCGACGATGACGTGCATCTCCCGCCCGATACCGGAGTCCGAGAGGAGTTCCTGGATGTCCAGGAGCCGACAGGTGTCGCCATTGATCTGGTATTCGCTGCCGCCGTTGCGGAACATGATCCGAGTGATCGTCACTTCGGCGTACTCGATGGGGAGTGCGCCGTCGGAATTGTCGATGGTCAGCGACACTTCCGCCCGCCCGAGCGGCGGCCGCCCGGTGGTTCCGGCGAAGATCACGTCTTCCATCTTGCCGCCGCGCAGGGATTTGGCACCCTGTTCCCCCATGACCCAGGAGAGCGCGTCCACCACATTGGACTTGCCGGACCCATTGGGACCGACGACGCACGTGATACCGGGTTCGAACCGCAGCGTCGTGGCGGAGGCGAATGACTTGAAACCACGCAGGGTCAGGGCCTTGAGGTGCACGCCGCCGGACTCTACCTTTCGCTCTCGGTTTCGCTGATGAAGGTGCAGGGCACATCAGACGGTAAGGGAAGGGGCGTACGTCCGGGGCGGGTCCCGCACAGGTCCGAGTGGAAAAGAAAGAAGGGACGCCGAAGCGCCCCTTTAAATCTTGTGCGGTGTTGCGTGTGCGGTGTACTGGTGCAGCGGCACATGACGGATCAAGGACATGTCACGAAGGTGACAGATCAAGAGCAGTGATCTTCAGTGATCCGGCGACGATCCGGGTGATGATCTCGGACGGCTGACGCGGCCGACCCGACCGGCCCTGAGGGCCATCGGTCAGGTCAGCGCCGGCTCCGCCCGAGGTACGTCGATGTCGATGCTGTCGAGCAGCGACTCTTGGTGCTGGGCGGCGGCACTGAGCGCGTCGTTCTCGTGCTGAATCCGTACGAGCTCGGATTCGAGGTCCTGGACGCGTTGCTGGAGCCGTCGCATCTCGGCGAGGAGTCGCGGGTCGGAACCGCCGACGTAACCGAGAAGCGCCTTTGCCATGATGGATGGTCCTCCACACTGAGTGACCGACCGATGCGGTGTGGGTCGTGAGGGAATCGCACCCGCGGTGCTCGGCAGTGCTCTGTATTCACTGCTGTTCTGCTGCCAAACAGCTCTGCCGAACAGCTGCGGTGCGCGGGGATTTCAGCGTCTCACCAAAAAGTTTGACGGTCAACACGATCACGCCCTGTAGAGGCGGGCAGCCCTGGGGCGCGCGGCTTGACGATCATGCGGCGCGACTCTCCTGCGGGGCCCTCGTGGGCGTGGAGATCATCCCTACTGCCGCAGCCTGGCACGCCAACCGAATCTTGGCAACCACCGGGTCATTCCGCAGGTCATTTCATGTGTATGCGGATGAGCGCCCCACCGCCTCACCCCACGCCATCCTTCGAACACGGTCCGAACACGGCCCCCGATCCGGAGCCGGACCGGGCCCGGATCAGCGGATCGCGAAGCCGTCGTAACCGCCGCGCGGGGTGTCCCATATCTCAGTGACTCCGTCAACGCGCCCGGGTGTGTCGTCCGAGCGCAGCCAGTCCAGCAGGCGGTGGCAATTCTCACGTCGCCCCTCGGCGACGACCTGCACCCTGCCGTCGTCGAGATTCACGGCGAAGCCGGCGAGACCGCCGATCTCCAGAGCATTTGCCCTGGTGAACCAGCGGAACCCTACTTGCTGTACTCGGCCGCGTACCCAGGCGGTGAGCCGTACGTCTTCGTTCATGCCTGAACGCTAACCGGCCGACTGCTCGCGGAGCACTTCCTGCCGAGAGGCCATGGCGTACAGTCCCGTCGCAATAACCTCACCCGATCGGGTGCGGCGTATTGACGCCGAGACCGGCGTCCAGACCGTCAGAAGGGCTCAGCATATGGGACGCCACCGACGCTCCGCCGCAGCTCCTGCCGTTCAGGACCGCGCGGCGGGGGACCCGGGGCGCCACCGCGGTGTGCGCCACGGGAAGCGGACCGGGACACCTGTTCGCACCGGACTGATCGGCGTCTCCGCCGCCCTCGCCGTGGGGGCCGTCGCGGTCGCCTCCGGTCTGCTGCCGGGCGGCGACACCTACTCGGCCGGCGGTGGCCCGGCCGCGGACCAGGTACGTACCGAAGGGGTCCCGGATCTGCTGGGCCGGGGCGGCTCGACCACCACGCCTGACGACCGCGCCGGTGCGTCCGCCCAGGCCAGTCGCGGTGTCGGGCGGGCCGACGGCCCGACGAAGGCGGAGCCCCCCGCCGGATCCCCGTCGTCCGCCACGCCGTCGAGGACGTCCGAGCCGACCGGGCGGACGGAGCCGTCCCCGTCGACCACCTCACCGACGTCGTCGAAGGCCGCCCGGCCAAAAGCCTCGAAGAGCACCGCGTCGGCCACGGCCGAGAAGTCGTCGGCCGCGCCGGAGGCTCCCGCCTCCTCCGCTCCGGCCGCCCGCAGGTCCGCGGCGCCGGCCGCCGCCACCTCTGCCCAGGCCGCCGTGCTCGCCCTGGTCAACCAGGAGCGCTCGAAGGTCGGCTGCAGCCCGGTGACGGCCAGCGCCTCACTGGCCTCGCTCGCCCAGAATTTCAGCGACGACATGGCTGCCCGAGGCTTCTTCGACCACACCGACCCCGACGGCCGGACCCCCTGGGACCGCGCCTCCGAGGCCGGGGTGCGGGGGCTCGGCGGCGAGAACATCGCCCGCGGCCAGGCCGACGCACAGGCCGTGATGGACTCCTGGATGAACAGCGACGGCCACCGGGCAAACATTCTCAACTGCGACTACAAGACGCTCGGCGTCGGCGTGCACTTCGGTGCGCGCGGCCCCTGGTGGACCCAGGACTTCGGCTTTTGAACGGACGCTCACCCGCAGAAAGCGCACCCCGGTAGTAAGCGCTGTGCGGGCGTAAGCTGTCGGGATGGACGAGAAGATCCGTCTGGACGCGCTCGCCTTCGACGTGTTCTCCAGGCAGTGCCCCTCGCGCGGCACCCTGGAGCATGTCACCGGGCGCTGGGGCAGTCTGACGCTGGGAGCCCTGTACGAAGGCAGTTTCCGCTTCAACGAGCTCCGTCGCCGGGTCGACGGGGTGAGCGAGAAGATGCTCTCGCAGACGCTCCACGCCCTGGAGCGGGACGGTCTGGTCCACCGCGAGGCCCAGCCGACCAATCCGCCGCGCGTCGACTACGAGCTGACGCGCCTGGGCCGACAGGTCGCCGAACGGCTGCTCGCGCTGATCGAGCTCGTCGAGGGCCGGATGCCCGAGGTGCTCCGGGCCCGTGACCGGTACGACGACGCCCACCCGTGCCCGGAGGTCCGGGCCTAGGAATCCGGACCTAGGAAACGGTGCGCGGCGGCCGCTGGCAGCGCGGGCAGAAGTAGCTGGAGCGGTTCATCCACGCCCGGCGGCGTATCGGCGTACCGCAGCGGTGACAGGGCTCGTCCTCCCGCCCGTACGCGTCGAGGGAGCGGTCGAAGTAGCCGGACTCGCCGTTCACATTGACGTAGAGGCTGTCGAAACTGGTGCCGCCCTGGTCGAGCGCCGCGTTCATCACGTCTCGGGCATGGCCCAGCAGCTCGGCCGACTTGGGGCGGGTGAGGGTCGAGGTCGGGCGGTCGTAGTGCAGCTTGGCGCGCCAGAGCGCCTCGTCCGCGTAGATGTTGCCGACTCCGCTGATCAGCGACTGGTCGAGCAGGGCGCGCTTGATCGTCGTACGGCGCAGTCGCAGGGCCGCGTGGAACGCCGCGTCGTCGAAGGCCGGGTCCAGGGGGTCGCGGGCGATGTGCGCGATGGTGTCGGGCAGCCCGTCCGTGCTGTCGGCGGCGCATTCGTGGAGCGAGAGCCCCCCGAAGGTCCGCTGGTCGACGAAGCGCAGCTCGGTGCCGAGCGAGTCCTGGAAGCGGATCCGGATGCGCAGATGCTTCTCGTCGGGGGCGTCCTGCGGCTGTACGAGCAGTTGGCCGCTCATGCCGAGGTGGCCCAGCAGCGAACTGGACGCGTCGTCCAGCGGCACCCAGAGGTATTTGCCGCGCCGCATGGCCGGGCCGAGCCGGGCACCGCCCAGCCGGGCCGCGAAGTCCACACCGCCCGCGGGATGGCGACGGACCGCACGCGGGTGCAGCACCTCGACGTCTCCGACGGTCCGGCCGGTGACCCAGCGCTCAAGACCCCGCCGTACGACTTCGACCTCGGGCAGCTCGGGCACGGTGTGGCTCCTCAGGGACGTTTCCAGGGTATCCGGGCAGCGAAAACCCCCCGATGCGCTGGGCACCGAGGGGATTTCCGGGTCAGGCCGGAGCGACGTCCGGGGGCGGCGACGGGTCGGCAGGGGTGTCGGCGGCCCCTCCGTCGGCAGCGGCCTTCGCCGCTGCCTCCCGCGCTTCCGCGGCGGCGCTGATCTCACGCCAGGCGGACTCCGCCGCCTGCTGCTCCGCTTCCTTCTTGCTACGGCCGGTGCCGGTGCCGTACGAGACACCACCGACGCGAGCAGCAGCAGTAAAGGTCTTCTCGTGGTCCGGGCCGGTCTCCGTGACGAGGTACTCGGGGACGCCGAGGCTCTCGCTCGCGGTGAGTTCCTGGAGGCTGGTCTTCCAGTCCAGGCCGGCACCGAGGTTGGAGGACCTGTCGATCAGCGGGTCGAAGAGCCGGTGGACCAGCTCCGAGGCCGCGCTGAGGCCCTGGTCGAGATAGACCGCGCCGATCACCGCTTCAAGGGTGTCGGCGAGGATGGACGCCTTGTCCCTGCCGCCCGTGCCCTCTTCACCACGGCCGAGCCGGATGAAGGAGCCGAGTTCGAGGCCGCGGCCCACTTCCGCAAGTGCACGCGAGTTGACCACCGCGGCCCGCAATTTGGCCAGCTGGCCTTCGGGCAGGTCGGGGTGGGTGCGGTACAGCGTGTCCGTGACGACCAGGCCGAGCACCGAATCCCCGAGGAATTCGAGCCGCTCGTTGGTCGGCAGACCGCCGTTCTCGTATGCGTACGAACGGTGGGTCAGCGCACGCACCAGAAGGGCGGACTCGAGGTGATACCCGAGCCGCCCTTCCAGAAGCGTGTGGGACGAGGCTGTGTTGACGTTGTCTGCCTGCTTCTTGGCGTTGGACAACTCAGACATCGGGCCTCTCACCAGCCGC
This sequence comes from Streptomyces sp. NPDC058092, assembly GCF_042884935.1. Lineage (NCBI taxonomy): Bacteria > Bacillati > Actinomycetota > Actinomycetes > Kitasatosporales > Streptomycetaceae > Streptomyces > Streptomyces sp. NPDC058092. Next base: position 89,633 of record NZ_JBHVSY010000010.1, read on the forward strand.
TCAGACCTCGAGGACCTGGCGCTTGTTGTACGTGCCGCAGCTGGGGCACGCGATGTGCTGCAGCTTCGGCTCCTGGCAACGCTCGCACGAAACCAGGGTGGGGACCGCAGCCTTCCACTGCGACCGGCGGTGGCGCGTGTTGCTGCGCGACATCTTCCGCTTCGGAACAGCCACGGCTACTTCTCCTGCTTCTCGTCGACGCCCGCTTCGGCGCCGCCCATGTTGTCCTTCTCGCCGTCCTGAACGGTGTCGGCGAGTCCTTGCAATGCCGCCCAACGGATGTCGACGGCATCGTGGTGGTGACCGGGATTCTCGTCCAGCCTGATTCCGCATTCGGAACACAGACCGGCACAGGACTCCCGGCACACCGGCTGCATCGGCAGTGCGAGCACCACCGCATCGCGCAGCACTGGTTCGAGGTCGAAAAGGCCGTCCTCGATGAAGAGCCTGTCCTCGTCGTCCTCGGCGTCGTCGGCCGGCTCCGCCTTGTGGCTGCGGCCCCGGTCATCGGCGTCAGGGTACGAGAACATCTCCTGGAAGTCCGCCACAACCTCGTGGCGCAGCGGCTCCAGACACCTTACGCACTCCCCCTCGGCCGACGCACGGGCGGTGCCTGTGACGAGCACACCCTCCATGACCGATTCGAGACGGAGTTCCAGCTCCACGGGTGCGCCTTCCGGCACACCGATGACCTCGTCGATGCCGAGGGCCGGTGAGCCGGGTGCGTCCACCGTGCGGGTCAGCCGCTGGAGGGCACCGGGACGCCGACCCAGCTCGTGCGTATCGAACACGAGGGGGTTTCGGTGGTCGAGGTGGCCGTTCAGGGCTTTTCCTGCTTTCGAAATCATGTGCATCACACAGCGTGGGGAGGGCCGCCGGTTTCGGATGCGAAACGGGCAGCCTGGATCGCGGACATGCGCGACCGAAGAGCCAGGATACTGGACGCGCCGCCCAGCTCCCAATCCGGTCCACCGGGCCCCTGTACGGCCCGGACGCCGTAACGACCGGGCCGCCGTCGCGACCGGTCAGCGTTCCTGCTCGTACCGGCGCAGCTGGTCCAGGTCGATCATGCTGGTGTCGAACAGGCTGGTCTCGTCGAGGGCGCCCTCGCCCTGCGGCTGGAGCGCCTGCTGGGGCTGCATGGGCTGCTGCTGCCAGCCGTCGTATCCCTGGACCGGGATCTGGGCCTGGGGCTGGGGTTGGCTCTGATCGTAGCCCTGCTGCTGATAGGCGGCGTACGGGTCGGGCTGCTGCTGGTACCCGTAGACGTCCTGCTGCGGCTGCTCCTGGTACGCGTACGTCTCCGCGTAGTCCGGCCGGTCCTGGGCGGGGAAGTGCGGCTGGAGCTGCTGGTGCACCGGCTGCGGCTCCGGGGTGGCGAGCTCGGCGAGGCCGGCCCAGTGGTCCTCGTCGCTCACGCGGACCTGGTTGCCCGCCGCGTCCTGGGCGGCCATGTGCGCGCCGAGTTCGTCGGTGGCGACCCGGCCGTGCAGCTTCTGCCGGCCGCGGCCGACCGCCTCCAGGGTCTTGGCGAGCACGGCCTCGAAGGCGCCGAGCTTGGTGTCCACGTACTCGTCGGCGCGGCGCTGGAGCGTGGCCGGGTCGGTGCTGCGCTCGGGGGCCTCGGCGAAGTCCGGGTCCTCGTACCCCTGCTCGTCGAAGGCCTGGCCGCGGCCGAGGAGCTTCTCGCGGCCCCGGTCGACGGAGCCGATGGTCTTGGTGAGGACGACCTCGAAGTTGGCGAGCTTGCTGTCGACGTACTCGTCGGCCTCGGCGCGGACCTCCTCGGCCTCCCGGCGGGCCTCACGGAGGATGCGGTCGGCCTCGCTGCGGGACTGCACGGCGACCTCGGTCCCGGAGACCAGCGAGGCGCGTTCGGCGTGTGCGGCCTCGATGATCCGCTCGGCCTCCTGACGGGCCTGCTCGACCATCTGCTCCCGCCCGCCGATGAGCTCCTGAGCGTGGGCGAGCGAGCCGGGCAGGGCCTCGCGCACCTCTCCGAGCATCGCGAGCAGCTCGGCGCGGTTGACCACGCACGAAGCCGACATGGGCATGGACCGGGCGCTCCCGACCGCCTCGACGATCTCGTCGAGCTTCTTCTGCACGTCCACCGTGTGCTCGCCACTCTCTACAGCCGATTGGAGACGGACGGGACGACTGTACGGCCAGTCGGCGCCCGCCCGACACCTGGTGACGGTTCGTCAGATACTCGGCGCCGGATCAGCGCTCCGCCAGGCGCTCCACGAGGGCCGCGTGGACCACCGGGGGCAGCAGGTGAGAGACGTCGCCGCCCCAGGTGGCGACCTCCTTGACCAGGGAGGACGACAGGAAACTGTAGGTGGGATTGGTCGGTACGAAGAGCGTTTCGACGCCGGAGAGGCCGTTGTTCATCTGGGCCATCTGCAGCTCGTAGTCGAAGTCGCTGACGGCCCGCAGGCCCTTCACGATCGCCGGGATGTCGCGTTGCTTGCAGAAGTCGACCAGGAGGCCGTGGAAGGACTCGACCTGGACGTTGCCGAAGTCCGCCGTGACCTGGCGGATCAGGTCGATGCGCTCGTCGACCGTGAAGAGGCCCTTCTTGGACTGGTTGATCATCACCGCGACATGTACGACGTCGTACAGCTTCGAGGCGCGCCCAATGATGTCGAGGTGTCCATTGGTGATGGGGTCGAACGACCCCGGGCAGACGGCGCGGCGCAACTTGATTCCCTCGCTCTCCGGTCCGGTCATCGTGCGTCTTCGCACGTAGAGGCGGCGCGACCGTACCAAAGCGTTCCCTCGCCGTAGCGACGGGCCCGCAGTGGCTCGAATCCCTTGGGCCAGTTGAATTCTCCGCCTCTGGTGCTGCGTTCCACGGTGACGAGCGCATCGACTGCGAGCCACCCCTGGGCACGGAGTGTGAGCAGTATCTCGCCGAGATCGTCGTCGGTCACGGCGTACGGCGGGTCCAGGAACACCACGTCGTAGGGCTCCGCGGGCACTGGTCCTGTCACGATCTGTTCGGCTCTGCCGGTACGGACTTCGGCGCCGGGCAGGCCGAGCGTGCGGACGTTGTCCCGGACGGTGCGGGCGGCCCTGGGGTCGGTCTCGACGAGCAGGGCGTGGACGGCGCCGCGCGAGAGCGCTTCCAGGCCGACGGCGCCGGAGCCCGCGTACAGATCCGCGATACGGGTGCCGTGGAGGCTGCCCAGGAGGGCTTCCCAGGTGGAGAAGAGGCCCTCGCGTGCACGGTCGGAGGTGGGGCGGGTGCCGGTGCCGGGCGGGACGGCCAGGAGGCGTCCGCCGGCCGAGCCGGCGATCACGCGGGTCATGGGTGTCTGGTTCCTCGGTTCGTGGGTGGCCCGCAGGATGCTGCGGCGCCGTGGCATCCACGATATGGCGTCGCGGAGGATCGGGCCCGCGCACCCGTCACCCCTTGTCGAGGTACTGTTCGCGCTCCTTGTCGAGCAGCGCGTCCAGCGCGGTCCGCAGCTCCGGCAGGTGTTCCAGCTCCGGGTCGGCGGCGACGATCGTCGCGGCCGCCTCCCGGGCGGCGGCGATGACCTCCTCGTCGTCGATGACGGTGAGCATCCGCAGCGAGGAGCGGACCCCGGACTGGGCCTGGCCGAGTACATCGCCCTCACGGCGCTGTTCGAGGTCGATCCGGGACAGCTCGAAACCGTCGAGGGTGGCGGCGACGGCGGACAGGCGGGCGCGGGCCGGACTCGCCTCGTGGGCCTCGCTGACCAGCAGACAGAGTCCGGGGGCGGAGCCTCGGCCGACCCGGCCGCGCAGCTGGTGCAGTTGGGAGACTCCGAACCGGTCGGCGTCCATGATGACCATCGCGGTGGCGTTGGGGACGTTGACCCCGACCTCGATGACGGTGGTGGCGACGAGGACGTCGACCTGGCCCGCGGCGAAGCGGCGCATCACGTCGTCCTTGTCGTCGGGGTTCATCCTGCCGTGCAGCACCTCGATGCGCAGCCCGGCGAGCGGGCCCTTGGCGAGCTGTTCGGCGATCTCCAGGACGGCGAGCGGGGGGCGCTTCTCGCCGTCGTCCTCGGCCGTCTTCTTCTTCCCCTTCTTCCCTGCCGCCTCGTCCTCGGCGTCGTCGCCGATGCGGGGGCAGACCACATAGGCCTGGTGCCCGCTCTCCACCTCCTCCCGGACCCGTTCCCAGGCGCGGCTGAGGAAGTGCGGTTTGTCCTTGGCGGGGACGACGTGGCTGGCGATCGGCGAGCGGCCGGCGGGCAGCTGGTCCAGTACGGAGGTCTCCAGATCACCGAAGACGGTCATGGCGACCGTACGGGGAATGGGGGTGGCGGTCATGACCAGCAGGTGCGGCGGCTGCTTCCCCTTGGACCGGAGCGCGTCGCGCTGTTCCACCCCGAAGCGGTGCTGTTCGTCGACGACGACCAGGCCCAGGTCGTGGAACTGGACCTTGTCCTCGATCAGCGCGTGCGTACCGATCACGATCCCGGCCTCACCGGTGACGAGGTCGAGCAGCGCCTGACGGCGGGCCGCGACGCCCATGGAGCCGGTGAGCAGCACGACCTTGGTGCCCTGCTCGGAGCCGCCCAGCATGCCCGCCCGTCGCCCGCCACCACCTTTCTGGGGAGGCACTTCGCGCCACAGCCCCCAATTCTCGGCCAGCTCGCCCATCATCTCCGTGATGGAACGGTGGTGCTGCTGGGCGAGCACCTCGGTGGGCGCGAGCATGGCGGCCTGTCCGCCCGCGTCGACGACGCCGAGCATCGCGCGCAGCGCGACCATGGTCTTCCCGCTGCCCACCTCCCCCTGGAGGAGCCGGTGCATCGGGTGCTCGGTCGCCAGGTCGTCGAAGATCTCCCGGGAGACCTTCTGCTGCCCCTCGGTGAGGGTGAACGGCAGCTTGGCGTCGAAGGCGTCGAGCAGTCCGCCGTGGGCGGGTTTCCGGGCGACCGCCGGGAGCTGGGTGTCCGCGTATCTGCGGCGGGCCAGCGCGACCTGGAGGACGAAGGCCTCGTCCCACTTCAGCCGGTCCCTGGCCTGGGCGATGTCCGCCTTGGTCTGCGGGCGGTGCACCTTCAGCAGCGCCTCCGGGAGCGGGGTGAACCCGCGGCCCTCGCGCAGACTCGGCGGCAGCGGGTCGACGGCCTCCCGCGCGCTGGGCAGCACGGTGTCGACGGCCTTGGCGATCCGCCACGAGTCCAGCTGCTTGCAGGCCGGGTAGATCGGCAGCAGCCGCCCGGCGAAGGCGTCCACCGCTTCCGTGGCCTCGTCGGTGTCCTCGGCGTCCAGCAGCTGGTACGTGGGGTGGGCCAGCTGCATCTTGCGGTTGAAGACGGAGACCTTGCCCGCGAACATCGCCCGCCGGCCGGGCAGCAGTTCCTTGTGCGGCTTGTGGACACCATGGCCGAAGAAGACGAGCTGGAGGCGGCCGCTGCCATCGGTGAGGGTCACTTCGAGGCGCTTGCCACGGCCGTTGTTGAACATCATGATGCGGGCGTCGGCGACCTGGGCGACCACCGTCACATGCTCGTCCAGCGGGAGGTCGGTCAGCGCCGTGAGCCGGCCGCGCTCCTCGTACCGCCGCGGGTAGTGGTGCAGCAGATCACCGACCGTGTGCAGGTCGAGATGGTCGGCCATCACCTTCGCGGTGGCTCCGCCGAGCAGCTTCTTGAGGGGTTCATCGAACGCAGACACGCGATCCATTGCACACCACACCACTGACAGATGTCCGGCGGGCACCACCCGGAACGCCGGAATCCCCTGGTCGGAATCGTCGCCACGCCCCTAGGATCGGCTCCCACGCTTCCTGCTCGCGATCACCTTCCCGGGATCGCCCGACCCGCGCCGTCGCCAGTCCCCCCACCGGCGCTGCGACGATGACATCTGAGACTTCAGCGAATTCCGCGTCCCCCGAACACTCCGAGTCCGAAGAGTCCGAAAACTCCGGGTCCCTCTCCGATCGGTCGCCGCACACCTTCCAGGTGGATCTGCGCGGACTGGTCGATCTCCTCTCCCACCACCTCTACTCCTCTCCGCGCGTCTACCTCCGTGAGCTGCTGCAGAACGCCGTGGACGCCATCACGGCCCGCCGCGCCGAGCAGCCGGACGCGCCCGCCCTGGTGCGGCTGCACGCGGACGGCGGACGGCTGCGCGTCGAGGACAGCGGGATCGGTCTGACCGAGACCGATGTGCACAGCCTGCTCGCGACGATCGGCCGCAGTTCCAAACGCGACGGGGCAGCGGGGCTGGCGTCGGCGCGGGCCGAGTTCCTCGGCCAGTTCGGCATCGGGCTGCTGGCGTGCTTCGTCGTCGCGGCCGAGATCCGGGTGGTCAGCCGCTCGGCGCGTACGCCGGGTTCGCCGCCCGTGGAGTGGCGCGCCCGCGACGACGGTTCGTACACCGTCCGTACACTGCCCGACAGCGCACGCCCGGAGCCCGGCACCACCGTGCATCTGACCGCCCGCCCCGGCAGTGCGGACTGGCTCACCGAGGAACGCGTCCTCTCCCTCGCCCGTGACTTCGGCTCGCTCCTGCCGTACGACGTACGGGTCGGCGGGGCGGCCGTCACCGACCTTCCGGCGCCGTGGGACCGCCCGTATCCGACCCCGGCGGCGCGGCGGGTCGCCCTCGCCCGGCACTGCCACGAGCAGTTCGGCTTCTCGCCGCTCGACACGATCGATCTGGATCTGCCGCTCGCCGGTATCCGCGGTGTCGCCTACGTCCTGCCGTCCGCCGTCAGTCCGGCGCAGCGTGCGGGCCACCGGGTGCACCTGAAGGGGATGCTGCTGACGGACCGGGCCGACGAACTGCTGCCCGACTGGGCGTTCTTCGTGCGCTGTGTCATCGACACGGACAGTCTGCGCCCCACCGCCTCGCGCGAGGCGCTGTACGCGGACGAGACCCTGGCCGCCGTACGGGAGGCGCTCGGCGACCGCATCAGGGACTGGCTCACCGGGCTCGCCGCGGGCGATCCGGAGCGGCTCGCGGAGTTCCTCACCGTGCACCACCTGGGGGTGAAGTCGCTGGCCCGGCACGACAGCGCCATGCTGCGCACGATGCTGCCGTGGCTGCCGTTCGAGACGACGGACGGGCGGCTGTCGCTGGAGGAGTTCGCCCGGCGCCACCCGGTGGTGCACTTCACGCGGACCGTGGAGGAGTACCGGCAGGTCGCACCGATCGCCTCGGCGCAGGGCATCGGGGTGGTCAACGGCGGCTACACGTACGACACCGAGCTGGTCGAGCGGCTGCCCTCGGTCCGGCCGGGGACGGCGGTCGCGGAGCTGGACGCCGACACCGTCACCGCGCACCTGGACTCCGTCGATCCGGCGCAGGAGCTGGCGCTCGGCGCCTTCCTGGCCGCGGCCCGCGCCAGGCTCGACCCGCTGGGCTGCGACGTGGCACTGCGTTCCTTCCATCCGCTGACCGTGCCCGCGCTGCATCTCGACGACCGGGCGGCCCGCCATGAGCAGGCCCGCGCCGAGGCGGAGGGGCAGGCGGACGATCTGTGGGCGGGCATCCTCGGTTCGCTGCGCGGCAGCGCGCCGCGCGCCCGGCTCGTACTGAACCACCTCAATCCGCTGATCCGGCGGATCGGTTCGCTGGACAGCCCCGAGCTGGCCGCGACCGCGACGGAGGCGCTGTACGGGCAGGCGTTGCTGATGGCACAGCGCCCGCTGCGGCCCGCCGATTCGGCGCTGCTGAACCGGGCGTTCGCCGGCCTGCTGGAGTGGGCCACCCATCCCGCGGTACCAGGACACTCGCCCGCGGAATCCCAGGAGGACGGCCGATGAGCCTCGACACCACCACGATCCGCCAGGCACTGCGGGAGAACGACGCGGAGCCGGAGGGCCCCGCGCGCAACGCCCGCGCGGAACGGCTGCTGGCCGAGGCCGAGCAGACCGGGGACGCCGCCCTGCTCGTCGAGGCGCTCACCCATCAGCTGCAGGTCTACAACTACAGCTCCGAGAAGGACAAGATGTTCGTGCCCTTCACGCGGCTGCTGCGCATGTGGGACGAACAGCCCGGTGCTTTCAGCGAGTTCATGACCCACCATCTGTTCTGGATGTTCAAGTGGGTCTCCAGCTCCATGGTCGACCAGCCGCACATCCCGCTCGCCGCCATCGAGAAGTGGCAGGGCGAGATGGCGCACCGCTACCGGCTCGCCGGTCACTCGGAGCGTGCCGTGCGCCAGGGCGAGCTGGAGATCGCCCGGCACCTGGGCGACCTGCCGCGCGCCGAGCGGGCGTACGCCGCCTGGCAGGCGGCCGACCGGGACCGGATGGCCAACTGCCACGCCTGTGAGCTGCACGAACAGGGCGGTTGGCAGGTGCAGCGGGGCCTGGACGCGGAGGCGCTGGAGACCTGGGCGCCGGTGCTGGACGGTGAGCACACCTGCGCCCATGAGCCGCACGCCGTGCTGGCGGCCTCGCTGCTCCCGCTGCTGCGGACGGGCCGCGCGGAGCAGGCGCGCGCCCATCATCTGCGCGGGTACCGGATGGTCCGGCCGATGGAGAGCATGCGGGACTCGGCGGCCCTGCACATCGAGTTCTGCGCCCTGACCGGCAACGAGGCCCGGGCTCTTGAGATCATCGCCGAACGGCCCGCGTACTTCACGGACAGCGGGAACCCCGGCAGCCTGATGGACTTCCTGGCGGTCACCGCCCTGCTGATGGACCGGCTGGCATCGCTCGGCCACGGCGGGCAGCCCGTGCCGGGGCCCGCGGGGACCGACTGGACCGCGTCCGCGCTGGCCGCGCACGCCCGTACGCAGGCGCTCGCGCTGGCCGCCCGGTTCGACGAGCGCAACGGCAATGCGCAGGTCGGCGGCCTGGTGCGGGAGCGTCTCGACCGGCAGCCGCTGCTGGACCGGCTGCCGCTCGGTGTGCGGTCCGCGCGCCTCGCCGCCGCGGTCGAGAAGCCGGCCGCGGCCCCGGGCACGGTGATGGCCGCTCCGCTCGATCTGGCCGGTCTGCTGGCCGAGGCGCACCGCCTCTCCGACGCCCAGCACCCGGACGCGGGCGCTGCCTGGGCGGCCGTCGCCCGCCGGGCCGACGAGCCGGTCGCGGCCGCGGACCGGCTGTCGGACCACGACCACGCGTGTGTCGCGGACCACCGGGCGATGGACGGTTCGCTTCCGCCCGCCGAGGCGATGGCGGCGTTCCGGACGGCCGCCGTGCTGTACGGCACCGCGGGCGACCGGGGCGAGGCCACCGCCGCGTCGGCCAGGGCCGCGTACGCCCGCTCGCTGGAGCCCGGCCATGCCGCGGGAGCCCTGGCCGAGATCGCTCCGCTGATGGACCGCGCGCTCGCCCTGCACGCCGACGGCGCGGCCACCGCCCGGCAGGTGGGCGCCGTGCTGACGTGCCGGGCCCGGGTCCTCGGCCGGCTGGTGCAGGACGCCGTGGACGAGGAGTCCGCCGAGGCCGCCGTCGCCGCTCTGGAACAGGGTGCGCGGGATCTGCTCGCGTTCACCGAACCACGGCGCGCGGAGGGCCACGTGGCCACCCGGATCGCGGAGGCGCTGGATCTCCTCGGCGACGTCGCGGGGTACCGGGGCGATGCGCGGGGCGCGCTGGAGCTGTACGAGCGGGCCGCCGCCGAGACCAATGACGCCGGGCTGCCGTGGTACGCCGTCGAGTACGAGGCCAAGACGGCCGGGGTCGCCGCCCGGCTCGACGAGTACGAGCGGGCGGAACGCGCCGCACGGGCCGCCCTGGAGCACGGGGCGGCGTTCGTCACGGCGCCCGGAAGGGCCCGGCTGCATCTGCGGCTCGCCGAAATCCTCGGTGCCACCGGGCAGTTCGACGAGGCGGCGGAGCACGCGCTGGACGCCTCGCACTGGGCGGACGAGTCGGGCGAGAGCGCGACGCTCGGCGTCCATGCCCGCCATCAGCTCGGCGGCCGGCTGCTTCAGCTGGGCCGGGCCGCGGAGGCGGCTGTCGTGCTGGAGGCCGTCCTGCCCGACATCACGGCCGAGGAGCACGGCGAGGGCATGGCCGTGCAGACGCTGTGGTGGCTCGGCGACTCCCTCACCGCGCTGCGCGAGCCGCGCGAGGCGGCCGAACACTGGCTGAAGGCCGCTGACATCGCCCGCGGCTGGCCGGAGCAGCACGATCACGCGATGCTCGCCAATCTTGCCGCGCAGGCGCTGTACCAGGCCGATCTCGACTCCCATGCGGAGCAGGCGTACGCGCGGGCCGGCGAGCTGTGGCGCGGGCTCGGCGACGTCCCCGCGCTGGTGCGGACGCTGCGGGTGCGGGCCTGGATCGCGACTCGGGAGGGGCAGCCCGGCCCGGACGCGGCACGGGCCTTCATGGCGGCGGCCGAGCGGGAGTGCGAGGCGGCGCTGGCCTCCGGCGCGGCGGAGGGGGCGCCCCAGCTGCTGGCCGAGCTCGCGGACACCCACCGCCAGACCGGCGAGCTGATCGCCCATGTCTGCGAGGGCGAGCCGGGTGAGGCGCCGGAGTTCGAGGAGGCGCTCGCGTACGTGCACCGGGCGGTCGCCGGCTTCGCGGAGGCGGGCCCCGGCTTCCTCGACCTGCGCACGGCCGCCGAACTGATGGCGGCCTGGCTGGAGGCGGACCTGAGCCGCCCGGACGCGGCCCGGGAGCGGGTGCGGAGAGTTCTTGAGATCTACGGGGACGGGGAGCCGGACGAGACGGGCCGGGCGCGCCGGTCGGAGGCGGAGACGCTGCTGAAGTACGTGGACAATTCGGGCCCGTCCGGCAATTGAGCCCGGTCCCCCGGTCGAGCGCGGCCGAGGGCCCGGGGAAAGCTGACGACAACGCGGCGAGGCACGGAGCCGGAGCGCCCGCCCGGCGTGATCCGGACGAGAGGCCCCCGGCGCAAGGAGCCGGGCCCGCCCGGCACTTGAGAACCCGTGCCGGACGGGGCCGGGCCGGACGGGGCCGGGCCGCCCTACTCCACCCCGATCAGCAGCGGAGCGCACTGGTGGCCGCCCCGGTACACCACCGTGTCGACCGCCAGATAGCCCTCGCGTACGTGCTCCTCCAGCGCGTCCGCGAGGCTGTCGGGGACGTCCTCGCCGAGGACCAGGGTGACCAGTTCGCCGCCCGCCGCCAGCATGCGGTCCAGCACGTTACGGGCCGTTTCCGGTACGTCCTCGCCGATGACCGCGACGTCGCCGTCGATCAGGCCGAGGATGTCGCCGGCCTGACAGATGCCCGCCATGGTCCAGGACTGCCGCTCGGCGACGGCCAGTTCGGCGTAGCGGGTGGCGCCGGCCGCGGCGGTCATCGCGACCACGTCCTCGTCGAAGCTGCGGTCGGGTTCGTGGACGGCGAGGGCCGCGATGCCCTGGACGGCGGCCCGGGTCGGGATCAGAGCGACCCTGACCCCCTCCGCGCGGGCCTGTTCGGCGGCGGCAGCGGCGGTGTGGCGCAACTCGGCGTCGTTGGGCAGCAGGACCACCTCGCGGGCATGCGCCCGACGGATCGCGTCGACGAGTTCGCCGCTGGCGGGCGGCTCCCCGGGGCGCGCCAGGACCGTCGTCGCCCCGGCCTCCTTGCACAGGCCGCGGAGCCCGTCGCCGGGAACCACCACGACGACCGCGCGCTGCACGGGTTCGGCGTGGGGGTGCACCCGGTCCGCGCCGAAGTGGGTGATCCGGATGCGGTACGGCCGCCCCGCCTCGACCCCGGCCTCCACCGCCGCACCCGCGTCGTCGACATGCACGTGGACGTTCCACAGCCCGTCGCCGCCCACCACGACGAGCGAGTCTCCGAGCCCGTCGAGCCGGGTCCGCAGCCGGTCCACGGCGTCGTCCGTGGCCTCCAGCAGGTAGATGACCTCGAAGACCGGTCCGCCCTCCGCGTCGGCCACCGCGCAGTCGTCCGCCACCGGAAGCGCGGGCGCGGCCACGTGACGGCGCTCGGGCGCCCGCCCGGAGACCGCTTCGACGAGCGCCCCGAGCACGGTCACCAGGCCCTGTCCCCCGGCGTCCACGACGCCCGCGCGCCCGAGGACGGCGAGTTGTCCGGGGGTCGCTTCCAGGGCCGTCCGCGCCCCCTCGTACGCCGCCCGTGCGACCGCCGCGGTTCCGGCGTCGTCCGCCGTGCGTCCGGCGGCCTCGGCGGCGGCGGTGGCCACGGTGAGCACGGTGCCCTCGACGGGGTGGGCGACGGCCTGCCGGGCGGCGGCCGCGGCACTCGTGAGCGCCCGGCACAGGTGGTCCGCGTCGTGCCCGCCGGCCAGCACCCCGGCCATCCCGCGCAGCAACTGGGCCAGGATCGTGCCGGAGTTCCCGCGGGCACCGATCAGCGCTCCGTGCGCCATGGCCCGGACCACGTCGGCGGCGACGGGCACGGTCGTGCCGGTCTCGTGGGCGGTGAAGACCGCTTCGACGGCCTGGTGCGCGGACTCGACGGTCAGATAGAGGTTCGTACCGGTGTCCCCGTCCGCGACGGGGTACACATTGATCGCGTCGATCGCCTCGCGCTCCCGGCCCAGCGCCTCCAGCGCCAGTGAGCACCAGGTACGCACCGCGACGGCGTCCATCTCGTCGGCGGTCTGCGGCACCTGTCGGTCCTCCTCGAAGATCGGCCGTGGGCGGCCGGCTGCACCGCAGAGTAGTCCCCGCGCGCCGGGTCCGGCGGCGACAGGGGCGGGACAGGGGGCGGCGGAACCCATGGTAGTTTCGTTCTACCGACGCGGCCGTTGTATGCTGCTTCGGTTGCCCGATGAGAGTCGGGCCATTTCCCCGGTGCCGCCACTTCAGTCAAATGAATCCGGCGCGCCGGAATTCACTGTAAGTGCACCTGAAGTCTTTGGAGTGACCCGTGGCTGCCAACTGCGACGTCTGCGGCAAGGGGCCGGGCTTCGGCAACAACATTTCGCACTCGCACCGCCGTACGTCCCGTCGCTGGAATCCCAACATCCAGCGCGTGCGTGCCGTGGTCGGTCGGACGCCGAAGCGGCTCAACGTCTGCACCTCGTGCATCAAGGCCGGCAAGGTCGCGCGCTGACGTTCCCGTCGTAGCGCAGCCTTCCGGTTGCCCAAAAAGCCGGTCCACCTCGGTGGACCGGCTTTTTGCTGTGCTGCGGGGCGTCCTCACCCGGTGCGCGTCCGCCAGCCGTGGTCGACGGGGCCGATCCCGCCGCCCAGCGGGAATCCGGCCACGATCGCGCCGGTGACGTACGCCTTCGCGTCTCGTACGGCCGTGGGCACGTCCTGGCCCAGGGCCAGTCCGCAGGCGATCGCCGAGGCGAGCGTGCAGCCGGTGCCGTGGGTGTGCCGGTTGTCGTGCCTGGGTGAGCGCAGCCAGTGCTCCGCGGTGCCGTCCGTCAGCAGATCGACGGGCTCGCCGGGCAGATGCCCGCCCTTGATGACGACCCAGCGCGGCCCGAAAGCCAGTATCCCGGTGGCGGCATGCCGCATTCCGGTCTCGTCCGTGACGTTCACGCCGGTGAGCTGCGCCACTTCGTCCAGGTTCGGGGTGGCGACCGTGGCGACCGGCAGCAGTTTCGTCCGTACGGAATCGAGTGCCTCGGCGGCCAGCAGCGGGTCTCCGTGCTTGGAGACCCCGACCGGGTCCACGACGACCGGGGCCGCGGTGCCCGCGAGGAGTTCGGCCACGGTGTCCACCAGGGCGGCCGACGCCAGCATGCCGGTCTTCACCGCCTGCACACCGATGTCGTCCACCACGCTGCGGTACTGGGCGCGTACGGCGTCGGCGGGCAGTTCCCAGGCGCCCTGCACGCCCAGCGAGTTCTGGGCGGTGACAGCGGTCAGCACGCTCATTCCGTGCACGCCGAACGCGAGCATCGTCTTCAGATCGGCCTGAATGCCCGCACCACCGCCGGAATCGGATCCGGCGACGGTGAGCACGCGGGCGGGTACGGCAGCAGATCGGGGCATACGCCGAATCTACTGGGCGTCCTCGATGCCGCCGAAATGGTCCCAGCCGCCCTTGCTGGTCCAGGGCGCCCCGTCGACCGTCACCTGCGGCAGCGCCGAGGGGTTGAGGACTTCGCCGATCACCTTCCAGCGGGCGGGCAGTTTCACGTCCGGCGGGAAGGTGGCGACGATCGCGTGGTCCTCTCCCCCGGTGAGCACCCACTGCAGCGGGTCCACGCCGACGGCCTGCCCGATGTCGGACATCTGCGAGGGGATGTCGATGAGTCCGGAGCGCAGATCGATCCGGACCTTGCTGGCCTCGGCGATGTGCCCGAGGTCGGCGACGAGTCCGTCGCTCACGTCCGTCATCGCGGTGGCGCCGAGACCGGCGGCCGCGGGGCCCGCGTGGTACGGCGGTTCGGGGCGCCGGTGGGCCTCGACGAAGGCGCGGGGCGAGCGGAAGCCGCGGGAGAGCACGGCGTAACCGGCGGCGGACCAGCCGAGCCAGCCGGTGACGGCGACGACGTCGCCGGGCTGGGCGCCGGACCGGGTGACCGGTTCGTGGTTGCGCAGATCGCCGAGTGCGGTGATCGAGACGGTGATCGTCTCGCCGCGCACCACATCGCCGCCGACCACGGCCGCGCCGGCGACCTGGCACTCGTCACGGATGCCGTCCATCAGCTCGCCGGCCCAGGTGACCGGGAGTTCGGCGGGGACGACCAGGCCGAGCAGCAGCGCGGTGGGCACGGCACCCATGGCGGCGATGTCGGCGAGGTTCTGGGCGGCGGCCTTGCGGCCGACGTCGTACGCGGTCGACCAGTCGCGGCGGAAGTGCCGTCCCTCCAGCAAAATGTCCGTACTGGCCACGACCCTGCGGTCGGGAGCGGACACGACCGCGGCGTCGTCGCCGGGGCCGAGCCGTACCGCCGGAGTGGTGGTGAGCCGGGAAGTCAGCTCCCTGATGAGCCCGAACTCCCCCAACTCGCCCACGGTTCCCTTCACCGAGTCTCACCTCTCATCTATCGCGCCGGACGTCCGTCCGGGCTGCTTCGGCGGCCGGGGGTCCGGACCGTGGACCGGCCGCCGCCGCAGAGAGCAGTCTGCACCGGTTCCCATCGCCATGCCCGTCCCCCCTTTCGCCCCGTCGCGCTTGCGGTCGCGGGCCGTCTCTGCTGTCGGTACTGTCAAGAGATACGTCAACTTGTGCTGTGTGAGCGCCACGCTGTGGACGTCAACCGCCCCGCAGGTCTCCCCGCGGCCCGCGGCAACGCGATACCGTGGCGTCCCTTTCCCATCCCCACACGATCCTCGTGGCCGCCCTGGAGGTTCCGTGGTACAGGCGTACATCCTTATTCAGACCGAGGTGGGCAAGGCGTCGACCGTCGCCGAGACCATCGCCAAAGTCCCGGGAGTGATACAGGCAGAGGACGTCACCGGCCCCTACGACGTGATCGTGCGCGCCCAGGCCGACACGGTCGACGAACTCGGCCGCATGGTGGTCGCCAAGGTCCAGCAAGTGGAAGGCATCACGCGAACCCTGACCTGCCCGGTCGTTCATCTGTAGTCCCCGTCTACGCTGGGCCGGTGACATCATCGCTCCGCCGCTTCCGCCATCCCGTGTTGCTCGGTCCGTCCGTCGCCTCGCTGCTGCTGGCCGCGGCGGGCTGCTCCTCGACGGACACCGCGGCGTCGATCACGGTTCCCACACCGTCTCCGGAAGCCGCAGCCTACTGCCGCGCACTGCACAGGGAGCTGCCGAAGACCGTTGCCGGACTCGGCCGCGGTGACACCGGGACGGAGTCCGAACTGATCGCCGAGTGGGGGGACGGAGCGATCGTACTGCGCTGCGGTGTCCCCCGGCCCGCGAAGATGGACGACCCCATGGCGAAGGCGACCGAGGCGGACGGCGTCAACTGGCTGCTGGAGCAGCCGGAAGACGCCGGTCCGCGTTTTACGACCACCTTCCGCAAGGCGTACGTCGAGGTGAGTCTCTCGACGGCGTACGCGCATGACGCGAGCCCGTTGGCCGCGTTCGGCCCGGTGATCACGAAGACGGTGCCCAGCAGCCTGTAGGGCGTGCTCTCCGCGACGGGAGTGCACGCCCTACGGCTCGGGACTCATCTCAGCGCAGCCCGGTCGGCCGGTTCAACGCGGCCTGGATCAGCCGGTCCACCAGCTCCTGGTAACTCACACCGCTCTCCTGCCACATCCGCGGGTACATGGAGATCGGGGTGAAGCCCGGCAGGGTGTTGATCTCGTTGATCACGAAGCCGCCGTCCTCGGTGAGGAAGAAGTCGGCCCGCACCAGGCCCTCGCAGGACACGGCCTCGAAGGCGTCGACCGCCAGCCGCTGGACCTCGGCAGTCTGTTCCTCGGTGAGCGGGGCGGGCACGATCCCGGAGGCCGAATCGATGTACTTGGCCTCGAAGTCGTAGAAGTCGTGCGAGGTGACCGGCGGGATCTCGGCGGGCACGCTGGCGCGCGGACCGTCCTCGAACTCCAGCACCCCGCACTCGATCTCGCGGCCCCGCAGCAGCGACTCGACGAGGAACTTGGGGTCGTGGCGGCGGGCCTCCTCGATCGCCTCGTCGAGACCGGAGAGGTCGTCGACCTTGGTGATGCCGATGGACGAGCCGGCCCGGGCGGGCTTGACGAAGAGCGGCCAGCCGTGGTCCCCGGCGAAGTCCACGATGCGCTTGCGGGCGGCGGAGGGGTCCGCCTCCCACTCGCGGGGGCGCACCACGACGTACGGGCCGACCGGCAGTCCGAACGAGGTGAAGACCCGCTTCATGTACTCCTTGTCCTGGCCGACCGCCGAGGCGAGCACCCCGGCGCCGACGTACGGCACACCGGAGAGCTCCAGAAGCCCTTGCAGAGTGCCGTCCTCGCCGTACGGGCCGTGCAGTACGGGGAAGACGACGTCGACCTCGCCGAGCGCCTTGGGGACCGAGCCGGGCTCGCTGTACACCACTTCACGGCTGCCGGGGTCGACGGAGAGCACCACGCCGCCCTCGGTGGACTCGGCCAGCTGGGCCACATCGGGCATCCTGCGGTCCGTGATGGCCATGCGTTCGGGCTCGTCGGCGGTGAGCGCCCAGCGGCCGTTCGTCGTGATGCCGATCGGCAGGACGTCGTACTTCGTCCGGTCGATGGCGTTCAGGACGGCGCCGGCCGTGACGATCGAGATGCCGTGTTCGGAGCTGCGGCCGCCGAACACGACGGCCACGCGCGGCTTGCGGAGCTGCTGCTCCGGGCTCTGGGGGAGGTTCTCGCTGCTCATATCGCGTTGAGCGTACCTGCTGGTATCCCTCGCGTCAGCGTGGCCGGGGCCGCTGGAGCGGTGACCGCGGACGTTCACCGCTCTGCACGCTCCCCCTGCCCGTCGTCAGCGTCGCTCGGGCTTCGCGCTGCGCGACATGAGCTCACCCAGCGCGACCACGGGGGGTTTGCCCTCGTGGACGATGCCGACGACCGTCTCGGTGATCGGCATGTCGACGCCGTGCCTGCGCGCCAGATCGAGCACCGATTCACAGGACTTGACGCCCTCGGCGGTCTGCCTGGTGACCGCGATCGTCTCCTGGAGCGTCATTCCGCGGCCGAGGTTGGTACCGAAGGTGTGGTTGCGCGAGAGCGGCGAGGAGCAGGTCGCCACCAGGTCGCCGAGGCCCGCGAGACCGGAGAAGGTCAGCGGGTCGGCGCCCATGGCGAGGCCGAGCCGGGTCGTCTCGGCGAGGCCCCGGGTGATGAGCGAGCCCTTCGCGTTGTCGCCGAGGCCCATGCCGTCGGCGATGCCCACGGCGAGTCCGATGACGTTCTTGACCGCGCCGCCGAGTTCGCAGCCGACCACATCGGTGTTGGTGTACGGGCGGAAGTACGAGGTGTGGCAGGCGCTCTGGAGGCGCTGGGCCACGGACTCGTCCCGGCAGGCGACGACGGCCGCGGCGGGGCGGCGTTCGGCGATCTCCTTGGCCAGGTTGGGGCCGGTGATGACGGCGACGCGATCCGGGGTGACCTTGGTGACGTCCTCGATGACCTCGCTCATCCGCTTCGCGGTGCCGAGTTCGACCCCCTTCATCATGGAGACGAGGACGGTGTCGGAGCCGAGGTGCGGGGCCCAGTCGGCGAGGTTGGCGCGCAGGGTCTGCGAGGGCACCACGAGCACGGCGTAGTCGGCGCCGTGCAGCGCCTCGGCGGCGTCGGTGGTCGCCCGGATCGACGCGGGGAGTTCAATTCCCGGCAGGTAGTCCGGGTTGGTACGGGTCGTGTTGACGGCCTCGGCGACTTCGGCTCGGCGGCCCCAGAGGGTGACGTCGCAGCCGGCGTCGGCGAGAACCACGCCGAAGGCCGTACCCCATGAGCCGGTTCCGAAGACGGCTGCCTTTACGGGGTGCGTCACTTGGGTCCCTTTCCTTCGGCCTTGCGCCGCTGTTCTGCACGGGCCTTGCGGTGGTCGTACGGCTCCGCAGGGGCCTTCTCGCCCCGTACGATCTCCAGCTGCGCGGTCACCGCGGCCATGATGACCTCGGTCGCCTCGCGCAGGACGTCGGGCGTCGGCTCCTCATCGTAGAAGCGGGAGAGATCGACGGGCGGTCCGGCCTGCACCTGGAGGGTCTTGCGGGGGAAGAGCCGGAGCTTGTTGTCCTTGGCGTACGGCGGCATCACGAGGTTGGCGCCCCACTGGGCGACCGGGATGACCGGAGCCTTCGTCATCAATGCGACACGGGCGGCGCCGGTCTTGCCGGCCATCGGCCACGTGTCGGGGTCGCGGGTGAGGGTGCCCTCCGGGTAGAAGGCGACGCATTCACCGCGCTCGATGGCGTCGACGGCGGCCCGGAAGGCGTCCAGCGCGTTGGTCGTCTCGCGGTACACGGGAATCTGTCCGGTACCGCGCAGCATCATTCCGACAAAGGGGGTCTTGAAGAGGCCGGCCTTCGCGAGAAGCCGCGGCACACGTCCGGTGTTGTACTGGAAGTGACCGTAGGAAAGCGGGTCCAGATACGAGTTGTGATTGACCGCAGTGATGAATCCGCCGTCGGCCGGAATGTTTTCCATTCCCCGCCATTCACGCTTGAACAGAACCACCAGCGGCGGTTTTGCGATCACCGCCGCCAGGCGGTACCAGAAGCCGATTCTGCGGCGGGACACTCGGACACCTTCCTCTATGGACCTGAACTCTGCCTGGCTACCGACGGTCAAGTCTCGCCCCAGGCCCCTGCTCTGTCGAGAACACCGTACGCCCCGTTTTCGGGGCCGACCCTCCGGGTTCTCGCACCGGCAGGCGAGAATAAGCGGCGATGCGCATCGAGGGGGAGATCGCCACGAACACCGACCCGGCCGGTCCTTGGACCCTGGTCGTCCCGTTGAAGCCCTTGGAGCGGGCCAAGAGCAGGCTCGCGCCCGCGACGGGCGCCGCACTGCGCCCGCGGCTCGCCCTCGCGTTCGCCCGGGACACCGTGACCGCCGCCCTGTCCTGCCGGGCGGTCCGGGATGTGGTGGTCGTCACGGACGACACGGAGGCGGGAGCGGCTCTCGCGGCCCTCGGGGCGCGCATCGTGCCCGACGAACCGGATCGCGGGCTCAACGCCGCCCTGGCACACGGTGAGCGGACCGTACGGGCCGGGCGGCCCGGGGCGGCGGTCGCCGCTCTCAACGCGGATCTGCCCGCGCTGCGTCCCGCGGAACTGGACCGGGTCCTCGATTTTTCCGCCGCTTTTCCCCGCGCATTTGTCACCGATGCGGCAGGAATCGGAACGACATTTCTTTCGGCTGCGCCGGGAGTGGAATTGCGTCCGGCTTTCGGCGGCCCTTCCCGGGCCCGGCACCTGGACTCCGGCGCGGTGGAAATCACGCTGACCGGCATCGATTCGGTCCGCCAGGACGTGGACACCGGCGACGATCTGCGGGCGGCACTGGCCCTGGGCACCGGCCCGCACACCTCGGGGCACTGGGCCGCGGGGGCCTCCCCGCTGGGCCGATAGGCTTCCGTACATGCAGGCGACCTCGTACACGTACGACCCCGAGACCCGCAGCGGCAGTGTGCTGCTCGACGACGGGACCCCGGTGGAGTTCGACGCCCGGGCCTTCGACGCGGGCGGGCTGCGGCTGCTGCGTCCGGGGCAGCGGGTGCGGATCGAAGGCGTCGGCGAGGGGGCGGATCTGCGGATCACCCTGGTGACCCTGCAGACGTTCTGAACGACTGCGCGCACCCTGCCCGCAACAGCCCGCGGGCCGGGCTCCCCGAGGGGAGCCCGGCCCGGCGCGTGTGAGCAGCTGTGCGCTGCTCGGCCTCACTTCTTGCGCGCGGTGGCCTTCTTCGCCGTGGTCTTGCGCGCCGTGATCTTCTTCGCGGGCGCCTTCTTCGCCGTGGCCTTCTTGGCGGGCGCGGTCTTCTTGGCGGCCGCAGCCGTGGTCTTCTTCGCCGCCGCCGTGACCTTCTTGGCCGCCGGAGCGGCCTTCTTCGCCGTGGTCTTCTTCGCCGCGGCGGTCTTCGCGGCGGTCACGGCCCTCTTGGCGGTGACCTTCTTCGCAACGGCCTTCTTGGCGGTGGCCTTCTTGGCCGCGGCCTTGGCCGTCGTGCGGGCGACACCGCCCGTGAGGCTGCCCTTGGGCGCCTTCTTCACGGCCACCTCGCCCTTGGGGAGCTTCTTCGAGCCGCTCACCAGGTCCTTGAAGCCCTGTCCCGCACGGAAGCGGGGAACCGAGGTCTTCTTGACCCGCACCCGCTCACCCGTCTGTGGGTTGCGGGCGTAGCGGGCGGGGCGGTCGACCTTCTCGAACGAGCCGAAGCCGGTGACCGAAACACGGTCCCCCGCGACAACCGCACGGACGATCGCGTCGAGCACCGCGTCAACGGCGTCCGCGGCCTGCTGACGGCCGCCGACCTTGTCGGCAATCGCTTCTACGAGCTGCGCCTTGTTCACGTCTTCCCCTTCGGAGACATTGCCAGAACGAAAGTGTTCAAGC
Source organism: Streptomyces sp. NPDC058092 (assembly GCF_042884935.1). Taxonomy (NCBI): domain Bacteria; kingdom Bacillati; phylum Actinomycetota; class Actinomycetes; order Kitasatosporales; family Streptomycetaceae; genus Streptomyces; species Streptomyces sp. NPDC058092. The sequence continues at coordinate 110,421 of NZ_JBHVSY010000010.1, forward strand.
GTTTTCGCACGTTAGGCAGATATATACCGCAAATCAAACACGAAACGGGCTAATCACCCTAGTGCCGCAACGAAGTCGACCGCTGCGCAGTTCCGCAGAGTCAGTCACCTTCGGGGAATCGGCCCTCATCGAGGTCCTTCATCAACCGGTCCAGACGCCTTGCCGCATCCGGGAGATCGTGCTTAGCCGCGGCCGTGATGACCAACAGCTTCCGGGACAGCGCCATCCTTACGCCCTCCGGGACTTGCAGTGTGCGCACTCTTGTGTGCGCTTCCTTCAATCGGTCGGCGACTTGGCCGTAAAGCTTGAGTTGGCTGTCGCGTTCCATGCACCGATTGTGCCATCTGGGGCGAGTTGTCGCCCGACGGGGTCTCAACAAGCGACTGCGCCCCCTACCAGATGGCGGGGGGCGCAGTCCTGGAAACGCGCTGCTCAGGTGTTAATTGTACGCGGCTTGAAGGTCGGTCTTGCCACCTCATAAGTCGCGATGTCCGCTTCGTTCTGAAGGGTGAGACTGATGTCGTCCAGCCCGTTCAGCAGTCGCCAGCGGGCGTTCTCGTCAAGCTCGAAGTCGGCCGTGATGCCCTCGGCGCGGACCTGTCGCGCCTCCAGGTCGACGGTGATCTCGGCCGTCGGGTCGGCCTCGGTCAGCTCCCAGATCGCGTCGACGATCTTCTGGTCGAGTACGACGGTCAACAGCCCGTTCTTCAGCGAGTTGCCCCGGAAGATGTCGGCGAACCGGGAGGAGATGACGGCCTTGAAACCGTAGTTCTGCAGCGCCCACACGGCGTGTTCGCGGGACGATCCGGTGCCGAAGTCGGGACCGGCCACCAGCACCGTGGCGCCGTTGCGCTCCGGGCGGTTGAGGACGAAGTTCTCGTCCTTGCGCCAGGCCTCGAAGAGTCCGTCCTCGAAGCCGTCGCGGGTGACCTTCTTCAGCCAGTGGGCGGGGATGATCTGGTCGGTGTCGACGTTGCTGCGGCGCAGCGGGACGGCCCGGCCGGTGTGTGTGGTGAAAGCTTCCATGATTCTCAGACTCCGGCGGGCGTACGGGCTTCGGACAGGTCGGCCGGCGAGGCCAGGTGGCCCAGCACGGCGGTCGCGGCGGCGACCTGCGGGGAGACCAGGTGCGTGCGGCCGCCCTTGCCCTGCCGGCCCTCGAAGTTGCGGTTCGAGGTGGAGGCGGAGCGCTCGCCCGGGGCCAGCTGGTCGGGGTTCATGCCGAGACACATCGAGCAGCCCGCGTGCCGCCATTCGGCGCCCGCGGCGGTGAAGACCTTGTCCAGGCCCTCCTCGACGGCCTGCAGGGCGACCCGGACGGAGCCCGGGACGACCAGCATCCGTACGCCGCTCGCGACTTTGCGGCCGTCCAGGATCGCGGCCGCGTTACGCAGGTCCTCGATCCGGCCGTTGGTGCAGGAGCCTACGAAGACGGTGTCCACGTTGATGTCGCGCAGCGGCTGGCCGGCGGTCAACCCCATGTATTCCAGGGCCTTTTCGGCGGCGTGGCGCTCCGAGGCGTCCTCGTACGAAGCCGGGTCGGGGACGTCGGCCGACAGGGGCGCGCCCTGGCCGGGGTTGGTGCCCCAGGTGACGAACGGCGCCAGTTCGGCGGCCTCGATGACGACCTCGGCGTCGAAGACCGCGTCGTCGTCGGTGCGCAGCGTCTTCCAGTACGCGACGGCGGCGTCCCAGTCCTCGCCCTGCGGGGCGTGGTCGCGCCCCTTCAGGTAGTCGAAGGTGGTCTCGTCCGGGGCGATCATGCCCGCCCGGGCGCCGGCCTCGATCGACATGTTGCAGATGGTCATCCGGGCTTCCATCGAGAGCTTCTCGATGGCCGGGCCGCGGTATTCGAGGATGTAGCCCTGGCCGCCACCGGTGCCGATCCGGGTGATGATCGCCAGGATCAGGTCCTTGGCCGTGACATCGTCGGGCAGTTCGCCGTCGATGGTGATCGCCATGGTCTTGGGGCGGGCCAGCGGCAGCGTCTGGGTGGCCAGCACGTGCTCGACCTGGCTGGTGCCGATGCCGAACGCCAGAGCGCCGAAAGCGCCGTGCGTGGAGGTGTGGGAGTCGCCGCAGACGACCGTGGTGCCGGGCTGGGTCAGACCCAGCTGCGGGCCGACCACGTGCACGACGCCCTGCTCGACGTCGCCCAGCGGGTGCAGCCGCACGCCGAACTCCGCGCAGTTCTTGCGCAGGGTCTCCAACTGGGCGCGGGAGACCGGGTCGGCGATCGGCTTGTCGATGTCGAGGGTCGGGGTGTTGTGATCCTCGGTGGCGATGGTGAGGTCGAGGCGCCGGACCCGGCGTCCGGCCTGCCGGAGGCCGTCGAAGGCCTGGGGGCTGGTCACCTCGTGCAGCAGGTGCAGATCGATGAAGAGAAGATCGGGCTCGCCGTCCGCACGCCGCACGACGTGGTCGTCCCAGACCTTCTCCGCGAGTGTCCTACCCATCGCTTTCCCTCCGGCCGGCGTCTTCGCCGGCCCAACTAGAGATTCGGTGCGCCGCCGTCCGGACCCCCGTGCGGGGCGGTCGCTACGGGCCGTTGTGCGGCCGCCCCTACAGGTTCGCAACTTCCGCCGAAAATTGAACTTGCGTTTCACAGAGTGAGACGGAAGTATCGTCGTATGGACAACTCTAGCGGCGTCGGCGTTCTCGACAAGGCAGCTCTGGTATTGAGCGCCCTGGAGTCCGGTCCGGCCACCCTCGCCGGGCTGGTCGCGGCGACCGGGCTCGCACGACCCACGGCCCATCGACTGGCCGTGGCACTGGAACACCACCGGATGGTGGCGAGGGACATGCAGGGCCGTTTCATTCTCGGCCCCCGGCTGGCGGAACTCGCGGCGGCGGCGGGCGAGGACCGTCTGCTGGCCACGGCGGGACCGGTGCTCACCCACCTGCGGGACATCACGGGCGAGAGCGCGCAGCTCTACCGGCGACAGGGCGACATGCGGATCTGCGTGGCGGCGGCGGAGCGGCTGTCCGGCCTGCGGGACACCGTGCCGGTCGGCTCCACGCTCACCATGAAGGCCGGCTCGTCGGCCCAGATCCTGATGGCCTGGGAGGAGCCGGAGCGCCTGCACCGCGGCCTCCAGGGCGCCCGCTTCACGGCGACGGCGCTCTCGGGCGTACGACGCAGGGGCTGGGCCCAGTCGATCGGCGAGCGCGAGCCGGGCGTCGCCTCGGTCTCCGCGCCGGTGCGCGGCCCCTCGAACCGGGTGGTCGCCGCCGTCTCGGTCTCCGGACCGATCGAGCGGCTGACCCGGCACCCGGGCCGGATGCACGCCCAGGCGGTCATCGACTCGGCGGCGAGGCTGAGCGAGGCCCTGCGCCGCAACGGCTGACGTACACAGGACATACGTACGCAGGAAATACCTTCCGGCCGCCCCAGCGTCGTGGCGGCCCCCCTCTCAGCACCTCACTTCGCGGACGAGCGGTGCGCGAGACGGTCCGCCGCCCGGCGGCCCCGCCCCTCGATCGGCAGTACGCCGGTCACCGCGGCCAGTCCGTAGGCCGGCATATCGGCGTAGATCGATTCGTAGCCGCCCTCGGGCACTATGTAGGTCTCGTGCCACAGCCCCACATGCTGCCGGGACTTCTTCTCCTTGCGGTTCATCATCGCCCAGGCCTTGCGGTGGAACATGTCGGGAGCGCTCGCGTACGCGTACAGCTTCTCCTTCGACTCCCAGTACTGGACGACGTAGTACGTCCGCGGCGAGCCGGACAGCAGCGTGTAGCCGAGCAGGCCGCGCCCCTTGTCCTTGCTCAACTCCCGCAGCATGCGTGGCATTGCCGCCAGCACGGGCAGCCAATGATGCACGCCCCGGAAGTGGTTGATGCGCATCCCGATGAGCAGGACGACCACCTCCCCTTCGGCTGCGGCGGTCGTCCGCCCCGGAATCGGCTTCGCGAACATGGCCGTACCCCCTTCTCTCGTTGGAGAGTGCCACTATCCAATGGTTGGATAGTGGCACTGCCCAAGAGGTGGCGCAAGGGAAGGCACGGAACATGCGACTCTCGGAACTGAGCGAGAAGAGCGGCGTCAAGACCGCGACGATCAAGTACTACCTGCGCGAGGGACTGCTGTGGCCGGGTCACCGGGTCAGCGCGACGCAGGCCGAGTACGACGAGAGCCATCTGCGCCGGCTGCGCCTGGTGCGGGCCCTGATCCAGGTGGGCCGTCTCCCCGTGGCGACGGCCCGTGAGGTCCTCTCCCATGTCGACGACGAGTCCCTGGGCCGCACGATCCGCCTGGGCGCCGCCCTCTGGTCACTCCCGCACGGTCCGGACCCCGACGAGGAGGCCCCTGAGACGGCGGCCGCCCGCGAAGAGGTCGAACGGCTCCTGGACCGGCTCGGCTGGGCGACCTCGCAGGAGCTCGGCTCCCTGTCCCCCGCCCATCGCGCGCTGGTGTCGTCGGTGGCCACCCTCATCCGGCTCGGCTATCCCTGCGATGTCGAGTACTTGGCCCAGCAGGCCCGCCTCATGCACCAAGTCGCCGTCCAGGACCTGGACATGATGGAGACGTATCCCACGGAGGCGGAGCAGGTGGAGACGGCGGTCGCGTCGGCCGTGCTCTACGAGCCGCTGCTGATGTCGCTGCGCAGAATGGCTCAGGAGGAGGAGTCGGCCCGGCGGTACGGACTCTGACGGACTCTGACGGACAAGCAGAAAGCCCCTCACCGAGGTGAAGGGCCTTTGTCTGTCACTCTGTTGTACCCCCGACCGGATTCGAACCGGCGCTACTGCCGTGAGAGGGCAGCGTGCTAGGCCGCTACACAACGGGGGCTTGTTACTGCTGTTGCATTTCTGCGCTGGGCTACCAGGACTCGAACCTAGAATGACGGTACCAGAAACCGTAGTGTTGCCAATTACACCATAGCCCATGGTGTTACAAGTACCCCCGACCGGATTCGAACCGGCGCTACTGCCGTGAGAGGGCAGCGTGCTAGGCCGCTACACAACGGGGGCCCTAGCGATCCTGCATCGAGAGCGTGGGTGCGACCCAGATGATCTCGCGGGAAGGATCTGTACCCCCGACCGGATTCGAACCGGCGCTACTGCCGTGAGAGGGCAGCGTGCTAGGCCGCTACACAACGGGGGCTTGTTACTACTCTTGCATTTCTGCGCTGGGCTACCAGGACTCGAACCTAGAATGACGGTACCAGAAACCGTAGTGTTGCCAATTACACCATAGCCCACCAAAACGCAACCCCCTGAAGGGGTTTTGTTCGGTTTGCGCTTCCCGTTCGGATCTTCCGTCCCGCTCGGGCGGCGCAGGAAGAACATTACCCGAAGGTGTCCGGCGCTCCAAAACGGGTATTGCCCGCCAGGCCTGTCCGGCGGATCAGGGTCGGGCAGGCTCCAGCAGGCCGGGCAGCTGATCGAGCCCGCTGATCCGGACGAGTTCGGGGCGGCCGCCGCGGCCGCCGCGATCGAGCCAGATCCCCATCAGCCCCGCGGCGACCGCACCACTCGCGTCAATGTCCGGTTCATCCCCCACGTACGCGACCTCCTGCGGCTCCAGCGCCAGCGCGTCGCAGGCGGCGTGGAAGGCGCCGGCCTCGGGCTTGGAGACGCCCAGCTCCACGGCGCACACCACGGCCTCGAACCGCTCCCGCACGCCGAGCGTGCGCAGCTTGCGGTCCTGGTTGTGGATGCTGGAGTTCGACAGCGCCCCGTGCCGGAACCCGTCCGCCAGCCGGTCCAGGGCGGGAAGCACATCGGGAAAGAGCGACCAGGCGGCCTCGTAGTGGGCCGCGTGCCGAGCAAACCAGTCGTCGGCCTCGGCGTCGTCCAGCGCCCGCGCGAGGAACTCCCGGACCCGGTCCCGGCGCTGGCCCTGGAAGTCCGTCTCCCCGTCGGCGAACCGTGCCCAGTGCACATCGGTGATCGCCCGCCACGCGACGAGGGCCTGCTCGACGGAGTCGTATCCGCCGGGCAGGCCCTCCTGTTCGAGATGCCTGCGCATACCGACGCGGTCGGCACCCGTGTAGTCGAAGATCGTGTCGTCGATGTCCCAGAGGACCGCGCGGATCGTCATGCGGCCCAGAGTAGATTCCTACGCGGCGAGTGCGGTGGGTTTCGCTGTTCTCTGCAGACCGATGAAGACAATCTTCAGGTCGCCGATCTCCTCAGGGGTGAACAGGTCGTCCGGACCGCCGGGCGCGCGGTCGTGGAAGGGGCCGCCGACTTCGTACAGGTCACCGAGATCGAACAGACCGCGCTCTCGGTCTCATCCGGTTGGTGGGCGCTGGGCAGGGCGAGCAGATGCTCATGGATCAGGGCCTCCGCGCCGTCGTCGATGCGGTGCCAGTTCGTGAAGTCGCTGTATGTCTCCACCTCTCGGCGGTGGGGCCGGGCCAGGAAGTGGTCCAGGTTCATCGCGGTGACGTTCTCGTGCAGTCGATGAGCGAACGCCCACCGGATCTCGGCCTCGGTGGCAACTGCGTCCGGCCCGGCGTCCCGGCTCGCGTCGGGCTGCTGACGGCGGTCGAGAGCACGGATCAGGTCGAGCCGCCGTCGCTCATGAACACTCCCGCGGAAGGATTGTCCTCGACAGTCGGACCAAAGTGAAGAACGCACCCAATGTGCACTGCGCCACGACACGGAAGTACCGCACCGGCAGGGACGGGCTGCGCGGCATCATCGAGTCGCCGGTGTTCGGGCACAGCGATACGCACGCCCTGCTCCAGGTCGCGGATCTCGTCGTGTCATCCCTGCTGTTCCCGATCACCTGCCACGCCTATCTCAACGGCCCGACGTGGAACGTGCATTGCGACGACGCCTACGCGCCACTGAGAGAACAGTTCGGGGAGCGACTGAAGAGGCACCAGTTCCAGTACCAGGGCCCGGGAGGTATGTGGCGTGGCGGGATCGTGGTCTCCGACCGGCGCACAGCTCAGCCCTCCAGCCTGATGTTCGGGCCGCGCCAACCCTCCACACTGTCGGGGGGCATTGCAGGCCGGCAGACGAACAGCAACAGCAGCACTCCGCGCGTCCTCCAGAACGCGGAAGAGGCAGCCCGTGCACTTCGCATCACCGGCCGCCATCTCCAGGATGCGAACTGCTGCCCCTCGGGATGCTTGCGAAAACGGCGAGGGGTCGGCAGCCCGCCGGCCGCCGACCCCTCGGACAAGCACTCCCGACACTCAGGGCTTGCCGATATCGACCGCCCACACCCCCGTCCCGATGTACCCCTCGGGAGTCGCCGTCAGCACCAGGCTCTCCGGCTCGCCCGATGCCGTCGCGTACACGGCGTGCGCGTGCCGCCAGTCGACACCCGCTGAAACCGCCTGCTCGACGACGGCCGCCGCCGCAAAGTCCAGGGGCAGGAATTCCACGGCCGGCAGGGCTCCCACATGCGCGGTGGCACCGGGCAGTTCAAGGCTCGCCGCCAGCAGGCACAGCGCGGGAACATGCGCACGCTGGCCGGGTTCGTCCGTCCCGATCACCGCGAGCCCGGAAAGCATCCGATGTCCTCGGCAGAGTGCGAGCACGGCCGTGTGGTCGAGAACGATCAACGACGCTCACCCAGCCGTCGGGCCAGGAGATCCGCCCGCCATTCCCTCGCGGCACTCAGATCCTCGTCGGAGAGGTCCACACCGAAATTCGCGCGGACGTACGCGACAGCGCGCGCCGTTCGCTCAGCCTGCTCCGACTCCGTCGGCGTGGCCGCGACCACGCGCTCGACATACGCTCGCGTACTCATGCCGCGTTCCTCCGCCAGGGTGCGGAGGCGATCCCTTATACCTTCGTCAATCTTGATCGTGGTGTCAGCCATGAAGCAAGAATACAAATGAATACCGAGGGGGTGGCTGCTCCGGCCGAGCAGCCACCCCATCGTGTGATGCGAACCCGTTACGCGGTCAGCTTGGCCAGTGCCGCGTCGATGCGCTCCAGGGTCTTCTCGCGGCCCAGGATCTCCAGGGACTCGAAGAGGGGCAGGCCGATCGTGCGGCCGGTGACCGCTACGCGGACCGGGGCCTGGGCCTTGCCGAGCTTCAGGCCGTGCTCCTCGCCCGCGGTGAGGACGGCGTTCTTCAGGGCGTCCGCGTTCCACTCGGCGTCGGCCAGCTTGGCGCGGGCCGTGACGAGCAGGGCGTCGGAGCCCTCCTTCATCGCCTTGGCCCAGGACGCCTCGTCCGTCGCCGGCTCGTCGAGGAAGAGGAAGTCGACGTTGGCGGTGATGTCCGAGAGGACCGTGACCCGGGTCTGGGCGTGCGGGGCGATCGCCGCGAACTGGCCGGCGTCGAAGGCCTCCGGGGCCCACGGGGCGTACGGCGCCTTCAGCCAGGGGCCGCAGGCCTCGGTGAACGTCTTCACGTCGAGCATGCGCAGGTGCTCGGCGTTGATGTGCTCGCACTTCTTCAGGTCGAAGCGCGCCGGGTTGGCGTTGACGTCCTCGATGTCGAACGCGGCCACCATCTCCTCGACGGAGAAGATGTCGCGGTCCTCGGCGATGGACCAGCCGAGCAGGGAGAGGTAGTTGAGCAGCCCCTCGGGCAGGAAGCCGCGCTCGCGGTAGAGGTTGAGCGAGGCCTGCGGGTCGCGCTTGGAGAGCTTCTTGTTGCCCTCGCCCATGACGTACGGGAGGTGGCCGAACGCGGGGGTGCCCTTGGCGATGCCCAGCTCGATGAGCGCCTTGTAGAGGGCGAGCTGGCGCGGGGTGGAGGAGAGCAGGTCCTCGCCGCGCAGGACGTGGGTGATCTCCATCAGCGCGTCGTCGACCGGGTTGACCAGCGTGTAGAGCGGGGCGCCGTTGGCGCGGACGATGCCGTAGTCCGGCACGTTCTCCGGCTGGAAGGTCAGCTCGCCGCGGACCAGGTCGGTGAAGGTGAGCGCCTCGTCGGGCATCCGGAAGCGGACGATGGAGGTGCGGCCCTCGGCCTCGTACGCGGCGATCTGCTCGGCCGTGAGGTCGCGGCAGTGGCCGTCGTAGCCGGACGGCTTGCCGGCGGCACGGGCGGTGTCGCGGCGGCTGTCGAGCTCTTCGGTGGTGCAGTAGCAGTGGTACGCGTATCCGCCGGTGAGGAGCTTCTCGGCGACGTCCTTGTAGATGTCCATGCGCTGCGACTGGCGGTACGGGGCGTGCGGACCGCCGACCTCGGGGCCCTCGTCCCAGTCGAAGCCGAGCCAGCGCATCGAGTCCAGGAGCTGGTTGTAGGAGTCCTCGGAGTCGCGCGCGGCGTCGGTGTCCTCGATACGGAAGACCAGGGTGCCGCCGTGGTGGCGGGCGAAGGCCCAGTTGAAGAGGGCGGTGCGGACCAGGCCCACGTGGGGGTTGCCGGTCGGGGAGGGGCAGAAACGTACACGGACAGGTGCGTTAACCACGCTTGATCACCTTGTTGGTGAGAGTGCCGATGCCTTCGATGGTGACGGCGACCTCGTCGCCGACATGGAGGGGTCCGACCCCTGCGGGAGTGCCGGTGAGGATCACATCGCCCGGGAGCAGCGTCATGGCTTCCGTGATGTGGACGACCAGATCCTCGATCGAGCGGATCATGTCGCTCGTACGGCCCAACTGGCGTTGCTCGCCGTTGACCGTGGCCTGGATGGTCAGGTCGCTGGGGTCGAGGTCGGTCTCCACCCAGGGTCCGAGCGGGCAGGACGTGTCGAAGCCCTTGGCCCGGGCCCACTGCTTCTCGCGCTTCTGGGCATCGCGGGCGGTGACGTCGTTGGCGCAGGTGTAGCCGAAGATGACGTCCTTCACGCGCTCACGCGGCACTTCGCGGCACATGCGGCCGATGACCACGGCCAGTTCGGCCTCGTGGTGGAGCTCGTTGGAGAAGGAGGGGTACTCGATGGCGTCGCCGGAGCCGATCACCGAGGTGGTGGGCTTGAAGAAGGCGACGGGTACGTCCGGCACCTCGTTACCCAGTTCCGCGGCGTGCTCCGCGTAGTTGCGGCCGATGGCCACGACCTTGTTGGGGAGCACGGGCGGCAGGAGGCGGACCTTGCTCAGCGGGACCTTCGTGCCGGAGAGCTCGAACTCGGCGTACGGAATGCCCTTGATGATGTCGAGGACGAGACCATCGGGCCCCTCGCCCTCGACGGCGCCGAAGGCGACATTGCCGTCGATGGAGAACCTGGCGATGCGCACGGGATGCTGTCGCCCCTCACTTGCTTGCTGGCTGAAGACTGACGCTCCAGGCTAACGCGGGTGAGGGGGGACAACGTGCGCATTACTCCGAGGTTGCCTACTCCGCGGCTGCGACCGCTGCCGGGGCTTCCATGAGGATGGTGCGGCGGGGGTTGGCCGTCTGGGTGGGCAGGTCGAGCGCGTGCTCCGGCAGCTCCGGCGTCCGCAGCTCTTCGGCGTCCTTGAGGTGCGCCAGCGTGGTGCGCCGGGGGTTGGCAATGTTGCGGAACATCATCGTCGTCTTCATCTGCCGTTCGGACCCTGTCGGTACGGGCGCCGCTCGGAGGGGCGCCGGTTGTCGGATTTGCCATCCCTGTAAAGCGTCAGGCTAAACATCGAATTCCCTTCGGAAGCCCGGATGAGACGGCGATCATGATGTGAGTTTGCTCACGAACGAGTCGACAATTACCTCATTTCGGGCGGTCGACCACCCCGGAAGAAACGGACATTGCATCACTGAATCAGCCATTCCGCTCCTGATCATGTCGACTGGGACACCCTTCACCCTTCGCCGATTCACCCGTAATGATCCACTTTGACCGCGAACACGCTCCACGGCTTGTTACTCAGTCATCACAACGCGTCATCCAGGTCACAGCCGGGTACGAGGCCCTTGTTGGAGATCCGGCACTGTGCTGGAATTCCACGCACCGCCGCGGGTTTCAAGCCGGCGCGCAGGGGGCGCAACGCAGCGCCGAGTGGCGGCGGGAAGGGGAAGAGCGCCGGTCACTCACGACCACCATGGGGCGGGTACAACGCCCCACGACGCCGACACCGTCCCATCCGCTTCGCGCGGAGGGACGCCTGGTCCAGAGGTTGCGACGCTAGTGCAGGGACGTTTCAAGAGGGATGGCAGCGCTGCGGCGGAGCAGGAGCCGCACGGCGGGACCGACCGCGGTTCCTCGCCCCAGCACGCCCAGTCCACCGGACCGGCCTCGGCCGGCGACAGCAGCGACCGTGACCGGGGCCCCGGTGCCACGGCGGCCGCCGGCACCGACCCGATCTCGTCGCTCAAGCCCCGGGGCCCCGTCAACACGGGCTCACGAGTAGCTCTTCGCAACTGGCGCATCAGCACGCGTCTGGTTTCCCTGCTCGCCCTTCCCGTGGTCGCCGCGACCACGCTGGGCGGGCTGCGGATCAACGACTCCATGAACGACATGCAGCAGCTGGATCACATGCAGCTGCTGACCAGGATGACCAAGCAGGCGACCACGCTCGCCCAGGCGCTCCAGGAGGAGCGCGACCGCTCGGCCGGTCCGCTGTCCAACGGGGTCAAGGCCGACGACTTCAAGGTCACCGAGCCCCGCAAGAAGACCGAACGGGCGAAGACGGCCTTCCTCGACGCCACCAACTCGATCGGCGACCCCTCCGGCGACGAGGCCCTCGAAGGCATCTACTCGAGCGTCCAGCAGATCGCCAGCCAGCTGACCGAGATCCGCGAGATCCGCAAGACGGCATACGCCAAGAAAACCCCGAGTCTCCAGACCGTCGACCAGTACAGCCAGCTGATCACCTCGCTGCTGAGCCTCTCGCAGGACATGGCGCAGGCGACCAGCAACTCGGAGATGATCAAGCGGACCCGGGCGCTGGCGGCTTTCTCCTCCGCCAAGGAGTACGCCTCGGTCCAGCGGGCGATCATCGCCGCGGCCCTGCCCGGCGGCAACGACAAGCAGCCGCACCTCGATCAGAACGACAAGCAGTTCGGCCGCGCCGCGCTGCGCAAGGAGACCTCGGCACGCCGCTCCTTCGCCGCCGTCTACCAGGCCACCGGCAACAACGCCGAAGAGCTGACCGCCACGCTGGACGACGGCAACCCGGAGATCAAGGCCGCCAACACCTACGCGAAGAAGGTGCTGGACACCCCCTCGGGCATGACCGGCACCCCGCGGCGCTCCTACCTGGACTGGTACGACCAGAGCTCCACCAAGATCCAGGCGATGAAGACCATCGAGGAGACCCTCCTCAGCGACATGGAGGGCAAGGCCCGCGAGCTCCGCGACCAGTCGAAGAGCGAAGCGATCATCAGCGGTGCGCTCATCCTGCTGGTGCTCGGTGTCTCGCTGGTCGGTGCCTTCGTCGTAGCCCGGTCGATGATCCGTTCGCTGCGGCGGCTGCAGGACACCGCTACGCGCGTCGCGCAGGACCGGCTGCCCGAGCTCGTCAAGCAGCTCTCCGAGGCCGACCCGCAGGACGTCGACACCTCGGTCGAGTCGGTCGGTGTGCACTCCCGGGACGAGATCGGCCAGGTGGCCGCGGCCTTCGACGACGTGCACCGCGAGGCGGTCCGCCTCGCCGCCGAGCAGGCCCTTCTGCGGGGCAACGTCAACGCGATGTTCACCAACCTCTCGCGCCGCAGCCAGGGCCTCATCCAGCGTCAGCTCTCGCTCATCTCCGAACTGGAGTCGCGCGAGGCCGACCCGGACCAGCTGTCCTCGCTCTTCAAGCTCGACCACCTCGCGACCCGCATGCGCCGTAACGGCGAGAACCTCCTCGTCCTCGCGGGCGAGGAGCCGGGCCGCCGGTGGACCCGCCCCGTCCCGCTGGTCGACGTGCTCCGGGCCGCCGCCTCCGAGGTGGAGCAGTACGAGCGCATCGAACTGTCCGCGGTGCCCGCCACCGAGGTCGCCGGTCGCGTGGTCAACGACCTCGTGCACCTGCTCGCGGAGCTGCTGGAGAACGCCACGTCGTTCTCCTCGCCGCAGACGAAGGTGCGGGTCACCGGTCACGCGCTGCCCGACGGGCGGGTGCTGGTCGAGATCCACGACACGGGTATCGGCCTCTCCCCCGAGGACCTCGCGGCGATCAACGAGCGGCTCGCCTCGCCGCCCACCGTGGACGTCTCGGTCTCCCGCCGCATGGGTCTGTTCGTGGTCGGCCGGCTGTCCCTGCGTCACGGCATCCGGATCCAGCTGCGGCCCTCGGACTCCGGTGGCACGACCGCGCTGGTCATGCTGCCCGTCGATGTGGCGCACGGCGGCAAGCAGCCGGCCCCCAAGCAGGGGCCGGGGCAGCAGCCCGCCCCCGGCGGACTGCTCGGCGGTGCCGGCGGTCCGGGGCAGGGCAACGGTTCCCGTCCCGGCCTCGGCGGTGCTCCGGCGGCCCCGGCCGGCCGGCTCGCCTCGGGTCCGGGCGCCGCGCGTGGTCAGGTCGGTGCGGGCTCCGGTCCGCGCGCCGCACTGCCCTCGCGGGACAACGGACCCCGCCGGCCGCAGAACCAGCAGAACCAGCCGGGTCAGCAGAACACCGGCTTCCAGTCCACCGGACCGGCCGACTCCGGTCCGCAGGACAACGCGCGCCAGGAGCCGCAGCGTCAGGGCGGCGGCCTCGCCGGTGCTTTCGGCAACGGCGCCCGGCTCGGTGCGCGCGGCCAGGGCGACGGAACGGGCCGTACGGACTCGGGACGGGCCGACCTGTTCGGCCAGAACCGCCAGGACCAGAACCGCCAGGACCGGAACGACCAGAGCCACAACGGCCAGAACCGCAACGACCAGGACCCCTTCGACCAGCAGGGGCAGGCCGACGGCCCCGCCCCGTGGGGGGCGCCGCAGCCGCAGCGGGCCCGGCAGAACCCGGCCGGCCAGGGTGGCTTCCCGCGGTCCGGCGGCCCGGTCGAGCCCGGTCGTCAGCTGCCCCCGGTCGGCGGTCCGCGTGCCGAGCTGCCCGGTGGCAATCCGCAGCCGCAGCGCTCGCAGACCACCAGTTGGGGCGCCGATGAGCCGTCCGCCCCGCGGCGTACCCCGCTGGACGCCCCGCGCGGTCACGAGGAGCCCGAGTCCACCGGCCAGTTCCAACGGCCGCTGAGCCCGCGGCCGGCCATGGACGACCGGCAGGGCCCCGGCTCCACCGCCGAGTTCGCCCGCCCGGACTTCTCCGGTCCGGCCCCGCAGGCTCCGTCGCCGCTGGACCCGGCGGGCACCGCGCAGTTCGCCCGCCCCGACTTCGGCCAGCCGCAGCCCGCGCAGGACCAGGGTCTGCCGGTGCCGCGCCAGCGCGACCGGGACAACGGGGACTTCGGTGCCCCGCGTCCGCCCGCCGCGCCCCACGGTGACGGGCAGTACCGTCCGGTCCTGCCGCCGCAGCCGCAGCCCGAGGCGCTGCCACCGGCCGGGCCCGGGGACGGTCGTACGCCGCTGTACGACACCCTGGAGACGAACTGGTTCCACGGCCCGCAGCAGGGCGGCCAGCAGCCGCCGGCCGAGCCGCAGACCCCCACGTCCGCCCCGCAGCAGCCCGGCCAGGAGCTTCCCGCCCCCGCGCCGCGCCGCACCGGAGCCGACGGCAGCGGCACCACACCTTCCTGGCGCCCCTCGCCGAACGACGAACTCGTACGGCAGGCGGAGCGGGTCAAGAAGCCCGCGGCGGGCGGAGTCACCACTTCCGGACTGCCTCGCCGGGTACCTCGCGCCAACCTGGTTCCGGGCACCGCCCAACAGCAGAACCATCAGTCCGGTCCTCAGGTGTCGCGTGCGCCCGATGATGTGCGCGGGCGGTTGACCAATCTCCGCCGGGGCATCCAGCAGGGACGGCAGGCCAACAACGGCCCGTCGACCGGCAGTTTTCCACTCGGCCCCACTCACCCGCAGGAGCGTTAGTTGAGCCCGATGAGTCAGGCCGCGCAGAATCTGAACTGGTTGATCACCAACTTCGTGGACAACACCCCCGGGGTGTCGCACACGGTGGTGGTCTCCGCCGACGGACTCCTGCTGGCCATGTCCGAAGGTTTCCCCCGTGACCGCGCCGACCAGCTGGCGGCCGTCGCCTCCGGTCTGACCTCGCTGACCGCGGGCGCCTCGCGGATCTTCGAGGGCGGCGCCGTCAGTCAGACGGTGGTGGAGATGGAGCGCGGGTTCCTCTTCCTGATGTCCATCTCCGACGGCTCCTCGCTGGCCGTTCTCGCCCACCCGGACGCCGACATCGGTCTGGTCGGGTACGAGATGGCCCTCCTGGTCGACCGAGCGGGCACCGTCCTCACCCCGGACCTCCGTGCCGAGCTCCAAGGCAGCCTGCTCCACTAGGCGGCCGCGGATCGATGACAGATTCGATTGCCCCAGGTAATGCCCTCATCACTCACCCGTCAGGCCGCTTAGAGCCCCCACCGGCCCCTTCAGACGGCAAGCCGACACTCTGCTGTCACGCCCGGAGGATTCATGACCCCGCCACCCGCCTCACCCGATCCGTACGGCGCACTGCACCACGCGTCGTACGACGGTGAAGGCGACCAGCCGCTGGTCCGTCCGTATGCCATGACCGGCGGCCGGACCCGGCCTCGCTACCAGCTCGCGATAGAGGCGCTGGTCTCCACCACGGCCGACCCCGCGCATCTGGGGACGCTGCTCCCCGAGCACCAGCGGATCTGCCACCTCTGCCGTGAGGTCAAGTCGGTGGCCGAGGTCTCGGCGCTGCTGTCGATGCCGCTCGGTGTGGCCCGGATTCTTGTCGCGGACCTGGCGGAAGCCGGCATGGTGGCCATCCACCAGCCGGGCAATGGAGAGGCCGGCGGCGCGCCGGATGTAACACTGCTCGAAAGGGTGCTCAGTGGACTTCGCAAGCTCTAGTGGCGGTGCTGCCCGGGCCACCACCTCGGCGAAGATCGTGGTGGCAGGGGGCTTCGGCGTGGGTAAGACCACGTTCGTCGGTGCCGTTTCGGAGATCAACCCGTTGCGTACGGAAGCCGTGATGACGTCCGCGTCCGCGGGCATCGACGACTTGACGCACACCGGCGGCAAGACGACGACGACCGTCGCGATGGACTTCGGCCGCATCACCCTGGACCAGGACCTGATCCTGTACCTCTTCGGTACCCCCGGACAGGACCGCTTCTGGTTCATGTGGGACGACCTGGTCCGCGGCGCCATCGGCGCCGTCGTCCTCGTCGACACCCGCCGCCTCGCCGACTGCTTCCCCGCCGTCGACTACTTCGAGAACAGCGGGCTCCCCTTCGTCATCGCCCTCAACGGCTTCGACGGGCACCAGCCCTACACCCCCGACGAAGTCCGCGAAGCCCTCCAGATCGGCCCCGACACCCCGATCATCACGACGGACGCGCGGCACCGGGCAGACGCCAAGAGCGGCCTGATCACGCTCGTGGAGCACGCGCTGATGGCACGGCTGAAGTAAGCACAAGTCTGTATTGACATACGGCAGTTACCGTAGCCAAACGGGGGCGGGCTGTGTCCTTTGACACGATCCGCCCCCGCGTTCATAACGTTTCGACAGAGAATTGTCCCGCGTTCAACACCCGATGCGTTCAATCGGTATCGCTGCGCTCACATGAGCCCCGCCTTTTGGCGGGGCTCGTTCTTTATGCCCGTTTTATCTGAGGCTTGGACCACTCGGAATGGCTGGTTCCGACTGTTTGGAACGCGACCGGTCCCCGTGCTGGAATTCGACGAACTCCCGAGTAGTACGGCCCTGAACGAAACACGGCACAACGTAGGTGCCGACGCCGAGAGGTTGTTGGTCGAGTGAGGCGAAGCAACGAGGGCTCCGTGGCGGAGCCGGAGCGGGGCAATTTCACCCCGCCGCCCCGCGCTGCGGCGTCGCCTGCCGATATGTCCCGAGCGGCGAAGTCCGGGGGCAGCTCAAGCCGGCTTTCCCCGCGCAACTGGCGGGTGCCCACTCGGCTGAACGCGATCCTCCTGATCCCGGTGCTGGTCGGCCTGGTCATGGGCGGCTTCCAGGTGAAGGGCTCGATCGACACCTGGCGGGAGGCGCAGGAGGCCGAGAAGACCGCGCTGATCGTGCGCGCGGCCTCCGCGTACGGCCAGGCACTCCTCAATGAGCGTGACCTCTCCGCTCAGCCCCTGCTGTCGAACAAGCGGGGCTCCGCCGTCATCGGCCAGGTCCGGGCGACCACCGACGCCGCCGCGGCCAAGTTCGACACGGCCGTGAAGGACATGCCCAAGAAGCAGGGTCTGGAGCGGCGCCTTCAACTGTTCCGGCTGGAGGAGCCCAAACTCCCCGAGCTGCGCAAGGCCGCCTACGCCGAGGCGATGAACCCGGTGAAGACGGAGGAGGGTTATGTCCAGGTGCAGCACTCCTTGATGGAGTTCTGCAACGAGCTGGGTCTGGGCACCGGCAACATCACCAGTTACGGCCGTACGGTCTACGCGCTCGAGCTCGCCAAGGCTGCAGAATCGCTTCAGCGCTCCATCGGTATGCACCTGCTGGTGCGTCCGAGCCAGGAGAGCGCCACGTTCGACGCCCAGGTCAAGGCCTTCGGCTCGTACAACTACCTGGAGCAGATCGCGCTCGGCGAGTTCGTCTCCGGCGGTACGGAGGCCGACGCGGCCCGGCTGAAGCAGGTCATGGCCGCGCAGTCGGCCGACGGCGCGAAGAAGCTGAAGAAGGCGAAGGAGCAGGCCGACGCCGCGGGGGTCCCGTTCGTCACACCGCCCAGTGTCGACGGCTCGGTCTTCGACGGCATGGCCCAGCAGATCGGGCAAGGGAAGTCCCCCCAGAAGCTGGCCGCCAAGGGCATCACGCCCGAGACCTGGATGGCCGCCGCCACCGCCAAGTTCGACGGTTACACCACGGTCGAGGACGAGCTCGTCGACAAGGCCGTGACCGAGGCCGCGGACATCTCGTCCAGCGCCAGGAACGACGCCTTCATCAACGCGGCCGTCGTGATCGTCGCCCTGCTGGCCGCCTTCGTCCTGGCCGGGCTGATGGCGCGGCAGATGAGCCGCTCGATGCGCCATCTGCGTACCGCCGCCTTCGGGATCGCCGAGCAGCGGCTGCCGATGCTGGTCGACCAGCTCTCCAGGACCGATCCGGGCCGGATCGACACCCGCGTCCAGCCGATCCCGATCGACAGCCGCGACGAGATCGGCGAGGTCGCCCGCGCCTTCGACCAGGTGCACCGCGAGGCGGTCCGGCTGGCGGCCGAGCAGGCCATGCTGCGGGGCAACGTCAACGCGATCTTCACCAATCTGTCGCGTCGCAACCAGTCGCTGATCGAGGGCCAGCTGACCCTCATCACCGGCCTGGAGAACAACGAGGCCGACCCGGACCAGCTGGAGAGCCTCTTCCGGCTGGACCACCTGGCCACCCGGATGCGGCGCAACGGCGAGAACCTTCTCGTGCTGGCCGGCGAGGAGCCCGGTCGCCGCTGGAACCAGCCGGTTCCGCTGGTCGACGTGTTGCGGGCCGCCGCCTCCGAGGTGGAGTCGTACGAGCGTGTGGAGCTCTCCGGGGTGCCGGAGACCGAGATCCACGGCCAGTCCGTCACCGACCTCGTGCATCTGCTGGCCGAGCTGCTGGAGAACGCCACCATGTTCTCCTCCCCGCAGACCAAGGTGCGGATCACGGCGACCCGGCTGCCCGACAGCCGCGTGATGATCGAGATCCACGACAAGGGCATCGGTCTCACCGCCGAGGACTTCGCCGACATCAACCACAAGCTGGCCAACCCGCCGACCGTGGACGCCGCGGTGTCGCAGCGGATGGGTCTC
The DNA here is from genome assembly GCF_042884935.1 of Streptomyces sp. NPDC058092. Classification (NCBI taxonomy): domain Bacteria; kingdom Bacillati; phylum Actinomycetota; class Actinomycetes; order Kitasatosporales; family Streptomycetaceae; genus Streptomyces; species Streptomyces sp. NPDC058092. The sequence goes on from NZ_JBHVSY010000010.1 coordinate 129,018, forward strand.
TTCGTGGTCGGCCGGCTCGCCGACCGGCACGGTATCCGGGTCCAGCTGCGTCCCTCGGGCGAGCAGGCCGGGACCACCTCGCTGGTCATGCTGCCGGACGCCATCACCCACGGTGGCGGCGGCGAACCGGCCGCCGCGCAGGACGACTTCACCGTCTCCTCGATCATTCCGCAGCAGCAGGGCTTCGAGCAGCCCGCGCCCCCGCAGATGCGCACGGCGGCGGAGCTCGGCTTCGACGACTCGCGTTACGAGCAGCCGTCGGCGGACACCCCGCAGCTGGACCCGGTGGGCCGTTCGCTGATGCGTGAGGAGCGCCGGGCCGCGCTGGAGGCGCAGGCGACGGGTGAGCGCCCGCAGTTCGCGCAGGATCCGTACGCCGGGAACGGGTACGCCCAGGAGCCGCAGCAGTACGAGCAGGCTCCGTACGAGGGCGGTTACGCCCCCTACGCCGGTGACGCGGGCTTCGCCGAGCAGCCCGGCCACACCCGGCAAGGCGGCTATGCGGAGGCGGCATATGCGGCCGGTGAGACCGTGCAGCCGTCGTACGAGGAACCGTTCGCCCCCCAGCCCCACCAGGACGAATGGGCGAATCAGGGCGCGTATCAGGATGCGTACGTGCCGCCTGCGCAGGTCGAAGCGGAATCTGTCCCGAACGCCCCCGCCGAGCCGCAGGAACGCGTAGGCTTCGACCGTCCGGGGCCCACCCCGAACTCCGGCCACGAGCTGACCGAAGCCGGTCTGCCGCGCCGGGGCGGTCAGCAGCACTGGCAGCCCACCGGCCGCGGGAACAACCGGTCCGCAGCCGCACAGCAGGAACTGCCGCCGCAGCAGCAGGAACTGCCGCCGCAGCCGCCGTCCGCACAGCAGGACGAGACCGGCTCCGACGACTGGCGCTCGACGAACGACGAGCGCTGGGAGCGGGCCGAGAAGCTCCGGGAGCCGAAGGCGGGCGGGGTCACCTCGTCCGGGCTTCCCCGGCGGGTGCCCAAGGCCAATCTGGTCGAGGGTACGGCGGAGCAGACCCTGCAGGGCGGCCCTCAGGTCTCCCGCGCCCCCGAGGACGTCCGCGGCAGGTTGAGCAACCTGCGGCGGGGCGTGCTGCGGGGACGTAACGCGGGTTCGGACACAAGTAATACCTACAACCAGGAGCGTTAGTGTGAGCCCGATGAGCCAGGCGGCGCAGAATCTCAACTGGTTGATCACCAACTTCGTGGACAACACCCCCGGGGTGTCGCACACGGTGGTGGTCTCCGCCGACGGACTCCTGCTGGCCATGTCCGAAGGATTTCCGCGCGACCGCGCCGACCAGCTGGCGGCCGTCGCCTCCGGTCTGACCTCGCTGACCGCGGGCGCCTCGCGGATCTTCGAAGGCGGCGCGGTGAATCAGACGGTTGTGGAGATGGAGCGCGGATTCCTCTTCCTGATGTCCATCTCCGACGGATCTTCACTGGCCGTTCTCGCGCATCCGGACGCCGATATCGGTCTTGTCGGGTACGAAATGGCCCTTCTTGTCGACCGCGCGGGCGGCGTCCTCACCCCGGACCTCCGCGCCGAACTTCAGGGAAGTCTTCTTAACTAGTAGACAGACAGTGCGTTTCGCGCCACCGCACCATAAAGTGCGGTGGCGCGGACCCACTGGGATCGGGACCGGCAGGCGGAGGAGGCATCGTGGCAACACCCCCAGGCGGACACCGGTACAACGGTGGCCAGAACGTACCGGGTGAGCACGGGGACAACCGGTTCAACTTCCCCTCCACACCCGGCAGACAGGGCGCCCAGCAGCCGTATCAGCCCTACCAGCAGCCGCAACCGCCGCAGCAGCCGTACGGTGCCCAGCAGGGCTCCGGGTGGCCCCCGCAGCGGCCGCACCGTTTCGACTCGCCCCAGTCGCCCCGCATCCAGCCCGTGCAGCCGCGGCAGGCCCCTGAGCCCGCCGCGCCGGCAGCGCACAATCCGCTGGTCCGTCCGTACGCCATGACCGGCGGCCGGACACGACCGCGCTACCAACTCGCCATTGAGGCGTTGGTCAGTACCACGGCCGATCCGTCCCGGCTGCAAGGGCAGTTGCCCGAGCACCAGCGGATCTGCCGGCTGTGCTTCGAGATCAAGTCGGTCGCCGAGATTTCGGCACTGCTCTCGATCCCGCTCGGCGTTGCCCGGATCCTCGTAGCCGACCTGGCAGAGGCCGGACTCGTCGCTATCCATCAGCCCGGCGGCGACGAGTCCGCCGGCGGCCAGCCAGATGTGACACTGCTCGAAAGGGTGCTCAGTGGACTTCGCAAGCTCTAGCGGCGGAGCGGCCCGCTCCACTACCTCCGCGAAGATCGTGGTGGCAGGGGGCTTCGGCGTGGGTAAGACCACGTTCGTCGGTGCCGTTTCGGAGATCAATCCGCTGCGCACCGAAGCCGTGATGACGTCCGCGTCCGCGGGCATCGACGATCTGACGCACACCGGGGACAAGACCACCACGACGGTGGCGATGGACTTCGGCCGCATCACCCTGGACCAGGACCTGATCCTGTACCTCTTCGGTACGCCCGGACAGGACCGCTTCTGGTTCATGTGGGACGACCTGGTCCGCGGCGCCATCGGCGCCGTCGTCCTCGTCGACACCCGCCGCCTCGCCGACTGCTTCCCCGCCGTCGACTACTTCGAGAACAGCGGGCTCCCCTTCGTCATCGCCCTCAACGGCTTCGACGGGCACCAGCCCTACACCCCCGACGAAGTCCGCGAAGCCCTCCAGATCGGGCCGGACACGCCGATTCTCACGACGGACGCGCGGCACCGCGCGGACGCCAAGAGTGCGCTGATCACACTCGTGGAGCACGCGCTGATGGCGCGGTTGCGTTAGGGGGTTCGCCGGGTCGTCCGGCAACCGTCCCGTCCTCGACCGCCGGGCGGGCTCGTGGATCGAGCCCGTCAAGGGGATCCCCCCGTGTCGTCAAGGCTACGGGGGAGATCGAGGACAGAGCGTGGCCGGAGGTCGCGCATGCGTGAGGCCCCGCACTCCCGGAATTCAGCCGGAGGAGTGCGGGGCCTCACGCGTGCGGGTGTCTGTCAGCCCTGCCAGGAGTGCGGGGCGCGGAAGCCCGGGGTGCGTTCCAGGCGGCGCCAGCCGGCGGTGCTGCGGCCGCGGTGGGCGGGGGGCGCGGCGGGCTGGGCGGCTGCGCGGGCGAGCAGGACCGCGGTTATGGCGGCCAGCTCCTCGGGGTCGGCAAGACCCTTCTCGACGCGCAGCACGGACTCGGTGGCAGTGCTCATGGGCGGTTTCTCCGTCTTCTCGGCAGGTCTTCGCGGGTCCGGCAGGGTTGCTGCGGGGGCCGCGGACTACTGCGGGGGGTTGCCGTGCTTGCGGGACGGCAGGTCGGCGTGCTTGGTGCGGAGCATGGCGAGCGAGGCGATCAGCACCTCGCGGGTCTCGGCGGGGTCGATGACGTCGTCGACCAGGCCGCGCTCGGCGGCGTAGTACGGGTGCATCAGTTCGGCCTTGTACTCCTTGACCATGCGGGTCCGCATGGCTTCCGGGTCCTCGGCGTCGGCGATCTGCCGGCGGAAGATGACGTTGGCGGCGCCTTCGGCGCCCATCACCGCGATCTCGTTGGTCGGCCAGGCGTACGTCAGATCCGCACCGATGGACTGGCTGTCCATCACGATGTACGCACCGCCGTAGGCCTTGCGCAGGATCAGCGAGATCCTCGGCACCGTGGCGTTGCAGTACGCGTAGAGCAGCTTCGCACCGTGCCGAATGATTCCACCGTGCTCCTGATCGACCCCGGGCAGAAAGCCGGGTACGTCCAAAAGAGTGATGATGGGAATGTTGAATGCATCACACATCTGGACGAACCGGGCCGCCTTCTCCGACGCCTCGATGTCCAGGACACCGGCGAGGGACTGCGGCTGGTTGGCGACGATGCCGACGACCTGGCCGTCCAGACGGGCCAGGGCGCAGATGATGTTGCGGGCCCAGCGCTCATGGATCTCCAGGTAGTCGCCGTCGTCGACGAGCTCCTCGATGACCTTGTGCATGTCGTACGGGCGGTTGCCGTCGGCCGGCACCAGGTCCAGCAGGACGTCGCCGCGCCGGTCGGCCGGGTCGTCGCTCGCCACGGCGGGCGGGTTCTCCCGGTTGTTGGACGGCAGCATCCCGATCAGGTAGCGGACCTCGGCGATGCAGGTCTCCTCGTCGTCGTACGCGAAGTGCGCGACGCCCGAGGTCTCGGCGTGCACATCGGCGCCGCCGAGGCCGTTCTGGGTGATCTCCTCGCCGGTGACCGCCTTCACGACGTCCGGTCCGGTGATGAACATCTGGGAGGTCTCGCGGACCATGAACACGAAGTCGGTGAGGGCGGGGCTGTAGGCCGCGCCGCCCGCGCACGGGCCGAGCATCACGCTGATCTGCGGGATGACGCCGGAGGCCTTGGTATTGCGCTGGAAGATGCCGCCGTATCCGGCGAGCGCGCTGACGCCCTCCTGGATACGGGCGCCCGCGCCGTCGTTCAGCGAGACGAGCGGGGCACCGGCCGAGATGGCCATGTCCATGATCTTGTGGATCTTGGTGGCGTGGGCCTCGCCCAGGGCGCCACCGAAGATCCGGAAGTCGTGCGCGTAGACGAAGACGGTACGGCCGTCGACCGTGCCCCAGCCGGTGATGACACCGTCGGTGTACGGCTTCTTCTCCTCCAGGCCGAAGCCGGTCGCCCGGTGCCGGCGCAGCTGCTCGACCTCCTTGAACGAACCCGGGTCGACCAGCAGCTCGATGCGCTCACGCGCCGTCAGCTTGCCCTTGGCGTGCTGCGCCTCGGTCGCCCGGTCACTCGGTCCGCGGCGGGCCTGCTCGCGCAGTGCCAGCAGTTCGGCCACACGGCCACGGGTGTCGCTCGGCTCGCCCGGGGTTTCGTCCACAACGGTCATGTACCGACCCTACGAAGCGCGGCAAGTAAATCCTGCCGTCGACTCCGTACAGTCTCCTGACCCGTTTCCTGGTGGAGCCTGACAGAAGTCGGGCCTCATGCAGGCGATGTACCAGCCCCCGTAGGTGAGTCTTTGTACGGGTCCGACAAAGAATCACTGTGGTCTGCTGCACACGTGTGTCAGCCTCGGGGTGTCCTCCGGTTGGGCGTCCTGGGGCGTCCTGCACCTTCTGAATCGCTTCCGGACGCTCCCGCACCGGGTCACCGGAGTGAGCGATGGTCAGCAGCACGGCCTCGTAGAAGGCGTCCCGCACGGCGGCCGGCATGACGTCGGAGGCGTCCGGGCAGAGCGGCACCCGATGGTCGGTGAGCCGGGCGCTGATCCGCTTCTCGACCGCCCCGCTCTTGGCGTGCACGGCGGAGTCCGGCGAGAATACCCCGGCCTTGCGGCCCCACTCCTCCTGGGCTCGGCGATGTCCTCACGGGTCGCGCCGAGGCCGGGCAGCCGGCCGTCCTCGGCGACCCGTGCCCCGACCGGGGCGATGCCGGGGTTCTCGGCGAACCGCACCCCCATCCGGGCGTCCGGCTTGCCGACGACATGGGCGCAGGTCAGCGCCCGGTCCTGGGTGAGCAGCACTCCGGCGCCGCACACCGGCCCGTGCGGCCCGCCGCGACGCAGCCGGAGCCGCCAGTGCGCCTTCAACTCCCCATAGCGCATGAGGGAACGCGCGCAACGGGTGCCGCTCCCAGTCCCCGGACACCTCCGGTCACCCGGTGTCTACCGGACGTCACACCGCAGGGTGCGTCCCTCCGTCCCCGGTTCGACCCTGAGCACCAGGCGCCGGCCGGTGGACCGCACCTCGATGCCGGGGTCCGCCGAGACGACAGCGCTCACCGGCCGCTCCCAGACGACGTCCACCGGCGCACCGGTCCGGTCGGGGCCGCTGACGCACACCGTCGTCGTACGCCGCCCCTCCCGTACGAGCACGCTCGCCGCGGCCGTGACGGAGAGCGGACCGGCCGCGCCCGGCTGCCAGAAGTTGGCGGCGGTCACCCCCTGCGAGCGGACGGCGACCGCCTGCGCGGCGGCCGTGTTGGCGAGCACGGTCAGCCACCGCCGGTCGGCGGCGCGGGCGGTGACGGTACGGCGGGAGGCGCCGGGCATCAGCAGGTAGACGTAGTCGGCGTCGACCGGGTCGGTGCCGTGGTCGAGCCAGAGCGTCTGGTAGCGGCGGGTGCGGCGCTCGGTGGAGCTGGTGGTGTTGATATCGGACCAGGCGCCGGTGCGGTCCTCGCGCAGGGTACGCAGGCCGGCGCCGCCGGGGAGGACCCAGCCGCCGTGACCCTCCAGGTGGGCCCAGCGGGGGCCGGCGCCCGCCTCCACGGTGAGCGGCTGCGTGCCGCCCTCGCCGAGCATGCGGTTGTCGACGATCGTCTCGACGGGGACCTGGTCGGTGCCGGTGATGCCGGCGCCGAGGCAGACGACCGTGTCGGCGACGCAGAACCACGACTTACGGGCCTCCAGGGTCGAGCCGAGGCCCTTGAGGTGCTGGCCCACCGCGCCGAATTCGCCGTCCGTGGCGCCGCCGACCCATTTCACCGCGGGCCTGGGCGCACCCCATTCGCCACCCGCCTTGTCGGCGAGCCGCTTGGTGGACACGGTCGTTCCGGGCAGCCGGTAGGGGTCGACGGTCGGCCAGAACCAGTCGGTGTACTGGTCGTTCTCCTTCTCGCCGGGCCACCAGCAGAGCATTCCGGCGCCGGTGTGCCAGCCGCGCGGATTCTCGCCGTTGCCGCACTCGTAGTGCGCGATCCGCTCCGAGGCCATGGAGATGCCCGCGGCCCAGCCGGGGCGCCGGTGGACGGCGCGGGCCATGCCGGCGAAGAGGTGGTGGCCCACCCGCTCGGGCGCGGCCGGCGCCGCGGTGGCCTGGACGGCGTGCAGCCGGGCCAGGTCCGCGATGCCGAACTGGCGGGCGGTGAGGATCGGGCTCGTCCGGTCGCGGGCGATCCAGCCCTTGATCATGCCGTGCCACCGGTCGCGCTCGGCCGGGGAGGCGCCTGCGGCGAGGAGGGCGATCCCGGCGATGATGCCCTGCCCGTGGAAGTGGTCGCCGCGCATCACCCGCAGATCGTCGTTCTTCAGGTAGCCGCGGCTGATGGCACGGCCGTTGACGCTGTCCATGACCAGACCGTTGTAGATCAGCGGCGCGTAGGCGTGCTCGACGCTGTCCAGGATGATCTGCCGGCCCGGGTCGGTGACGGCCCAGGTGGATCCGGCGAGCAGTGCGAAGAGGCGGCCGAGGCCGTCGAGCATGACCTGGCCGTAGGTGCCGGAGTAGGCGACGGTGGTGTGCTGGATGAACGACCCGTCCGCGTACAGGCCGTCTCCGTCGGTGACGTACGGGAAGACCGGGGACAGCGCGTCCCTGGCCAGGGCGATCTTCGCGGGCGCCCGGCCGAGGACGCCGCGCAGGGTGACGGAGCGGCAGAGGTCGACGCGGTTGGCGCCGGTGGAGGTGCCGCTGTAGTCGCGGAGTACGGAGTCGGGGACGAAGTGGTCGACGGCGGCGCAGGCGGCCTCGACGCGGGCCGCGCCCAGGTGCTCGTACAGGACGGACGTGATGTCCATGAGCAGGCGCGGGCTGCCGATCTGCCACTCCCACCAGTTGCCGTACGGGGTGACGGAGGCGTGGTAGGCGGTCGCGGCGAGGTGGTCGTAGCCGCGGAGGATGTCGGCGAGGAGCGTGGCGTCGCCGGTCGATCCGGTGCCCGCCTGGGCGTACGCCTGGGTCATCGTCCACAGGCGGCTGTAGCTCTGGGTGATGCCGGACGGCGGGTTGTACAGGAAGCCGGGCCACAGCGAGTCGGCGGCCGGATTCATCGTCGCCCGGAACCCCCGTGCGAGCGTGCCGGTTTCGGCGAGGCGGGAGGCGAAGGGTTCGGCGGCCGCGTCGAAGCCGGTGCCGAGGGCGATGTCGGCCCAGCGCAGGCGGAGGGCGTCGAATTCGTCGGCCCCCGCGCCGGCCCCGGTGGCTGCCTCGGTGGATGCCACGGCCGTCGCGGCCGTCGCGGAGCCGGGGAGGGAGACCGCCAGTGCGGTGGCGGTCGAGAGGGCGAGCAGAGTACGGCGTGACATTTCGGACGGGTTCGGCATGTGAGGCTCCCATTCGTCAGGGGGTGGACGCCGGCGCGGAAAGGGTGCGGGGTGGGTGGACGCCCTCGCGAAAGGGGTGAGAAGTGGTGCGGGGTGGGTGCTCGTGGTACGCACCCACCCCGCATCCTGTGGTCTCAACCACCGCAATGGAAGCGTGCGTCACCCCAGTCCGCGTGGTCGTTTCCGTTCCCGTCGCCACCGTCGCCCACGACCAGGTCGACGTACGTGGCGCCGGTGATGTCGGCCGTGAGCGACCAGGCGTTGTCGGGCGCCTTCAGGACCGGTGACTTCACCTTCTCGGTGCCGTCGGCCAGGACGCCGAACTGCACGCTGCCGCGCGAGGTCTGCACGTCGTCCACGCCCACCTGGGCGGTGAAGGAGGTGCACGTGCCGCCCAGGTAGTAGCGGATCTTCGCCGGGGCGTGGCTGCCGAGGCCCTTGGTGTAGGTGGTGCCGCCGATCTTCAGCGGGGTGCCGTCGCCACTGCCCTGCTCACCGTTGGAGAGGTCCCGCTCGACGGGCCCCCAGCCGTTCTCGGCGGCCGTCCAGTCGAGGTCGCTGGCCCAGCTGTCCGTGGTGGGCGGCGGCGGCAGGGTCCGTACGGAGGTCTGCGCACCGAGCGTGCGCCGCGCGCCGCCGACCGTGTACGTCACCTGGGAGCTCAGGCTGTACGTCTGGTACTTGGCGTCGACCGGCGGGGTGACCTGCCAGCTGCCGGTGACCTTCGCGCCCGCCGCGACCGAGTCGAAGGTGACGGCGCCGACGGGCTCCGCCTGCCAGCCCTCGGGGACGGTCAGGCTCAGCGCGACACCGGTCGCCGCGGTGGCCTCGTAGTTGGTGAAGCTCGCCTTGACGGTGTTGGCCGTGCCCGGCTCCAGCGTCTCGGCGACCGGGTCGACACCGAGCGTGCCGCAGGCGGCCTGCTCGGCGGCGGGGGCCGGGCCGAGGTCGGTCACGGTGAACGCGTCGAGGACGAAGTCGGCGCCGTCGGGTGCGTCGCCGCGCTTGCGCAGCCCGGTCCAGGTGTCGCCGCAGCCCGCGGTGACGGTCTCGGTGAAGTGGCCGGTGGTGCGCTGTTGTCCGACGGGGGTGGTCCGGGTCTCGACGGAGGCGGGCTTGCCCTCGGCGGTGATCCGGTCGTAGCCGTCGACCCACTCGTAGGCGCCGGAGTGACTGGACTGGTAGTCGTACTCGACCTTGTAGCGGTGGCCGTCGGTCATCGGCACGGTCCAGGGGGCGGTGCGGTAGACGAGTCCGGTGTTCTCCTCGTGGGCCTTGAGGGACTCCTTGCCGCCGATGACGTCGTCGATGAGCTTTCCGTTCCAGCCGGCCTGGGTGTACGGGGCGTGCAGCTGGGAGATGACGGTCCGGGGGTCGGTGGAGCCGCCCGCGTCGCCCTTGAGGAAGGGGCCCCAGCCCTGGTCGACGTCCTCGAAGTCCTCGTACACGACGGTGTTCTCGCGGGTGGCCGGAGCGTTCGCGACGAGGCGTACGTCATCGGCCCGTACCGTCGCCGTGCTGCCGTCGGCCGCTTCGATGCGGAGCGTGGCGCGGCCGTTCGCGGGGGCGGTGAAGTTCACCCTGGCGCGCTGGAAGTAGGTGCCGTGCCAGTCGGACGCGGCGACGTAGTCCTTGGCGGTGGAGCGGTCCACGGCGACGGACTTCCCGCCGATCGAGAGCGTCGTGTGCCGGGTCTTTCCGGGCTGGACCTCGATGAGCGCGGACGCGGTGTAGCGCGTGCCGGGCTTGAGGCCGGTGATGCTCTGGGCGAGCGCCGCCGTGCCGGTGCCGGAGAGCCTGGCGCTGTTGCGGCCCTGGTCGTCGGTGTCGCGGGTGACGGTTCCGGTCTTCGACCAGGCGGTCAGCCCGTTGTCGTTGAAGCCGGGGTCGTCGACCGGGGTGCCCTCGCCCCACTTGGCGTCGGCGGCCCCGGGTGCCTGGTCCGGGTAGAGGACGTAGGGCTGACCGGCCTCGGCGGTCAGCGTGATCTTCCCGCCCACCGGGCGGACGGTGCCGGTCTTGACCCGGCCGTTGTCGGTGAGCTTGTAGACGGTGTACGTGCCGCCCGACGGCACCGCCCAGCTGCTCGTACCGCCGGACTTGCTGTAGTGGTACAGCTTCTTGCCGCCGTCCCACGGCAGCAGGTAGTCGGTGCCGCTGAGGACCTTGCGGCCGTGGTCGTAGAAGGTCCGCCTGCCGTCCTCGACGGTGCCCCGCACATCGCCGGTGAAGGCGATGTCATTGCCGTTCCAGCGGGTGATCTTCTGCTGCTGGAGGTACTTGGCGGGCAGGTCGCGCTGCCAGACGTTGTCGTAGAAGGCGTTCCAGTCGGTCTCGTTGGTCCAGCCCTCGAACTCGTCGATGGCGGTCTGGCCGAGGACCGGGTCGTTGTTCCAGACGTCCTTCTCGTCGTTGCGGATGAACCGGATGATCTTCGAGTTGAGGCCCTTGTTGGTGGCGCCGCCGTAGTCGAGGTCATTGGCCCAGTGCGACCAGAGCGAGCCGTGCTCGAACTTGTCGGCCCACTCGGTGGCGACGTTCCAGCCCTGCTTCTGCACGGACTGCAGGGTCTTGTCCGCGATCCAGCCGTGCGTGTAGTAGACGTCGATGTAGAGCAGGCTGAGGTTGGAGTCCGTCTCGTCGCGCAGCTGCTGGAAGCGCTTGGCCAGGTCACCGCTGTTGATGTCGCGGCGCTGGTCGATGTAGTAGCTCTGGCCGAGCCAGTTCCAGCCGGGCCTGGTCTTGTCGACGAGCTTCTCGTCGAAGGCCTTGGCATCCGGGTACGCCTCGGTGGCGTTGACGTGGACGCCGAAGGTGGCGCCCCACTTCTTGCCGTCCTTGAGGAGCGCGTTGAGGTCCTTCAGCCCGCCGGCGCGCTTGTTGTAGTTGCCGCCGTAGTCGGGGTGGGCGGAGTCGTGGCCCTCGGAGGCGTATCCCTTGAGGAGCGCCAGCTGCCCGAGGCCGTCGGTGGCGAGCGAGATCCGTTTGACGTCGTCCAGGGTGCGCAGGAAGGGGTGGGTGGCCTGGCTGGCGAAGTTGAACGGGATGTGGGTGATGACCCGGTCCGGGGTGTCCTTGCTGCCGGGCGCCGTGATGCCGATGGAGCGGAAGGCGACGGCGCCGTCCTGCCAGTCGACCGACTTGTCGCCGTTGGCGTCGGGGGTGACGACGACCTTCGCCCAGGGCAGTGCGTCCCCGCTCTCCGGCTTCGGCGCGCCCTCGCCGCGGTAGGTCCACTGCCCGGACCAGACGCCGACCCGGACGCTGCCGTCGTCGGCCTTGCGCGCCTGGTGCCAGAACCGGGCGTCGTCGCCGCCGGTGGCGCCGGAGGGCTTGTCGTACGAGGAGTTGGACTCGACGGCCGCGGCCAGGGAGCCGGTGTTGAGAAACGCGTACGAGGCACCGACCGGCGCCTTGTCGGCGCCGGTGTCCGGGGTGACCGCGGCGAAGACGTCGGCGGTCTTCGTCGAGTCGTTGTCCAGCCGCGTGAAGGCGGTGGCGGCGCCGGTGTCCGTGGAGCCGACCGAGACCAGGTCGTGGCCGGGGATGTCGATGGTGCCGACGCGGAACGCCTCGGTGTCGCGGACGGCTGTCACCTTGAAGGTGGTGGCGCGTCCGGAGACGGAGAGCGAGGCGTCGATCTCGATGCCGGGCAGATCGGTGAAGGTCAGCGTGTAGCGGGCGGCCGAGGCGGTGACCTCGGGGGCGCCCTTGAGCTTCACGGGGTGCGCGGTGCCGTTGAGGGTGACGGCGGTGACCGGCTGCGTACTGCCGAGCAGCCGGCTGCCACTGGCCTTGTCGGTGTACGCCAGAACGCGTGGGAAGTCGTCGGCGACGGCGACCGAGAGCTGCGCGGACTGGATGACGGCGGCGTCCGCGGGCACGGCCGACTCGACTGCGGCGGGAGAAGGGGCGGCGGCGGTGGCGGGGAGCGCGGTCCCCACCAGCGCCAGGACGGCGGCTGAGGCGGCGGCGACAGCGCCCGCCGAAGTAAATCTTCGCGACATGTGCTCTGAGTAGTCCCCCTGTCCGGACACCGTCAACGACGTGCGGCTTCTCTGGGCGCTCCAGTCCAACAACCGTGTTGCGTAAGTCCAAGCGGAGCGCCGGACGGGGGCAGTGACCGCTCGTCAGGTACGGCGGTGGGCGACCCCGCCGGGTGGCGGCCCGCAGCAGGACGAACGGCATCAGGGCGGGCAGCAGTGAACGAGCGCCGAACGGGCTGGGATCGCCCCTTGGGCCACGGATATGTGCAGGAACGGTGGAAAAGTTCCCCGAAGTCGGCCCTCACCCCGAACCCTCCACGTAGCCTGCTGCCGAATGACGAGCACGCGGTGGGGGCGGTGCACGTCCGCTGCCACGGCTCACCGACGGATGACCTCAGGGGGCAGCATGCTCAAGCTGGACGCTCCGGGTAAGTCTTTCCAATCCGTGATCTCCAACCACGACTATCCCGATGCGGAAGCCGAGTGGAACGGGACCGGGCCGGGGTGGAGCTGGATGTGGGTCCCTTACCCCTTCAACTCGCAGTACGCCCAAGGGCAGTTCAACCGACAAGTCTTCAAACGCAACCAGACGTCACGCGGTGATCTCCGGGCCTTCATCGGCGAGAACCTCGCCGAGAACGATCGACGCTGGTCCAAAGCGGCCGCTGCCACCCTTCGTGATGTCACTGCGCAGGAGTTCGTCCTGATCTGCTCGAACGTCTGGGCATTCGCCTTGTTCGAGGTCAACTCAATCTCGACCGCGAATTCCGGTACCGCGTTCTACAACCGGTGGGTCGGAGCGGTGAACGCCGATCCGGAGGCCCCGTACATGCTGATGGCCGCGGAGAAGCCGACCGTCATGGCGATGGGCTGACCACGGTTTCACCTCACCGGCCGAGCGCCTGCCGGACGGCGTGGAGCCGGTCCGGCAGGCGTCACCGGCGGACGTGGAACGTCACCAGCGGAGGGCTGTGAAGTCGATCGGCCGGGGCCGCAACAGCGCCGTGCGTCCCGCCAGTGCGTGCAGCCGCCGGGACATCTCGCCGGCGTCCCGGCGCTGCCGGTCGCCGTGGCCGGGCAGCACCCACTCGAACCGCAACTGCCCCGCCGTCCGCGCCAGCGAGGCGGCCAACTCCTCGATGGAGTACCAGGTCACGCTCTCCGCGACTTCGAGATCACCGGTCGTACGCGACCAGTAGAAGCTGTCGCCGCTGAAGCAGTACCGGCCGTCCGCGAGATAGAGCACGCTGCCCCGGGTGTGGCCGGGCAGCGGATGGGCGGTGACGCCCTCGCCGATCTCCACCGGGTCGAGCCCCCGGATCACCTGGTCCGCGTCCGGCGCCGCGTCGAGGTCGCCCTCGTGAATCCACAGCCGGGCGCCGAAGTGGTCGGCGTAGCGGCGCCCGTGCGCGACGTGATCGCGATGAGTGAGCAGCACATCGGTGACGGGCCCCGTCGCCGCCACGTACCGCTCGGCCAGTCCGGGGCTCCAGCGCGGGGTGTCGATCATCATGACCGTGCCGGACGGGCGCCGGAGCAGGTAGGAGTTGGCGCCGGCCGTGTGCTGGGAGTTGTGCCCGCAGACCAGTACGCCGTCGTCCAGCGCCATCGGAAACGGGTCGAGCACCGGGTCCGGCTGCCCCGAGGCGGGGCGGATCGAGCGGGTGTGGCAGGCGAAGACGGCGGCGTGTAAGCGCCGGGTCTCCGCCTCGTCGCTCGGCTGCCGCAGGATCCGCGACGTCCCTTCTTCCTCTCCGATCAGCTCGGGTGCGAACTGTCGGGCAACGTCGCAGTTGGTGCAGCGGTCGTCCACGTACCAGTCAGCCATGGCGGGGCTCCTTCCACTTCCACGGAAACGACCCCGTCGAGGGCCGCCGTTCCAGGGATAGCCCACACGCGACCGAAACCGGTAGGCCCCGCTGATCTAATGCTGCGGGTCCCGGGCCCCTCTCGCGAAGCAGGGCGGTACACCCGGCGCCGGGCGCGGGGTCCGGCCGCGCACCTCGAACTCGCACCACACCACCTTGCCAGGGTTCCGCTCCCCCACCCCCCACGTGTCGGCGAGCGCCGCCACCAGCAGCAGCCCGCGCCCGCCCTCCGCGTCGGGCGCCGCCCGGGAATCGGAGAGGCGCACCTCCCCGTCGCCGCTGTCGTGGACCTCTACCCGCAGTACGCCGTCGACCGGCTCCAGGTAGAGATGGAGGCCGAATCCGCGACCGGGCGGTACGCCGTGCCGCAGGGCGTTGGTGGCGAGTTCGCTTACACAGAGCAGCACGTCGTCGGCGCGGGCGTCGCACGCCCAGTCGATGAGAGCCTCACGCACGAACTGTCGCACGAGCGGGGCAGACCGGCGTTCGCGACGGTAGAACGCCTCGCGGAAGTAGGGGAGTTGAGTTGCTTCGTTCACGCAGCCAACGTCACACAAAGTCACTACCGTTGATCAGCGCGTCGAGTCGTACAACGCAGTTGTACGGCTTCTGACAGATCATCCGGGGTTCGTGACGGGGAGAGGCAATTTATGCAACCGGCAAAAAGGAACAAGCGGATCACGTCCTGGCACCTGATCGGTGCGCAACTGGCCACGTTCCGCAAAGCGGCCCGGATGACGCAGACGGCCCTGGCCGATCAGTGCTGCGTGGGCGAGGACACGATCGCGTCGATCGAGCAGGGGCGCAGGCCGCTCCAGGCGGACTTCGCGGCGCAGCTAGACGAACTGTTCGACACGAGGGGGGTGTTGCAGGTCGCGGTGTCGAAGGTGCCGCAGAAGGAGCGATTCCCGGCGTTCGTCCAGGACTTCGTAGAGTACGAGCAGGAAGCGGTGACGCTGCTCTCGTACCAAAATCAGGTAGTACCGGGGCAGCTACAAACCTACGAGTACGCCCGCGCGGTCTTCGTCTCCCTATATCCACCGCTGGAGGAAGAGGAGATCGAGGAACGGGTCGCGGCGCGACTCGACCGCCAGAAGGTCTTCGAGCGCAAGCCGAGGCCGATGGCCAACTTCCTGCTGGAGGAGAGCATCCTGCATCGACCCATCGGGGGTCGTCATGTACATCGCGAGCAACTCCGCCACTTGAGGCGCTGTGCTGAACTCCCTTTTCTGGGGCTGCAAATCATGCCGACAGACCGCGAGAAGCATGCCGCCCTGGACGGTCCGATGGTGCTGTTGGAGACTCCCGATCACGATCAGCTGGCCTACATCGAGGGCCAGCGCATCAGTTTCCTGATCGACGATCTCGACGAGGTCAGCGTCCTCCAGCAGAAATATGGGATGCTGCGTTCTCAGGCGCTCTCTCCTGAGCGGAGCATGCGCCTCTTGGACGACCTGCTTGGAGAATCATGACTCGCGCAGCACACCTGGACCACGGCACCGTGCTGAACTGGTTCAAGTCCAGCTACAGCGGCAGCGAGGGCGGCGACTGCCTCGAAGTCGCCTACGACTGGCGCAAGTCGAGCTACAGCACCGACCAGGGCGGCAACTGCGTGGAGGTCTCCGCCCACCCCGCTGCCGTGCACATCCGCGACTCCAAGGTCGCCGACGGCCCCGTCCTCACCGTCCCCCCCGCCGCCTGGGCCGCTTTCCTCACCGCCGCGGTCTGACAACCGACGACGCCCCCGACCTGTCCGGCAAGCGGGTTAGTTGGACGGTGCCAGGGTGCGCAGGACGTCGAACTCGTTACCCTCCGGGTCTGCCATGACCACCCAGCTCCGGCCGGAGCCCTGACCCACGTCCACCTTGGCGGCGCCGAGGCCGAGCAGCCTGGCCACCTCGTCGTCGGTACTGCCGTCGACCGGGCTGACATCAAGGTGGAGCCGATTCTTCACGGCCTTGCCCTCGGGCACCCGGATGAACACCAGAGTGGGCGGCATCTGGCGGGCCCGGACCTCCTCAACGGTCGGCACCCAGGAGCCGATCTCGACCTTGCCCTCGCTCCGGTCGATCACCTTGAAGTCCAGGACCGCGCACCAGAAGGCCGCGAGCCGCCCCGGATCGTGGCAGTCGACAACCAACTCGGTGAATCTACTGGTCATTACTCCTCCAGACAGTGCGGACGCGGGCTCAGCCTATGAGGCCGCGCCGCCCGTCCGGCAAGTCCGGGATCACTACGACCACCAACCCTTGGAATCGATCATCTGGCTAGGGCTTGCGGTCCGGCATTGACTCGGGCAGTCCTGCGTACCAGCCCTGGACGGCCAGCCAGAATCCGGCCAGCGCTATGGCGACGAGCGCGACGCGGCCTGCGTAGCCGGCAACGGACAGCCTGATCATCCATCGCCGAGGCAGCAACCACGCTGACAAAGCGGCTACCACTCCGACGAGAACGGTCAGCGGAAGCTCCGCGTACAGCACGCCCCAGTCCGGCCCTGCTTCGAATCCGGCGCGCGCCCGGAGTTCGGCATCCGCGGCCCATCCCAGCAGCCCTACGAATCCACCGGCCAGGGCCACCCCGGTACCACTCAGCGCTTCAACGCGTTCCCTCATGATCATGGAGACGCCGGCTACCCCGTGGGATTTCCCAAAGAGCCGCACGATTCTCCGTCGCGAGACAGGAAGGCATCCGGTCTGGTCAACCCGAACATCTCCACCGCGCCAGGTGCGTCTGGTACCTGCATTTCAAGGGCCGGTGCCGCTGTGGTCTCTTCGAGGCATCCGAGCCGCGGCCGTATCGCCAGTAAGAGTGACCCGTCACACGGACGGCCGAACCATGGTGTGATGGCGCCGTGAGCCGCGCCGCAGAAGAGACCAACCGCCGCATGCTCCGGGCAAGGGATGCGATGGACCGCGGCTACGCACAGCCGCTGGACGTCCCGGCCCTGGCCCGGATCGCCCATGTGTCCCCGGCGCACTTCACCCGCACCTTCCGGGCCACGTTCGGCGAGACCCCGCACCGCTACCTGCAGCGCCGCCGGGTCGAGCGTGCGATGTTCCTGCTGCGGGAGACCGGGCGCAGTGTGACGGACATCTGCTTCGAAGTCGGCTTCGGCAGCCCGGGAACCTTCAGCCGCACGTTCCGCGACATCGTCGGCCGGTCGCCGAGGACGTACCGCAAGGAAGCCGCGGCCGCGGACATACCGACGTGCTTCACGATGGCGTGGACGCGGCCGAACACCTGACTGCCCGCACCCATCCGTACCGTCCGTCGACTGAGCAGTTTTGGATAAGTTTTCGTCCGGCCCGCCCAGTAGCGTGATGCACATGTTCAACGCCATCACGCACTCGCAGATTTACGTCCTCGACCAGGACGAGGCCCTCGACTTCTACGTCGGCAAGCTCGGCCTGGAGGTCAACGCCGACGTCGACATGGGCTTCATGCGCTGGCTGACCGTCAGCATCCCCGGTCACCCGGAGCGCCAGATCCTGCTGGAGAAGCCGGGCCCACCGGCGATGTCCGAGGAAACGGCGCAGCAGGTCCGGGAACTAGTGACCAAGGGTGCGATGGGAGGCTCGCTCTTCTTCACCACGGACGACTGCCGCAAGACGTACGAGACGCTGCTGGGCCGGGGCGTCGAGTTCACCGAGGAACCCACCGACCGTCCGTACGGAACCGACTGCGGTCTCCGCGACCCCTTCGGCAACAGCATCCGCTTCAACCAGCCGAAGGCCTGATTGAGGGGCCCCGGCCGCCGACGCCGGGGAAGGGCTGCCCTCGGGGGACCTGAGGGTAGTGAACTCAAGGGGCTGGGACGTGGAAGAAGGCCGGGATCGGCGCATCCTGCGCGCGGGGCTGTCCGGTGCTGCCGTGACGGCACTTCTTGCGGGGGTGGCGGTCCTCGCCTTCGGGGTCAAGGCCGGCCTGCCCTGGTGGGCACTGGTGGCCGTGACCTTGCTGACGGTGGGGCCCGCCGGCTCGGCCGGGGCGCAGATCGGCCGTCGGCGCGGCATCCGGGACGAGGTCCTGCAGCCCGGGGAGAGGTGGTCGCCACCCACACCGTCCGTCCCCCGTTCACCGAACACACCCCGCCCGCGGCCCACGAGGGCCCGCAGTATCAACTACGCCTGACCACCAACGTGTTGCAGATGTGGGAGCGATCCGCCCTGCTGTGGCGGCACCCGTGGCCGGAGCTGCGCGTGATCGCCGACGGTCCGCGGCTTCGCATCCACCACGAAGGACGCGAAGCCGGGACGATGCTGCTGGAACAGCCGGGCGCCGTACAGGAGATCCGTCTCACCGCCGGCCGGTACGGAGCCGGCTGACACTGCAGCTACTGCTCGCAGCCTGGACCGGCGCCTGCCCCACCTGCCACCGCGACATACCAGCACTCACACCGACCTGACCAAGCCCTACTAGAACAAGGAGTCGACCTCGTCGTAATCAAGGAACTTCTGGGGCACGCCCACATCGGCGTCTACGCCCACGTCCGACTCCGCCTTCAGCGCCAAGCCATCGACACCCTGAACGACGCCCTCGGCCCGGCCGACGACGGCCCCGACGACCCACCTGACGCAGCCGTCGTCCGCTGACGTTGCCGTTGCCGTTGCCGTTGCCGTTGCCGTTGCCGTCAAAACACCGAAGACCCCCTCCGCAACAGCATTACGGAGGGGGTCTTCGGTTATTCGACCGAAGGGATTGACCTGCCAGTTCTTTACGGTCTAATTGCGCCCCACCTTAATCAATCGAACCACAAGAAACTAGCCGCGTGAGGAACTCGTCAAACGACTGCGCTACCCGCCGAGGGACGCGGTCTTCATCGATGTACGCGACGGCAGGTTCGCCCTCGGGGCCACACTCGGAATAGTCGAGCATTACCGTGTCATGGCCAGCAGAAGGCGTATCGCAAATCACTACACCGATTTTCGGATACTCCCACTCGGCGATCAAATAGGAGCTTCCCCCACCGGATGACGAGTCGATTCCCCAGGCTCCGCCGATTCCTCGAATCCCGCTGATCTCGAAATGGTCGTCAGCCCAGGACGTCGGAAACGACGTGGGGTAGCAGCGGTGTCGCGGAGTTCCTCCGTTCCGCAGGAGTAGCACCTCGACGTAGCTACGGGGCAGACGCACACCGAGGTCCTCCTCCGCTCGACGGATCATGCCACTGTCGAGCGGAGGGCCGGTGTAGTAGTCATCGTCTTCAAATAGCTCTGTCATCAGAAACCTCCCGTATGCCCGGTGTCGGCATGGACTTGCCTCTGAATGAGCTGCATAAGCCCGGGGTCTTGATGATGATGCCACGTGTAGCCGGTCGGGGTCGAAGGCAGCCCTGCCGCTTGATTGGCTAGCCTGAAGTCCTTCGATCGACTACCGGTGAGCTGAATCCGGACGTCTGACACCTGCGGGTGGCGCCATGCAGAGAAGTCGGGGAATCCATCCGTGTCGAATGGGACACTCGTCTTCGGATGGACATCTCCAGCAAGCTTGCCGTTCCGTACCTTCGGTACCCCGCCATTGGCACAATCGCATGTTGTCGGGTGGCTCGGAACAGCTCCACCGCAATTGTGAACGAGTACCGGCGTCGATCCCGCCAGCACATAGTACGCGTGGATGTCCTGGATGGTGAGGTCGTGGGTGCGTTGGCGCTTGGCGTAATGGCTGAGCGCGATGATCTGGACGCGCGTTCCTGCACTTGTCCTGAGCCACTGTCCGACTTGGAGGTCGCCGGCGCGGAGCCATTGTTTGAGTTCAGGTACCCAGAAGGGGTGGGTGTCGGTGGCTACGATGCTGGAGAGTGCGTCGCCCGCGGCGATGGTGACTTCAGTGAATTCTTTGTCATCTTCTGTCGTAATAGTAGAGATGACCTTCTTTTTGACGCTTTTGCCCGTGGCGGCGTCGGTTGTTGTTACGGTGTCGCCGGCTTCCACGTCCTCGATTGCTTTGTGGGTGCCGTCGGCGAGCAGTACTCCGGTTCCGGGGAGAAAGCTGTGGCATGCCCCCGTCATTTTCTCGAGGACCTTCCCGGCGATGGCAGTGGTCACCACGGCACTGGCGGCTCCCCACACAGCACCGTCGATCATGTCTGAGACTTCGCCGGCGGTGCTGTGGTCTGCGTCCTCGGACAAAGCGTTGTTTACCGCAGCGCCTGCGGCCCCCGCGATCGCACCGCATCCTGCGGTCACGGCGAGGCTGGCGCCACCGGTTGCCGGTGCGCTGCCTATGGACGAGAGATAGCAGGCGCCCCCAGTGACGATTTCAGTGGCCGCCACAACGATCTCTTTGTGGTCCTGCATCCAGTCTTTGGTGTCTCCCCAGGCGTTCGACCATCCGCATTTGGACAAGAAGCCGCAGTCTTTCCCGCTGCCACCGGAACTGCCTCCGCTGGCCGTGCCGCTGCCGCCGCCGCTGCCATGAGTACCTCCGGACTTCCCTGGAGCAGGGCTTGAGGGACCGCCACCGCCACCGATTCCGAAATTGCTGTTGCTTATATGGCTGCTGTGGCTGTCGTAGCCGTGGTTGTCGAAGTCGCCTACCGGGATATACAGGCCCGTGGGGTCGCTGGAGGTGACGGGGGTGTTGTTGGCGTAGCTGTAGCCGTTGAGGGATTGGTGTTGGTCGAGGGACAGGACGGGGTCGACGCTGATGAACTGGCCGATGCTGGGGTCGTATTCGCGAGCGCCGATGTGGGTGAGCCCCGTGGTGGTGTCGGCGGGCTTGCCCAGGAATGCCTTGTCGTCGGGCCAGGTCGTGGGTTTCGTTCCGCGGGGGGCGCCGAAGGGGGTGGTGTAGCGCTTGGTGACGTCCTGGGTGGTGGCGTCGGTGGCGATGCTGCTGGTGCCGTGGTGGTCGGCGGCGAGGAAGCTGAGCTTGCTGCCTGCGGTGCCGGCCGTTGCGGTGCGGACTGCGATGGTCTGGCCCGCGGCGGTGTAGTAGCGGGTACCGGAGACCGTCTTGGTTGCGCCCTTGGTGGTGAGGCGTACTTCGGTGGCGCCGAGGTAGAGGACGGTGTCGCCATCTCCGGTTGCTCGGCGGATGAGGAGTTCGCCGTCGGCGTCGTAGAGATAGGTGGTGCCCAGGGCGGGCTTGGTGCCGGCTGCTGGTTCGGTGGTGGAAGCGAGTTCGCCTTCGGTGTTCCAGTCCAGGGTCTGGGTGGCTTGGGTCCCCGGGCGGCCTGTGGTGTTGCCCGCCTCGTCGTACTTGTACGTGGCGGCCTTGGCGCCCGTGGTCTTGACGAGCGGGTGGGGCTGGCCTGTCGGGGTCTTGTATCCGTACGTGGTGGTGGCGTCGCCCGTGGCCGTGTGGGCTGTTTCGGTGCCGCGCTGGCCGGCGTCGTTGTAGGTGTAGCTGGTCCAGTACGGGGCGGCGCCGTCGAGATTGGCGGTGGTGCGGCCGGTGGTGGCGCAGTCGGCGGTCTTGGGGGTCCAGGCTTCGGTCAGGCGGCGGTGGGCGTCATAGGTGAAGCACTGGTTGTCGGCCTTGGTGGTGCCGCCGAGGGTGGTGGGATCGAGGATGGACTGGACGTTGCCGGCGTCGTCCTGGGTGAAGTTGAGGTCCTGCAGCATGTACGGGTGGGTCTGGTCCGTGACGTGGCTGCGGGTGAGACGGCCGGTGCCTGCCTCGTACTTGTTGGTGATGTAGGTGTTCTTGGCACCCCCGCCGAGAGTGAGCTGATCGGCCTGGCCGAGGGCGGAGTAGGTGACGCCGAGGAGGTAGGTGTTGGTTCCGGAGAGTTCGGTGGTCAGGCCGACGGAGTTGTACTTGACTCCGACGATCTCCTTGGGGAGTCCGCCGACTCCCGGCTCCTTGGTGTTGTTGACATTGCCGTCGAGCCGGTAGTCCGTGCCGAAAGTGATCGTGGACGGAACCGCGCCGGAGGTGACCAGCGCGTCGTCGGCCGGCAGCACGACATCGGTGCTGATGGCGCGGCCGAGGGTGTCGTAGGCAGTGATCTGCTTGGTGTATGCCTTGCCGGTGGTGCCGCCGACGTAGCGGGTGGAGGAGTCCGGCTTGCCCTTCAGGAGGCTGTCGTAGCTCCAGTGGGCGAGTTTGTTGGCGTCTGTCTTCGCGGTCTGCCACAGGTCGGTCTTGCGGCCGATCTCGTCGTACCCGTACAGGAGGACGGCCTTGAGTGAGTCGGTGGTGAAGTCGACCTGGTCGAGGTCGGTGTACTCGGTGGTGGATGTGCCCTTGTCCGGGTCGGTGGCGCTGGTCTGGCGGCCGAACAGGTCGTAGATGTAGGTCCACTTGGCGTCGTCGATACCGGTGATCTGTGACTGTTTGCCGTCGCGGGTGTAGTCGTACACCACCCGCGTGTAGGCGGTCCCTGTGGTGGCGCCGTACGCGGTGTCGTTGGGCGCGGTGCCGGCGTAGGTGCGGGTTTCGGTGGTGCGGCCCAGCGCGTCGGTGATGGTGCGGGTGGCGTTGCCGCCCTTGACTGCGGTGGTGGCGGTCGAGTCGCCGGTGTAGCTGGTGGTGGTCGACCACCGGTCGTCGCCGAAGACGGTGAATGTGCTGGTCGTCGGGCGTGCCGCTGCGTCGTACAGGGTCCGGGTCAGGGCCGGGGTATGGGCGTAGGAGGCGCGGGCGTAGGCGCCGTTCGGGGCGGTGGCGTTGTCGTAGATGTCGGCGTACGTCTCATAGGCGAGGCCGCGTGAGTCGTAGCGGGTGTCGGTCAGGATCCGGCCGCCGAGGGGAGACACGGTCTGGGTCTGGAGCGGGCGCAGGAGTGCGTCGGTGATGGCGTAGCTGGTCTGGTAGCTCTGGCCGTCGGCCTTGATGGTGGCGACCGAGGTCCAGGGCTGGCTGCCGCGGGCGAAGTTGTAGGCGTACTTCACCGTCGGGGTGTCGATGCCCTTGGTGCGGTTGGGTGCCCAGGTGTCGGTGATGCGGCCGAGCGCGTCGTAGCTGTTCTCGGTCCTCTTGACGTTGGCGTCGAGGATGTAGGTGACCGATCCGCGTGCCGGGTCGACGTACGTGTACGTCTTGTGACTCTGGCCGTTGGAGGCGAGCTTGGGAGCAGCAAGGACGGTGGAGGTGAGCGGGCCGGCCGCGGCGGGGTAGTACGTCGTGGTGGTGACGTTGCCCTTGGCGTCCGTGACGCTGAGCGGGCGCCCGAGGGTGTCATGCGTTGCCTTGGTGACCGTCTGCCAGCCGCCGTTGAGGGCAGGGGTGCGGTCACTGGTACCGATGGCGGCCGGGTATGCCTTGACTCTGCCGGTCCAGGTGGCGAGGCCGCGGGTCGGGGTCTGTGAGGCGGACCAGCCGGTGGCGGCAGCGTCGTCGTAGACGACGGCGGTGTCGGCGAGCACGTCTCCGCGGGTCTTGAAGTTCGCGGGGAGACTCAGTTTGTCGTCGGTGATGACGGCCCCGGCGGAGTCCAGGCAGGCGGAGCCCACCACCCTGGTACGGGAGACGAGGCTGGTGAGGCCCTTGTCGGGGTTGCGGGCATACCAGACGCGGGTGCAGGTTTCGTCGCCGGTCTTGGCCTGGTCGCCGATGGCTTCGGTCTGGGTGACCATGCCATAGGTGTTGTCGTAGGTGTGTGAGGTGTAGCTACGGCGCCAGGTGTTGCTGACGGGGAGGTAGGTGTAGGCGTAGGTGCGGCTGGTGCGCAGGAAGTAGGCCTTGGTGTTGGCGTAGGACCGCTGCTGACTGGCGGTCACTTTGTTCCAGATACTGTTGACGGAGACCGAGACCGGCTGGGTGCCGTTGTAGGTGAGTTCCTCGCGGAGGAATCCCGCGTACTGGTCGTAGTCGGTGGCATCCGATACGTCCAGGCCTGCCACGTCGATGCCGGGGACGGTAGCGGTGCGGGTCGTGCCGTCCAGTCGTTTGTCGCCGTGCATGCCCTGTAGGTACAGGCGGACGGTCTTGGACTGGGGGTGGGTGGTGTCGCCGGTGTAGGTGGTGACCTTCTGGTAGCCGCGCCAGCTGGACCAGGTGCGCTCGTCCTCGGGGGTGAAGGGGTCGTCGTTGTAGTGCCAGCCGGGACTCTCGTAGGTGTAGAAGTTCTCCACGGCCTCGTTCTGGCCGGCCGGGTCGGAGGTGGAGACGGAGATGACGTTGTACTTGTGGAACCAGTCCAGTTGCGGGTCGCCGCCGTTGGCGGGCCAGTACACGGGGTAGCAGGACAGGTTGTTGTCGTCCTCGGCCTTGGGCATCTTGCTGCCCCGGACGCACTGCGGGTCGGAGAGGGTGACCGTGGTGATGGCGCCGGTCTCCGTCGTGACGGTGTTGATGCGGGGGCGGGTCAGCGGAAGGATGTTGTCGCCGTCGGAGTCCACGCGGTTGGGCCGCATGTGGTAGCCGAACTCCACCGGCGGCACGGTGATGCTTCCGCCGTTCTTCCCGGTGCGCTGGAGCGACTTGAGCGTCAGCGTTTTGTCGGACGGGTTGCCGATGTCCGCGCCGTCCAGGAACTGGTAGGTCAGGCTGTAGCTGTCGACCGGCTTGTACGCGTCGGGCTCGGCTGCCGTGGACCAGACACTCGTGTCGATACCGGTGAGCATTTTGCGGGTGAAGAATGCCGGTCCAGTCGGCAGACAGTCGGTCTCACCAGCCGTGCAGATCGCGTCGAAGGGGACATCGGGCCAGTTCTTCGCGGTGTCCTCGGTAAGGGAGGAGCAGTCCGTGGCAGTGCAGCGTTCCTTGTAGGTGAACTCCACGGTGCCGGACGGCTTGCCGGTGAACAGTGTGTCGGAGCGCTGACCGTATTTGATCTGGTCGAGGTAGCCGCCGCGGGTGTAGGCGGCGAGCTTGGTCTTGTCGCCGTTCTTGGCGTAGTAGTTCGTTTCCGCCTTGTACCAGTAGGTCGAGGCGTTGCCGTGGACGTCGGTGACGAGGTCGAGGTTCCAGCGCCATGCCTGAGTCTTGGCGCGGCCGGAGAAGCTGGTGGCGGAGGAGTATCCGGGTTCGCCGGAGTCGTCGCCGAAGACGGGGGCGGTCCAGACCGAGTTGGTGCGCTCGGTAGCGGCGCCGGAGAGTTTGTTCAGGCCGAAGGTGTAGGTGGTGCCGTCACCGGTGACGACCTTCCAGTACTCCCCCCTGCCGTCACCCTTGCCATCGGCGATGTCGTCACCGTCGTCGCCGTTGTCTGCGCCGGTCTCGTGGGTGACTTGGGAGGCGTCGTCGTTCTTCAGGTGCCAGATGCCCTTGGCGTCGTCCTTGACGAGTTCGGTCGCCTTGCCGTTGAGGACAAGAGCAGCGTTCTCGTACTTCCAGCACTGGTCGAACTTGTCGGTCTGGCCGTCGTCGTCGCACGAGCCGGACTTGCGCTCGATGTAGGAAGAGGTGAGATCGAAGCCCTCACCGAGCATGGTGCCCTGGTTGTTGGTGTTCGCGGTCCGCCCGTCAGTGCTGCCCGAGTCGTAGGACAGTGAGAGCGACGGGGCGGCGCCTGCTGCTGCCGGCGGCACACTAATCGGGTAGGACCAGGTGAACGACCCGGACGAGCCGCCGGCTTCCCAGCTGGAGGAGGCAGTGAGTGGGGTCGCCTTGTAGTCACCGGACCCTGATGTCGGAGCAGCGGCTGCCGCCGTCACGGCGAAGACACCCTCTGCTGACGGTCCGGCCTTGGCCGCGGTCGCCTGCGGCACGGCGACCTGAGCGGAGACGGTCTGCTGCGTGGTGTCGTTTCGGGACTGGACGGGCGTCTGGGTACGGCACTTGGCCTTCTGCGGGCTGGTGAGCGCGCAGGCGGGCAGGGATACCAGGCTGAGGCGGGAACCCCAGTTGCCGCCGATAGCATCGGCGAAGCTGGAGTAGTCGACGGTGATACCGGCAGTGCCGGGGGATTCAGCTGCGGCGCTGAACACGACGCCGGTGATGCCCGCGCTGCGGGCTGCCTTCTGGTCGAGCACGTTCACCGTGGCGGTGCCTGCGGCAGCTGCGGCCGGCTTTCCGTTGCGTGCTGCGGCCTTCGTGGGACGGGGAGCGGTGAGGGAGACAGTGGC
This sequence comes from Streptomyces sp. NPDC058092, assembly GCF_042884935.1. Taxonomy (NCBI): domain Bacteria; kingdom Bacillati; phylum Actinomycetota; class Actinomycetes; order Kitasatosporales; family Streptomycetaceae; genus Streptomyces; species Streptomyces sp. NPDC058092. The sequence goes on from NZ_JBHVSY010000010.1 coordinate 154,893, forward strand.
TGTCCCGGGCTTGCCGGATATCTTCTGTGTGCTGTGTGAAGCCTTCGGCCAGTGGGCGGCATGCTCACTGCGTGCCTGTGCGGCCTGCTTGTTGTTGGTGGCTCTGTTCTTGGCCGCCCGGTCGCGGGCCTCTTTCGCCCCGAGCGCGGATATCGTCTTGACCTTGCTGACCCGGGGCGCCGGAACATCCGGACGCCCAAGTGGGTCCGCTGCCGCAGCAAGCGGCGTGAGCCCAGCCGGTACGGACAGGACCAGGACCAGTGCTCCGATCACAGAGACACGGAGCTTCCGGGCGCCAGATGCCGAGCGGCGTCTTCCGCCGTACTTCAGGAATGAGGGGAAGGATCTGGGCACAGACACGTCTTCTCTCCAGGAGATACCGTCATCCGGCAACGAGCGGCGGCGGCGTGACAGAGCGGGGCTGAGGGCTCGCGGGGGGGCCGCCATGAAGGCCGGCCCCCGCTACTTGCGGTCAGGTGAGGGGCAGTGAGAGTCAGGTGCCGACGATGTCGCTCACCTGATCTTCGTCGCTCAGTGCTCCCGACCAGATCCGGATGTCGCCGATCCGTCCGGGCAGGTAGTTACCCCACGCTCCGAGATATCCCTTGCCGACGGAGAGCTCACCGCTGCCGATCTGTGCGGTGTAGGCCATGGCGTCGTCGCTCTGAGGGTCGGAGGTGAGATAGAGCTGGATAATCTTCTTCTGAGCGTTGTAGACACCCGTGAGGCGGACCTCGGAGTCGAGGATGGCGTCTTCCTTGCTGACGACCGATGCTCCTGTGCCGTCGGCGGTCAGGCGGCCGAAGTGCCAGCGGCCGACCGGAACTGTCTTGTTGACGGGGTTGCCGTTCTCGTCGAGGACCGGTTCGTCGTTCTCGTCGAGCTCGGGCTCCTGCCGGGTGCCGGTCTTCTCGAACCACAGGCTCCAAGAAGATCCAGTGGCCGTGCGCTGACCGAGGATCTGGGCCTTGTAGCCGTCCGGCTTCGTCACGACCTTGGAAGCGTCGACGACTGCCTGTGTCGTCACCGTGAACGCCCCCGCATCATCAACCACCAGCCCCGGCGTAGTCCCGGCACCCGAAGTGCCGTCCAGTACCAGTTCGTCGTCGACCAGCGAGGCGCCCGAGGAGAGAGACAGGGTGCCGTCGTAACCCGGTGCGCTGTTGGCCAGCGACGTGCCAGTGGCTTGACCGGGGTTCCATGAGGCGACGAGTTCCGCCGAAGGCTTCCCGTACGCGTCGAGCAGCGTGCTCTCCTGCTTCACCTGTACCTCGGTCAGCGCCTCCTGCCACACCGCCACTTCATCGACCACGCCCGGGAAGTAGTCCGTGTACGTGCCCGACCAGTGAACGCGGCCGATCTGCAGCGGTCCGGTCGCCGCCCATGGCGTGGTGAACGGTGTGCTGCCCTGAAGGTCACCGTTGACGTAGAGGCTGATCGTGTTGTCGGTGGCGTTGAACACGCCCGCCAGATGGGTCCATACCTTAGGAACGGCGGGATTCTTGGAAGTGACCCGCTGATAAGACCAGGTTCCGTCGGCAGGGGCGTCGGCGTTGACCTCGCGGAAGGACCACTTCTTGGTGCTCTGCTCGTAGCCCAGCAGGAACGGACTGCGGTTGACACCGTTCTGGCCCACCGCGGTGGCGTTGTGTGTGTCCGCGTTCAAGCGGACCCACGCGGCCACCGTGTACGAGGCGCGGGTGTCGATGACGGGGCCGGTGGTCGCGGCGTAGCCGGTGGTGCCGTTGAGGCTGAGGCCATTGTCCGTGGCCTTGACCGCCAGGGCGGTCTCCGTGGCCGGGGTGATCGTGATCTCACCGCGGCGCCCTTGGCCGGTTCGGGCGGCGCCGCCTGCCAGGGTGGCGTTGTCCCGGAGTTTGGGGTCGGTGGTGGAGGAATCGACCGCTTCCGCGTCCGTGTCGTGGAAGTTCCATCGTCCGACCGGCCCGTCGCCCTCCTTGACCACGAACTCGACGGAGTTGGCGGCTCCTGGACCGTAGGTGTCCTTCGCCTCCACCTGCAGGGTCATCGTGCCCGAGGTCGGAGGCACCGGTGCGATCGTCACCGTCGCACCGGGCACGTAGGACGACCATGCGGTATCGGTGGACAGCTTGTACCGGTAAGCGGTATTGACGTCCCCCGTTGCCGGGCCGAGGGTAAAGGACCCTGCCTGACCTGGCTTGCCTCCCGGGGCACATTCGTTCGCCGTGCACGGGGTGTACGGGGCGGTCTTGTTGAACGTGATGGTCGGGGGCTTGGGTGCCTTGCTGTCGACCTTGAAGTAGCACCAGCCGGATGTGGAAGCGTTCGACGGGCCGGACAGCCATTCGGAACCGTAGTACGACCGGGTCCAGGCCCGGTAGCGGTACAGCGCGTTCTCTTCCAATGCGGTGGAGGGCGACGCGGTGGCCTTGACGTTGTCGCCGACCGGGCTGGACGGGACCAGCATGTCTCCCATTGCCTTGGTCCAGGTTGTGCCAGCCTTCTTGTCCAGAGCCATGACCAGCCGCAGTTTGGCTCCTGACTCTCCGCCTGATTCCGTCTGGGCCGTGGCGGTCAATGCGGGGGTGGGGTCAGTGGCGATCGCCGGGGCGGACTCGCTGGTCGTGCACGTCTGACTGGATCCCGTGACCAGGCCGATGGCGCTCGGCTTCGCGGGCTTGCCGACGTATTCAACGCTCAGGACCGCGTCATCGTCGCCCGTCCCCACGTCCTGCGCGACCGGCGCGGTGGCGGGCGAGGAGGCCGCTGCGGCGGCGAAGGACGGGGTGGAGAGCAGCAGGGCCGGGGCCAGGGCGCCTGCGGCCACGGCCGGCACCGCACGGGTGGGTCTCATGTGGGTACCTGCCTCGGGTCGAGGAATGACCGGTACTTCACACACCGGCAGCCGCGCGGTCTCCGGCCGCGAGGCGTCTTCCCAGGGAGCGGCACCCGGCTCGTTGCCCGGACCGAGCAGTGTTCTCCGTCGGCTCGTTGCCGACGTGATCGCGCACCCGTGCGGGTGCCCCGTCCGGCGAACGGGGCACCCGCACGAACTGACGCCCGCGGCGCGAAAGTCAGCAGCCGCCGCAGTTGTAGTACGTCACGTCCCAGTGGTTGCCCTCGTCCGCGTAGATGTTGCCGGAACCCGACTTGTACTGGGGAGCGCCGTCGCCCCGCAGCCCTATGTAGGCGAAGACGCCGTGGACGTAGTTGGTGAGGCAGGTGGACTTGCCGAAGTCGAGCTTGTAGCCGTTCCAGTGCGAGTACGTACCGCTGGCGTGGCCCGTCTCGGTGCCGCCGGTGATGTTCAGCGCGCAGCCCGTGGCGCTCTTGAGGGTCTGGGCGCCCTGGGCGGTGGCCAGGTTGAGCTGGTCGAACGAGGTGCAGGTGGCGACGTTGCGGTTGGAACAGCCGCCGGAGGACGACCAGGTGATCCCGGAGGAGCTGAACCGGGCGGTGGCCTGGGCGTGGGTGAGCTTCGTGTCGGCGTGGGCCTGGGTGGCACCGCCGCCGAGGACGCCGACGCCGGGGGCGAAGAGGACGCCGAGGACGAGGGCGAGGGCGGTCAGGACGGGGCGCAGGGTCATACGGGACACCATGGGGGGACTCCTCCTGCTCATGACAAGTAAGGGCACGGAAATACTGCCCGAGTTCTACGCGCGTCGCCAGAGGGTGAGACGGCGAACACCTCCTCCTTCGCAACAATCCGCACCACTGATGTTGAACTTTGAAATAGATGGCGCTACAGTCAATCTCGTTGAAGGTTAAACAACCACTTCGACCGCCACTCGATCACGTCCCCCGAGGAGGAGCCATGGCTCTGTTCAACCGCAAGAACAACAACGCCCCGTCCGCCACCACCCCCGCCGTGGACCCGGCCCTGGCCGCCCTCACCGGTGAATACACGATCGACCCGGCGCACAGCAGCATCGGCTTCACCGTGCGCCACGCCATGGTCACCAACGTGCGTGGTTCCTTCGGCGAGCACGAGGGCAGCCTGAAGCTCGACGGCCACAACCCCGCGAACTCCGCCGCCTCCATCGACGTCAAGATCGCCAGCGTCGACACCGGCATCGCCGACCGCGACGGCCACCTGGTCAGCGGCGACTTCTTCGACGCCGAGAAGTTCCCCCTCATGACGTTCCGCTCCACGCAGGCCGAGCAGCTCGGCGGCGACCAGTACCGCGTCACCGGCGACCTCACCATCAAGGACGTCACGCGCCCCCTCGCCATCGACCTGGAGTTCAACGGCTCCGCCACCGACGTCTACGGCAACGAGCGCGTCGGCTTCGAGGGCAGCGCGGACATCCTGCGCTCCGACTGGGGCCTGACCTGGAACGCCGCGCTGGAGACCGGCGGCGTCATGGTCAGCGACAAGGTCAAGCTCAACTTCGACATCTCCGCCATCAAGGCCGCCGCGCCGCAGGCCTGACGCCCTTACAGCTCACGCCCCTGCCCGAGCGCGCCCGCCTTCCCCCTCCCCCGCCAGGGGCGGAAGGCGGGCGCTCGGCGTCGTGGGGTGCCCCAGTCCGGCCGGGCCGGGCCCACTCCGCCTCGACGTACGACCCCTTCGGACCGGCCGGTCACAGCCCGTGTCGTCGCTCCCCGGACGTCAGCTCGCAGACTTCGCGCTCCGCCGCCGCCGAGAAGGCCGTGCGGCGACGGGCTGCGACCGCTCGGCGGGTCTCGTCGGCGATCAGATCCGCATTGATCGCCGCGGCGGCCCGCAGGCCGGCGTTGGCGGCACCGATGACCTGCCCCTTGGGGTCGGTGACATTGCCGGCCGCCCAGACGCCGGGGACCTCCGTCGCTCCGGTCGGATCGGCGGCGATGTACGTGCCGATCACCTGACCGCCCATCTCCTGCTCGGCCGCCGTCAGGCCCAGGCTCGCGAGGACGCCCGCGCGGGCGGTGAAGCGGGGCTGGACCACGACGGCCTCGCGCTCGATCACCCGGCCGCCCACCAGTCGCACCCCGGTGAGCCGGTCGTCCGCCACCTCGAGACCGGCCACTTCTCCGTCGACCACGGCGATGCCACGCGCGGCCAGTTGCTCGTACTCCTCCTCGGTCGGCTCGGGCCCGGTGTGGACGAAGAAGGTGATGTCCTCGCTCCACTGGCGCCACAGCAGCGCCTGGTGCACGGCCAGGGGGCTGGTGGCGAGGACACCGATCGGGCGGGTTGCGACCTCCCAGCCGTGGCAGTACGGGCAGTGCAGGACCTCGCGCCCCCACCGCTCGGCCACGCCCGGCGCCGGAGGCAGTTCGTCGACGAGGCCGGTGGCCACCAGGAGCCGGCGCGCCACGACAGCAGTCCCGTCCTCCCGTACGACACGGAACCCCTCGCCGCCGGACAGCCGCTCGACGGCCACCACCGCACCTTCGACGATCTCGCCCCCGTAACCGGTCACCTCCTCACGGCCGGCGGCCAGCAGCTCCGAGGGCGGTGTGCCCTCGCGTCCCAGGTAGCTGTGCACGTGCGACGCGGGGGCGTTGCGCGGCCGGCCCGCGTCGATCACCAGCACCGATCGACGCGCCCTGGCCAGCGATACGGCTCCGCTCAGCCCGGCGGCTCCACCGCCGATCACCGCCACGTCGTACCGCTGATCCGCGTCGATCGTGTCGTTCATATCGCTGATATCACTCATGTCGCTCATGAGAAGCACCTCCATTCACTGGAGAGCGTCCGCGACAGAACGCAACATCAGCAAGATTCCTTGCCGAAGCGGCAAATTCTTCGGGGAGAAAGCGGTCCATGCAACCGAAGAGGAACAAGCGGATCCTGGGTCAGGTCGTCAGGCCCGCGTCCGCTTCTCGGTGCATGCTTTTCCCCGGCGATGCCGCGACCGGCCCGCCCCCCGTTTCAGCGTGTCACGGCGGCTCTCCGCAGGCATTTCGGGCGACAACGCCCACGGCCTTCCGCGCAGCGCTTCAAGCGCCCTCGTCCTCCTCCGGTTCGCCGACCGTCTGCTCCGACCAGATCACCTTGCCCGTCTCGGTGTAGCGGGTACCCCAGCGCTCGGCGAACTGGGCGACGAGGAACAGGCCCCGGCCGCCCTCGTCCGTCGTCGCCGCGTAGCGCAGATGCGGTGACGTGTTGCTGGTGTCGGACACCTCGCAGATCAGGTTGCGGTCGTAGAGCAGGCGGACCTCGATCGGTCCGGTGGCGTAGCGCACCGCGTTGGTGACCAGCTCGCTCAGGATGAGTTCGGTGGTGAACGCCTCCTCGTCCAGGCCGCGTTCGGAGAGCCACTGGGTGACGTTCTTGCGGACTCCGGCGACGGCCGCCGGATCGGTGGCGACGGCCCACCGCGCCACCTGGTCGGGGTCGAGCGTGCGGGTACGGGCCACGAGGAGGGCCACGTCGTCGCTCGGCTGGCCGGGCAGCATCGCGGCGAGCACGTCGTCGCAGGTCTCCTCCGGTGTCCGGTCGCGACCTGCCAGGGAGCCGCGCAGCAGCTCCAGTCCGGTGTCGATGTCCTGGTCGCGCCGCTCGACGAGGCCGTCCGTGTAGAGGACCAGACGGCTCCCCTCGGGTACGTGGATCTCGGCCGCCTCGAACGGCATGCCGCCGATGCCGAGGGGCTGACCGACCGGAACCTCGGAGAACTCCACGGTGCCGTCGGGGAGGACCAGAACCGGCCCGGGATGGCCGGCCCTGGCCACCGAGCAGTTCCCGGAGACCGCGTCGTAGATCGCGTACAGGCAGGTGGCTCCGGCGATCTCGACGCCGCCGCCGACCGCTTCGTCCTGGTCGATCCGGCTGACCAGTTCGTCGAGATGTCCGAGGAGTTCGTCGGGCGCGAGGTCCAGCGCGGAGAAGTTGTGGATGCTGGTACGCAGCCGCCCCATGGTGGCGGCGGCGTGCAGTCCCTGGCCGACCACGTCACCGACGACCAGCGCCACGCGGGCGCCCGACAGCGGGATCACGTCGTACCAGTCGCCGCCCACCTCGGCGCGCGCCGGCAGATAGCGGTAGGCCACATCGAGGGCGTTCTGTTCTGGCAGGCCGCGGGGCAGCAGGCTGCGCTGCAGTGTCACGGCCATTTCGTGCTCGTGTGTGTACCGGCGGGCGTTGTCCAGGCTGACGGCCGCCCGTGCCACCAGCTCTTCGGCGAAGGACTCGTCGTCGGCGTCGAACGGGGCGGTGTCGCCCGCGCGCCAGAAGTTGACCAGGCCCAGAATGAAACCGCGTGCGTGCAGCGGTACGGAGATCACCGAGTGGAATCCGTAGTCCAGGATGTCCCTGGCACGCTCGGTGGACCAGCGCCGCCAGCCCAGCGCGGTGATCACTTCGATGCCCAGCCCGGCCTCCGCGATGTTCACGCGCATGGCCCCGGTCCTGTTGGGAACGAAGCCGACATCTCGTCCGACCGGGAACAGGGGCTGGTCCGGGTCCGTGGAGGCGATCGCGGTACGGCGCATGTCCAGTGAGTTTCCGGTCTCCGTGGCCGGTTTCTCCCCGGGGACGGTGGGGGGAGCGAGGTCGACGGTGGTGACGTCGGCGAATCCGGGGATCGCCACATCCGCGAGCTCCTGGGCCGTCCGGGTCACGTCGAGGGTGGTACCGATCCGGGTACCGGCCTCGTAGAGGAGCAGCAGGCGTTCGCGCACAAGTTCCGCCCGTCCCGTGATCGCGCTGAGTTCGGTGGTGTCCCGCAGGGTCGCCACGGTGCTCTGCGGTGCGCCGCGCGTGTCCGTCGGGCGGAGGCTGACGGACAGCAGCCGGTTGCCGCTGCGCAGCACCTCGTCGGTGGTGGTCCGGCCGGAGGCGAGCAGCTCCGCGGTGGCCGGAGGCAGCCCGAGGTCCATGACCGCGCGGCCCTCCGCGTCCGGGGGAAGGTCGAGGAGTCTGCGGGCCTCGTCGTTGGCGAGCATCAGCCGGTGGTCGGTCCCGACGATGAGGACGCCCTCGCGGACCGCGTGCAGCACCGCGTCGTGGTGCTCGTACATCCGGGTCATCTCTGCGGGTCCGAGGCCGTGTGTCTGACGGCGCAGGCGTCTGCTCACGAGCGCCGCGCCGCCCGTGGTGATCGCCGCGGCGACCACCGCCGCTGCGGCACTGAGCGGGATGGACCGGTCGGCCACCATGTTCACCGACTTGTCGGTGAGCCCGACGGACACCGCGCCGACGACCTTCCCGTCGGGCCGGTCGACAGGCACCACCGAGGTGATCGAGGGCCCCCGGCTGCCGCTGAAAGTCCGGGTGAAGCCGTGACCGGTCAGTGCCTCCTTGTACGGGCCGATGACGTGCTTGCCGATCAGCGCGGGGTCGGGGTGGGTGTAGCGGATGCCGTGGACGCTCATCACGACGACGGAATCGACACGGGCCTCCTTGCGGGTCTCCTCCGCGCGTGGCTGCAGGATCGCCGTGGGGTCCTTGGTGCCCAGCGCCTCCACGATCCCCGGCGAGTCGGCGAATGCCTGGGCCACGCTCAGGGTGCGCAGCTTGGCCTGCTGCAGGCTGTCGCGGCGGCTCTGCACCACCAGCGCGACCGCGGCGGCGGCGACGAGCAGCAGTACGAGCGCGAGCACGAGGCAGAAGACCTGGCCCGCCAGGGTGCGCACGCTGAACAGCGCGCGCAGTTCGCTCCCCGGGGAGCAGTGGGTCATTTTCCGGTCGGGCGGCGCAGGGGGAGCTTGGCCCGAGCGCCCCCCATCGTGCCGATGTGGTCGCCGGACGGTGCGCCGCAGCCCCGCCCGGAATCGGCCGATACCAGACATAACTTCAGGTCTAGCATGAATCGCACCTGCCCGAGAGTTCGCTGATCGACGGCTCAGAATCCGCCCCCGTCGAAGCCGCCGCCGCCTCCGAGGTCGCCTCCCCCGCCGAAGCCGCCGCCGTCGAAGCCGGACGAGTCGAAGTCGGAACCGGAGAAGTCGCCGCCGCTCCAGTCACCGCCGGAGCCGAAGTCTCCCCCGCCGTACTCGTCCGCGTACGCCGGGGAGGACAGCATCGAGCCGAGCACCGTGCCGGCCAGCAGGCCGGGAAGCAGACCGCCGCCGAAGTAGCCGCCCGCCCAGGGACCGTACGCCGGGCCCGCCTCCCAGTACGGGCGGCGGCGGCCGTCGCCCGTGTCGACGGTGCGGCTCAGCGGTTCCTCGCCCTCGCGCAGCCGGATCTCGTCCGCCGCGCAGACCGGGACCTCCCGGGCCGTGCCGCCGGCCGGGGACCACCGGGCGTCGGCGACCGAGGGACCGTGGCGCGGGTCGAAGAAGCATGGCGGACGGCGGACGGGCGGTTCGGCGCCCGTGCGGCGGGCCTGCAGGACCGCGAGGGAGAAGCGGCCGTCCTCCAGGGCCTGGGTGACCCCGCGCACGTCGGACGGGTGACGGGCCCGGGACATGCGGGTTTTCGCGCTTTCGTAGGAGTCGAGTGCCCGCTCGTAGTCGGCGCGCATGGCGTCGTCGGCGCCCGGCTCGGCGGGGTGGAAGTCCAGCCGGTCCAGGGTTTCGCCGTACGCGGTGATGTCCTCGTCCACGACGAGGCGGAGCTTGTCGAGCGCGGCCCGCTCCTCGTTCTCCTTGCGCTTCCGGTTGCGCCGGACGATCGTGTACGCCGTACCGGCGCCCAGCACCAGGATCGCGGCGACCGTGATCAGTCCGACTGCGGACGACGGTCCGCTGCCCGCCGAGGAGCCGCCCCAGGAGGCGGGGGCGCTGCCCCGGGCCTGTTCGACGGCCCGGTCCACGAAGGCGTTCAGCTGGGTCGCGGCGTCGGTGTCCGTGCCGGGCGTCCTGACCGCGGCGGTCAGGTTCCTCACCGCTCGGGTGGACATCACCTGCGGGTCGGCGCCGGCGTTGAATCCGTTGCCGAGGCGGACCGCGTAGACGCCGGTGATGCCGGTGTCCGTGCGCAGGGTGGTGAGCAGGTTCTGCTCGGGGAACGCCGGGGTCCGCGGGAGTACGGCCACGAACACGGGCTTGTCGGCGTCCTTGATCTTCTTCGTCAGGGCGGCCGCCTGGCCCGGGGAGAGCTGGGCGGCGGCGGCCGGGTCGACGTACACCGGGCTCTTGCGCAGCGCCTGCGCGACATCGTTGACGGTCGATGCACCGACTGCGGCGGGGGCAGCGGGTGCCACGGCGAGCACGAACGCCGACAGAATCAGCAGCAGTCCGGCCAGCACGGTCGGGAACAACCTGTTCCGCATATATCGAAGCTAACCCAGGTGGGTGCCGCCTGCGCGGTCATCCACCTGGGTCGGCTCTCTCCCGTCAGGAGTCAGCCGCAGTGGCCGTCGCCGGTGCGACCGGACGTCCGGCTCCTGCGCGCGGGCGGCGTCGGACCGGGGCCGACCCGCCCCAGCGTTTCCCGCCGTGTTCCGGCACCGCCCTCGGCCGTCGGACAGACCTGATTCCACGCCTGTCCGGCGCTCGAGGACGAAGCCCGGCCGCGACCGCGTTACTCCGTGGGCTCGACCCCGGCGCGCAGCAGCCCGTACGTGTACGCGTCCTCCAGCGCCTGCCAGGACGCCGCGATGACGTTCTCCGCGACGCCGACCGTCGCCCAGTCGCCGGTGCCGTCGCCCGTGGTGATGAGGACTCGGGTGGTGGACTCGGTGCCGGTGCGGCCTTCGAGGATGCGGACCTTGTAGTCGACCAGTTCCAGCTTGGCGAGCTGCGGGTAGATCCGCTCCAGCGCGACGCGCAGCGCCCGGTCGAGTGCGTTGACCGGGCCGTTGCCCTCGGCGGTGGCGACGATGCGCTCGCCGTTGGCCCAGAGCTTCACGGTCGCCTCGTTGGCGTGCGTACCGTCGGGGCGGTCCTCGACGATGGCGCGCCAGGACTCGGTACGGAAGTAGCTGCGCGCCCGGCCCTCGGCCTCGGCGCGCAGCAGCAGTTCGAAGGAGGCGTCGGCGGCCTCGTACGTGTAGCCCTTGAGTTCGCGTTCCTTGACGCGTCCGACGACGCGGCCGACGAGTTCGCGGTCGCCGCCGAGGTCGATGCCGAGCTCCTTGCCCTTGAGCTCGATGGAGGCACGGCCCGCCATGTCGGAGACCAGCATCCGCATGGTGTTGCCGACCAGCGCGGGGTCGATGTGCTGGTACAGGTCCGGGTCGACCTTGATCGCGGAGGCGTGCAGTCCGGCCTTGTGGGCGAAGGCGGAAACCCCCACATAGGGCTGGTGGGTGGAAGGCGTCAGATTGACGACCTCGGCGATCGCGTGGGAGACGCGGGTCATGTCGGCGAGCGCGCCGTCGGGGAGGACGGTCTTGCCGTACTTGAGTTCCAGGGCGGCGACGACGGGGAAGAGGTTGGCGTTGCCGACCCGTTCGCCGTAGCCGTTGGCGGTGCACTGGACGTGGGTGGCGCCCGCGTCGACGGCGGCGAGGGTGTTGGCGACGGCGCAACCGGTGTCGTCCTGGGCGTGGATGCCGAGCCGGGCGCCGGTGTCGGCGAGCACGGTGGAGACGACGGCAGTGACCTGCGCGGGGAGCATGCCGCCGTTGGTGTCGCAGAGGATGACGACGTCGGCGCCGGCGTCGGCGGCGGCGCGGACGACGGCCTTGGCGTACTCGGGGTTGGCGCGGTAGCCGTCGAAGAAGTGCTCGCAGTCGACGAAGACCCGGCGGCCCTGCTCGCGCAGGAAGGAGACGGTGTCGCGGACCATCTCCAGGTTCTCTTCGAGGGTGGTGCGCAGGGCGAGTTCCACATGGCGGTCGTGGGACTTGGCGACCAGCGTGATCACCGGGGCGCCGGACTCCAGCAGCGCCTTGACCTGGGGGTCCTCGGCGGCCTTGCCACCGGCCCGGCGGGTCGCGCCGAAGGCGACCAGCTGGGCGTTCTCGAACACGATCTCCTGCTGGGCGCGCGCGAAGAACTCGGTGTCGCGGGGGTTGGCGCCGGGCCAGCCGCCCTCGATGAAGCCCACGCCGAAGTTGTCCAGGTGCCGGGCAATGGTCAGCTTGTCCGCGACCGTCAGGTTGATGCCTTCACGCTGGGCCCCGTCGCGCAGCGTGGTGTCGAAGACGTGGAAACTGTCGTCGGTGGCCTTGGCCTTGGTGGTCATGCTGGTCTGACTCCTGTCGGATGAGTGGATCCGGACGATCTGGCTCCACTTGCCCCCATCATCCCGCGCGCCTCGTCCCGGCCGAGGTGAGGGCCGGAAAACGAAAAAACCCCTCGCGGGTGCGAGAGGTCTGCGCGCGGGTCTGGGGCACGGTGGCCGCGCCGCACGTAGGTGGTACGGGACGGTCACTGCGGACCGGCGCGCCTGTTGCCAATAATCATGACGAACGAGGGCACGGAGGCAGTCTTGCACAGGGCCGCCTCCGTGCCGTGCGCCGTCTCAGGATGCGGGCGTGACGGTGCTCGCTCCGGACGGCTCCGAGCGCTCCTGTCCGGGCTTGCCGGCGCCGACCCGGCCCAGATCGATGTCGCGGGTCTCGCGCATGGCCAGGTAGACGATCAGGGAGACCGCGGCGCACCCCGCCACGTACCAGTAGAAGCCGGACTCGATGCCTGCCTTCTTGAACCAGAGCGCCACGTATTCGGCGGTGCCGCCGAAGAGCGCGTTGGCGATGGCGTACGGGAGGGCGACGCCCAGGGCGCGGATGCCGGTCGGGAAGAGTTCGGCCTTCACACAGGCGTTGATCGAGGTGTACCCGGTGACGACGACCAGGGCGAGGAGCGCCAGGCCGAAGGCGGGCCAGAAGGTACCGGCGTGCTTGAGCATCGTCATGATCGGCACGGTCAGGAAGGTGGAGCCGACAGCGAAGGTGATCAGCAGCGGGCGGCGGCCGATCCGGTCGGAAAGCATTCCGGCCAGCGGCTGGATGCACATGAAGACGAACAGGGCGCAGAAGCTGACGAGCGAGGCGGTGGACTTCTCCATGCCGGCGCTCCTGGAGAGGAACTTGGTGAGGTAGGTCGTGTACGTGTAGTACGCGACGGTCCCGCCCATCGTCAGCGCCATCACGAGGAACGCCTCGCGCTTGTGCTGCCACAGCGCCTTCAGGGTGCCGCGGTCCTCCTGCTCGGCCGCGCCGGACTCCGCGTAGACCTCGGTCTCCAGCATCGAGCGGCGCAGATAGAAGACGATCGCGGCGCCGAGCGCGCCGACGATGAACGGGATGCGCCAGCCCCAGCTGTGCAGGGCGGCGTCGGACATGTTGCGCTGCAGGACGATCTGGAGGCCGAGGCCGACGAGTTGTCCGGCGGTCATGGACACGTACTGGAAGCTGGAGGCGAAGCCGCGCCGGTGGGGTGCGGAGGCCTCGGTCAGGTAGGTGGCACTGGCGGCGTACTCGCCGCCGACGGAGAGGCCCTGGAGGAGCCGGGCCACCAGCAGGACGGCGACGCCGCCGTAGCCCGCGACGTCGTACGTCGGCGCGACCGCGATGAGGATCGCGGAGGCCGACATGAGGGTGACGGTGAGGGTGAGTGCGGCCTTGCGGCCTCTGCGGTCACCGATCCGGCCGAGCAGCCAGCCTCCGACGGGCCTCATGAAGAAGCCGACGGCGAAGATCCCCATGGTGTTCATGAGGTTGGCGGTCTCGTTGCCTTCAGGGAAGAACGAGTCCGCGAAGTAGACCGCGAAGGTCGCGTACACGAACCAGTCGAACCACTCGACCATGTTGCCGGCGGAGCCGACCCAGATTTTCTTCCACTGCTCTCGTCCCATGGTCCGTCACCGTGCCCGAACAGCCGGGAGCACAACAAGAGCGCAACGGGCAACGATCACGCGTACTTACGTGCGTTTGGTTCACGGCGTTCCCGGCCGCTCCGGGGCGGTGAGCGAGTCGTCGATGAACTCCCTGACCCGGGCGAGGACTTGCTCGCGGCCCGTGCCGGGGATACCGACGGCGACGTGGACGCTGAACCCGTCGAGCAGGGCCCGCAGCCGGGTCGCGAACCGTTCGGCGTCGACGGTACGGAACTCGCCGCGCGAGGCGCCCTCCGCCAGCAGCGCCACGAGGTCGCGGTGCCAGGCGCCCTCGATCGCGGCCTGCCGGGCGCGTGCGTCGTCGTCCGCGTTCCGCGAGCGGTTCCAGACCTCCAGCCAGAGCGTCCAGTGCGGATCGCAGGGGCCGTCGGGGAGGTACAGATCGATGTACGCGTCGAGCCGTTCGCGGACCGTGGCCCGACCGGACAGCAGGGTGCGCCGCTCCGCGCCGAGCCTCTCCTCGCTCCACTCCAGGGTCTGGAGCAGCAGCTCGTCCTTGGTGCGGAAGTAGTAGAGGAGGTGTCCGCTGCTCATGCCGACCTCGCGGCCGAGCCCGGCCATGGTGAGGCCGTCGAGGCCCCGTTCGGCGATGGTGGCCATGGCGGCGGCCAGCAGCTCCTCGCGGGGCGGGGCGGTGTTGCGTCGGCGTGGAGCGGGGGGCACGGTTCAGACCTTCGGCTGCTGCTGGGTGATGCAGTGGATGCCTCCACCGCCGGCAAAGATCGTACGGGCGTCGACGAGGGTCACCGTACGGTCCGGGAACAGGTCGCCGAAGATCGCCGCTGCTTCCTTGTCGCGCGGGTCGTCGAAGGCGCAGAGGATCACGCCGCCGTTGCAGAGGTAGTGGTTGATGTAGGAGTAGTCGACCCACTCGCCGTCGGCCTTCAGCACGGTGGGCGCGGGGACCTCCACGACGTTCAGGGAGCGGCCCCTGGCGTCGGTGGCGGCGCGCAGGACGCGGACCGTCTCGCGGGTGATCTCGTGGTCGGGGTGCGCCGGGTCCGGCTGGACATGGGCGACGACGGTGCCGGGCCGGGCGAAGGCGGCGACGATGTCGACATGGCCGAGGGTGCCGTACGTGCCGTAGTCGCCGGCCAGTCCGCGGGGCAGCCAGATGGCCTTCTCGGTGCCGAGCCGGGCGTGGATCTCGGCCTCGACCTGCTCGCGGGTCCAGTCGGGATTGCGTTCCTCGCCGAGCTGGACGGTCTCGGTGAGCAGGACGGTGCCTTCGCCGTCGACGTGGATGGCGCCACCCTCGTTGACGAGGGCGGAGCCGTGCGCGGGGACGGCGGCGAGTTCGGCCACGGAGCGGGCGATGTGCTGGTCGTGCTCCCAGCGGGCCCAGCTCTGGGCTCCCCAGCCGTTGAACGTCCAGTCGACGGCGGCCAGTTGGCGTCCGTCGGTGACGAAGGTGGGGCCGATGTCGCGCATCCAGGCGTCGTCGAGCGGGCGGACGGCCAGCTCGATGTCCGGGCCCAGGAGGGCGCGGGCACCGTCCTCCTGGCCGGGTCCGACAACCATCGTGACGGGTTCGAAGCGGCGGACGGCGCGGGCGACGGTGGCCCAGGCGCTGCGGGCCTCGTCCAGTTCGACGTCGGTGTCGAAGGTGGGGTTGGGGCCGGGCCAGGCCATCCAGGTGCGTTCGTGCGGGGCCCACTCGGGCGGCATGTGGAAGGTCACGGCTGGGTCCTTACAGGAAGTAGAGGCGGTTGAGGGAGACGGAGTCGGCGGGCTCGGAGCGCAACGGGTCGCCGTCCAGGGTGACCAGGCCGCTGCGGGCGTCCACGGCGACTTCTCCGGTACGGGAGTTGTGGACGAGGTCGCCGGGGCCGATGCCGCGGGTGCCGCGCACCCCGACGCGGCGCCGGCGCGTGGGCATCAGGTCCGCGCCGAGCTGAGTCGCCGCCTGCGAGACGAAGGCCACGGAGAGATCGGCCGCGGTGGCTCCGTACGCCCCGAACTGCGGCCCGAGGACCAGGGGTTCGCAGGTGTCGGTGGCGGCGTTCGGGTCGCCCGTGACCCCGTACGCCGGGAAGCCGGACTTCAGTACGAGCTGCGGTTTCGCGCCGAAGAACTCGGGCCGCCACAGCACGATGTCGGCGAGCTTGCCGGTCTCGATGGAGCCGATCTCGTGCGCGAGACCGTGCGCGATGGCGGGGTTGATGGTGAGCTTGGCGATGTAGCGCAGCACCCGGGCGTTGTCGTCCGCGGGTCCGTCGCCGTCCATCGGGCCGAGCTCGGCCTTCATCTTCCCGGCCATCGCGAAGGTACGGCGCACTGTCTCCCCGGCGCGTCCCATGCCCTGCGCGTCGGACGAGGTGATGCCGATGGCACCCAGGTCGTGCAGGACGTCCTCGGCGCCCATCGTTGCGGCGCGGATGCGGTCGCGGGCCATGGCGGCGTCGCCCGGCAGGTCCGTCTTGAGGTCGTGTACGGAGACGATCATCCCGTAGTGCTCGGCGACGGCGTCCCGGCCGAAGGGCAGCGTCGGGTTGGTGGACGAGCCGATGACGTTCTCGACGCCCGCCATCTTCAGGACGTTGGGGACGTGTCCGCCGCCGCAGCCCTCGATGTGGAAGGCGTGGATCGTGCGGCCTTCGAGGACGCGCAGGGTGTCCTCGACCGACAGGCACTCGTTCAGCCCGTCGCTGTGCAGGGCGACCTGGACGTCGTGCTCCTCGGCGACGCGCAGGGCGGTGTCCAGGGCGCGGGTGTGGGCGCCCATGTCCTCGTGGACCTTGAAGCCGCAGGCCCCGCCCTCCGCGAGCGCCTCGACCAGCGGGGCCTGGTGGGAGGACGAACCCCGCCCCAGGAAGCCGATGTTGACCGGCCAGGCGTCGAAGGCGTTGAAGGCGTGACGCAGCGCCCAGGGCGAGTTGACGCCGACGCCCCAGACCGGGCCGAATTCCTGGCCGATGATCGTGGTGACGCCGGAGGCGAGCGAGGCCTCCATGATCCGCGGCGAGAGCAGATGGACGTGGGTGTCGACGGCGCCCGCCGTCGCGATCATGCCCTCGCCGGAGACGATCGTGGTGCCCGTGCCGACGACGACGTCGACGCCATCGAGGGTGTCCGGGTTGCCGGCCCGCCCGATCGCCGCGATCCGGCCCTCGCGGATGCCGATCGACACCTTGCGGATGCCCTGCACAGCGTCGATGACCAGCACATTGCTGATGACGACATCGCAGGTGTCCCGGACGGCCGCGGCCTTGAGGTGCAGCCCGTCGCGGGCGGTCTTGCCGAATCCGGCGAGGAACTCCTCGCCGTACCGCTGTGCGTCCGACTCGACGCGGACGGTCAGCCCGGAGTCGCCGAGCCTGACCCGGTCCCCGGCGCGCGGGCCGTGCACGGAGGCGTAGTCGTACGGATCGATGCTCATCGTTCGGCTCCCAGATATCCGCAGGCCGCCGCGCGCCGCAGGGCCTCTTCGCGCGCGCCGGGCGCGTCGAGCGGCCCGTCGACCAGACCGGCGAACCCGATGGCGATCCGGTCACCACCGATCGGCACCAGCCCCACGTCCACGGACTCCCCCGGCCCGAAGCGGACGGAGGACCCGGCGGGGACGCACAGCCGCATCCCGTACGCGGCCGCCCGGTCGAAGTCGAGCCGCGGGTTGGCCTCGAAGAAGTGGAAGTGCGAGGTGACGGAGACCGGCACGGTCGCGGTGTTACGGACGGTCAGCCGCACCGTCGGCTCCGGTTCGGGCGTGGCCGGGCCGGGGACGACCGCCCCGGGCGCGTCGTCGCCGAGCCCGCCGCCCAGCGGCCGGGAGACGACGGCGAGCCGCGAACCGTCGTCGAAGACGGCCTCCACGTGGACCTCGGTGACGACATCGGCGACCCCGGGCAGCACATCGTCGGGGCCGAGCACGGACCGGGCGGCCGCGATGGCCTCGGCGAGCCTGCGCCCGTCGCGGGCGGCCTCGCAGACCGTGTCCGCGATCAGCGCGGTCGCCTCGGGGACATTGAGCTTCAGCCCCCGGGCGCGACGGGCCCGGGCCAGTTCGGCGGCCCCGAAGAGCAGCAGCCGGTCACGTTCCGTCGGGGTCAGTCGCACGCCCGCACACCTCCTGTTTAGAGCAGCACTCTAACCGTGGATCGGCGGAAAGCGGAAGCTCGACTGCGTCACTTTTGAGCGGCGCTCCAACGAGCCGACCGGCCCGGGCACACGACGAAGGCCGCACCCGGCGGGAACCGGGCGCGGCCTTCGCGCGTACGACGGACGGGGTCGGCTAGCCGAGCGGGTGCATCCAGCCGTGGGTGTCCTCGGCGACGCCGCGCTGGATGTCCAGCAGGCGTTCACGCAGCTTCAGCGTGACCTCGCCGGGCGCGCCGTCGCTCTGGGTCCACTCGCCGCCCGCGGACTTCACGGTGCCGACGGGGGTGATGACGGCGGCGGTGCCGCAGGCGAAGACCTCGGTGAGGCTGCCGTTCTCGGTGTCGGCGCGCCACTGGTCGATGGAGACGCGGCCCTCCTCGGACTCGTAGCCGAGGTCGCGGGCGACCTTGAGCAGCGAGTCACGGGTGACACCGGCGAGCAGGGAGCCGGTCAGGGCCGGGGTGACGATCTTGTTCCCGTACACGAAGTACAGGTTCATCCCGCCGAGCTCCTCGACCCACTTGTGCTCGACCGCGTCGAGGTAGGCGACCTGGTCGCAGCCCTTCGCCGCGGCCTCGGCCTGGGCGAGGAGGGACGCGGCGTAGTTGCCGCCGGTCTTGGCGTCGCCCATGCCGCCGGGGACGGCGCGGACGCGGTTCTCGGAGAGCCAGATGGAGACCGGCTTGACGCCACCGGGGAAGTAGGCGCCGGCGGGCGAGGCGATGACGATGAAGAGGTACTCATTGGCGGGCTTCACGCCGAGGCCGACCTCGGTGGCGACCATGAACGGACGCAGGTAGAGCGACTCCTCGCCGCCGTGCGCCGGAACCCATGCCTTGTCCTGCTGGACCAGCACGTCGCACGCCTCGATGAACGTCTCGACGGGCAGTTCCGGCATGGCCAGCCGGTGCGCCGAGGCCTGGAAACGCTTGGCGTTCGCCTCCGGGCGGAACGTGGCGACGCTGCCGTCGGGGCGGCGGTAGGCCTTGAGGCCCTCGAAGATCTCCTGCGCATAGTGCAGGACGGTGGTCGCGGGGTCGAGGGAGAGCGGGCCGTAGGGGACGAGCTGGCCGTCGTGCCAGCCGCGGCCCTCGGTCCACCGGATCGTCACCATGTGATCGGTGAAGTAGCGGCCGAATCCGGGCTTGACCAGGATCGCCTCGCGCTCCGCGTCGGACAGCGGGTTCGAGGAGGGCTTGAGCTCGATCGTGGGCGTCGTCATGTGTGCGTGTCCTTCACCGGTTGTGTGTGTTGGACCGCGCTCACGCCGCTCCTGTCGGGCAGGTGCTAGGACGTCCGAGCCTTGGACCGGCCGACACATGGAGGGTGGCGTCGCGGGGTCTGGTGCGCACATCTGCGGCGTTGTCGTCAATCGCCATGGCTCCGCCATGCCTCAATCCTCCGCCTTGCAGCTGCACGCACCAGATCCCGCTCCTTCTCCCACCCTCCATGTGCCGGTCGGTCCAAACCGCGAGCGACGGCCCCGTTCGATTATCGCTCCCGGGTGGCCGTGCACGAAATGACGCGAATGCGGTCCAGTGGTCGATGGTGGCACCCGGGACCGCATAGGAGAAGCCGCCGGGTGCGGTTGCGACCCGGCGGCTTCGAAAATTGGAGTCGTCGGGTCAGCTCGCTACGCGTACCGCGAGCGCGTCGCCGATCTGATCGGTCGTACGGATCGTCACTCCGGTGCGCTCCGCGAGGTCGGCGGAGACGGCGTCCTCGATGCGCACGGCCTGGGCCTCGTAGCCGAGGTGGCGCAGCAGAAGGGCGACGGAGAGGATCGTGGCGGTCGGGTCGGCCTTGCCCTGTCCCGCGATGTCGGGGGCAGAGCCGTGGACCGGCTCGAACATCGACGGGAAGGTGCCCGTCGGGTTGATGTTGCCGGACGCGGCCAGGCCGATGCCGCCGGTCACGGCAGCGGCGAGGTCGGTGAGGATGTCACCGAAGAGGTTGTCGGTGACGATGACGTCGAAGCGCTCCGGCTGGGTGACGAAGAAGATCGTCGCGGCGTCGACGTGCAGATAGTCGGTGGTGACCTCGGGGTACTCGGTCGCGACCTTGTCGAACGTGTTCTTCCACAAGTGGCCCGCGTACACAAGGACGTTGTTCTTGTGAACCAGCGTCAGCTTCTTGCGGGGGCGGGCGTCGGCCCGCTCGAAGGCGTCACGGACGACGCGCTCGACACCGTACGCGGTGTTGACGCTGACCTCGGTGGCGACCTCGGCGGGCGTACCGGTGCGCAGCGAACCGCCGTTGCCGGTGTACGGGCCCTCGGTTCCCTCACGGACGACGACGAAGTCGATGTCCGGGCGGCCGGCCAGCGGCGTCGCGGTGTTCGGGAACAGCTTCGACGGCCGCAGGTTGATGAAGTGGTCGAAGGCGAACCGCAGCTTCAGCAGGAGCCCGCGCTCCAGGACGCCGGACGGCACGGAGGGGTCACCGATCGCGCCGAGCAGGATGGCGTCGTGGCCCTTGAGGGCCGCCAGCTCCGCGTCCGGGAGGGTTTCGCCGGTACGGTGCCAGCGCCGGGCGCCGAGGTCGTACTCCTTGGTCTCCAGCTTCACATCCTGCGGGAGAACAGCGTTGAGGACCTTGAGGCCCTGGGCCACGACCTCCTGGCCGATACCGTCACCGGGGATCACTGCGAGATTGATGCTGCGAGACATGCCCGCACCTTACTGCGCGTCCCACCTCATGACACGTCACGTCCACTATCCGGACACATGGTGAGCTGTACGTGCACCGTTCACCTATTCGGTGGGACGGCGTCGGACGGCGGGTGGATGTTCTGCTCCATGGACTTCGAGATCAGCCGCGGCTGAGCGCCGACCGGGCGGCGCCCGCCGGGCTCCCGCCGAGGCCGGCCGCCCCTGGCGAGACCCGGGCGGCCGGCCTCGGCGGCTCGTCCCAGCAGCTGGTCTCAGTGGCCCGTGGAGCCGCCGTTGTCCCTGCGGTCGAGGGCCCGCTGCAGGGCGGCGGCGGCATTGCGGCGCTCCGACTCGGTCGGGCGGTGGGTGTGACGGACGCGGCGGACAGTCGTCTCGGCCATGGTGGATCGACTCCTTGAGATCGCGAGGATTTCGAGATCGAAAAATCGTAAACGTGATTTCGAGATCGGGATTTCGAGGCGCCGGAAGGGGCGGGGAGCGGGCGCCGCAGGGGTTGCCTGCACGGGGGCGCGCACTCACGACCGCCAGTCGCTGGATCTAGCGAGACGTTCGGCTTCTACAAAGCTAGGACAGCTCGGCCGGTCTGTCTCCACAATTACTCGGACTTCCTACTATCTGAGACGGAGGTTTACGACCTCCCGCCCTCGGTTCCCGGTCCCGAGCCTGGCGGTGGACGGCCCCTCGGCCGGAGGCGCGTCGCAGCAGGTGCCTGTCGGTGGGCAGGCCGCGGCCGTGACGGGGAGACGCCCGTTCCCTGCGGACGGGAATGAATCCATGTCCTGCCTCATGATCCATATCGGCTGAATCCTGACGTCTGCCACGTCCGGCCGTCGGGCAGGACGGCGAACGCCTCGTAGCCGTCCAGTGCTTCCAGCCAGTCCTGTGCGTCCTCGCCCCTGGCGAACGCCGCGGTCGTGTAGGCGTCGGTCATGGTCAGCCGGGGCCCGATGACGGTGAGGGAGGCGAACGCGGTGGTGGGTGTGCCGCTGCGCGGGTCGAGGATGTGGGCGCCGCGTTCGGCGGTGCCCGAGGTGGCGACGGCCAGGTCATGGCGGGCGGTGATGACGGTGGCCAGTTCCCCGGGGCGCAGGGGGTGGGTGATGCCGATGCGCCAGGGGGTGCCGGGGGTTGCCCGGCCGCCGAGTTGGAGGTCGCCTCCGCCGTTGACGCAGGTGTGGTGCGCGCCGGCTTCGTAAAGCAGTTGGGATGCGGCTTCGGTCGCCCAGCCCTTGACGAGTCCCGAGGGGTCCAGGACACCGGCCGGGGCGATGCTGAACCAGCCGTTGGTGACGTGGCCGGCCTGCGCGCAGAGGGACAGTACTTCGTGGACTTCGGGAGGGCAGTCGTCCAGGTGGATCTCGCCGCGGTCGAGGCGGCTGATGTGGCTGTCGGGCCGGTAGGTGGAGAACACGGCGTCGACCCGGTGAAGTCGACGCACGGCCTCGGCGAGGGCGTGGTGGATGGCCGGGGTGGGCTTGTCGCGGATGTCGAAGGAGAAGACGGTGCCCATGACGTGTTCGACGTGGCGCAGTCCGCGTGCGGTGTCAGGCATGAGCCCGGTCCAGGGCGCTCTGCAGGGACTGGATGTAGCCCTGGCTGGTGTAGCTGGCGCCGGATACGGCGTCGATGTGCGCGCTCTGGGCGCCGATCGCCTCCTGGGTGAGACGGGGCAGCGCGTAGGAGGCGAGCTGCTGGTCGCGGCCGTTCTGGTCCGGGGCCTGGAGAACCTTGACGGCAGTGATCTTTCCCTTGGAGAGGGTGGCGGCGACCTGCACGGTCCCGTATTGAGTGTCGACGGCATCGCCGGTGAATGTGCCGGTGCCGGTGGATGCGCGCGACGAGGTGCCTGCGGGGGTGTGCGGGGAGGAGGAGTCCGTCGGGGAACGGGGGACCACCCCGGCGAGGGCCGGGAACTGGTGCGGTTTGAGGGCGAGCAGCGCGACGACGAGGGCGCTGATCCCGGTGGTGGCGAGGACGGCTCGGCGCATGGCGGTTCTCCTCAGAACGCGAACGACTCGTGGTGGATGCTTCGTGCCGGGACACCGGCATCGCGCAGGGCCTGGATCGCGGCCTGTGTCATGCCGGGCGGACCGCAGAGGTAGACGTCGTGCGTGGCGAGATCCGGCACCAGCGCGGTCAGGCCCCGGGCGGTGAGGGGCGAGGAGTAGTCGGCCGGTTCGTCGACGACGTAGTGCACGGTGGCCCGCCGGTGGGCGGCTATCGCGTCGATTTCACCGCGCAGGGCGAGGTCGTCGGTACGGCGGGCCCGGTAGACGAGGGTCACCTGTCCCGGCAGCGTCTCGAAGAGCGTGCGCAGGGGGGTGATGCCGACGCCGCCGGCCAGGAGCAGGACCTTGGGAGAGGTGCGGCGGTTCGCGGTGAAGCCGCCGTACGGTCCCTCTGCCCACACCCGGGTGCCGGGCACCAGGCGGGCGAGGGCGGCGCTGTGGCCACCGGCGGTCTTCACCGTGATGCGCAGATGACGGGGGTCTGCGGGGGCGGAGAGGGAGTACGGATTGGCCGTCCACCACAGACCGCGGGCCATGAAGCGCCAGCGCAGGAACTGCCCCGGCTCGCCCCCCAGCTCGTCGAGATGTTCACCGGTGAGGTGGACGGAGACCACGCCCGGTGCCTCGGGGCGCACGGCGCTCACGCGCAGACGGTGGCGCAGTCCGCACCGCAGCGGCACGGCGAACCGGTACCAGGCGACCAGCGCGGCGACGCCGAGGAACAGCGTGTACCAGGCGATCCGGGCGAGGCGGTTGCCGACGAAGTCGGCTCCATTGGAGAGTTGGTGTCCGAAGATGAGGAAGACGGCCAGGTAGGTGGCAAAGTGCAGGTAATGCCAGGTCTCGTAACTCAGCTTCCGGCGGGCCGCGCGGGCCGAGAGGACTCCGGTGGCCAGGAACAGCAGGAAGCCGGCCGTGCCTTTGAGGAGGTCGGGGTAGTGCAGGACGAGCGTGGAGGTCTGGCCGACCACGTTCGTGTGGGAGGTCAGTGAGTAGCCCCAGATGATCAGCAGGGTGTGGGCGAGGGCCAGGGAGATGGTGCAGCGGCCGCCCAGGGCGTGCCAGCGGGCGAGCCGGTCGGTTCCGACGGTGTGGTCCAGGAGCGGGATGCGGGCCATCAGGGCCAGCAGCACCGCGCAGGCATACCCGGCCAGCAGTCCCGTGATGCGCCCCGCCCCGGTCAGCCAGCCCGCCGGGCCGACCACCGCAGTCGTGTCGCTCCACCACAGGGCCGGCACCCCCGCGGCACCGGTCCAGATCACCAGCGGCGCCAGGAACGGCACAGAGCTGCGGCGCGGACGCCGGTGGCGCGTCCCGCGGCTCTCGTACGTGGTGCTGGTGAACGTGGTGGTCATGGGCTCCTCCGGACAGGACTCGCTCCGTCGATGGGCGGCCAGCCTCACAGCCCAACCTCTGCGTACCTTCTGAAACCGCCCCGCCGGCCACCCTCGGCGCCGACTCGGAGGAAACTCACAGACGCCGCCCGCTCCGCTACGGCCCACGCCGGGGGATGCTGGAAGAACATGGACGAGCCGCGCACGACATCACTTCTGCACCGCCCCGGCGGAGGATCCGTTCGAGTCCTCGTCGTCGACGACGAACCCGACGTCACCGACGTCCTGGCCGGAGTCATGACCAGCGAGGGCTGGCAGGTCCGCACCGCGGCCGACGGCGCGACCGCGCTCGTGACCGCCCGTGATTTCCGGCCCGACGCGGTGGTCCTGGACTGGATGCTGCCCGACCTCGACGGCCTGCAGATCCTGCGCGCCCTCAGACGCGAGGCACCCAGCGTGTGCGTGCTGTTCCTGACCGCCCGCGACGCGGTCGAGGACCGCATCGCCGGCATCACCGCCGGCGGCGACGACTACGTCACCAAGCCCTACAGCCTGGAAGAAGTCCTGGCCCGGCTGCGTGGGCTGCTCCGGCGGGCCGGCATGACCGCCGAGCCGGGGGCACACCGGCTCACCGTCGGGAACCTCACCATGGACGAGGAAGCCAGGGAGGTCAGCCGCGGCGGGGCCACCGTCGACCTGTCCCGGACCGAGTTCGAACTCCTGCGCTTCCTCATGCGCAACCCGCGCAGAGTCCTGTCCAAGGGCCAGATCCTCGACCGGGTCTGGGCCTACGACTTCGGCGGCCGCGCCCACGTCGTCGAGCTCTACATCAGCTACCTGCGCAAGAAGATCGACGCGGGACGCACCCCGATGATCCACACCGTGCGCGGCGTCGGCTACGTCCTCAAGCCGGATTCCCCATGAGACGCCCACCACCCCGCACCCTGCGCGGCCAGCTCACCGCCGGACTCGTCACCCTGCTCGCCCTCGCCTGCCTCGCCGTCGGCATCACCACCGCCCTCGCCCTGCGAGGCTTCCTGGTGGGGCGCCTGGACGAGCAGCTCTCCGCCTCCGGCGGCCGGTTCGCCGCCAGCCTGGAACACGAGGCCAGGCCCGACGCCGACAATCGCCCCGACACCCGGGGCCAGGCCGAATCGACCTTCGGCGCCCGCCTCCGGAACGGCTCCGTCACCCAGGCCGCCGTCGTCGACGACGCGACCGACCGCCCCCTCCCCCTCACCCCCGGGGACCGCCGCGCCCTGGCGGGGATCCCCGCCGACGGACACGGACACGGCATCCGCCTCTCCGCTCTGGGGGTCTACCGCGTCGCGGCCGTCCGGGGCGACGACCAGGACACCCTGATCACCGGGCTGCCCCTGCACCCGGTGGAAGAGACCGTTCACCGCCTCGAAGCGGTCGAAGCCGCGCTGTTCGGCGCTGCCCTCGCGGTCACCGGCATCGCCGGGGCCCTGTGGGTGCGGATCTCCCTGCGCCCGCTCCAGCGGGTCACCGCCCGGGCCGCGGAGGTAGCCGGGCTGCCGCTCGCGAGCGGCGAGGTCGCCATGCCGGGGCCGCTTCCCGACACCGACCCCCGCACCGAGGTCGGCCAGGTCGGCACCGCCCTCAACCACATGCTCGGCCACATCGAAAACGCTCTCACCCGGCGCCAGGCCGGCGAGGAACGGCTCCGGCACTTCGCCGCCGACGCCAGCCACGAACTGCGCACCCCTGTCGCCAACATCCGGGGCCACGCCGAACTCGCCCTGCGCCACGAAGGCCCCGTTCCCGGCGCGGTCCGTCACGCCCTGGAACGCATCGACGGCGAATCACAGCGCATGACCTGCCTGGTCGACGACCTGCTCCTCCTCGCCCGCCTGGACGCCGGGCGCCCTCTCGGACACGAGGCGGTCGATCTGACCCTGCTGATCCTGGACGCGACGGACGACGCACGCGCCGCCGGCCCCGGCCACCGCTGGCTCCTCGACCTCCCCGAAATCCCGGTCACCGTCACCGGCGACGCCCACCGGCTCCAGCAGGCCATCGGCAACCTCCTCGCCAATGCCCGTACCCACACCCCGCCCGGCACCGAGGTGACCATCACCCTCACCGCCGATCAGGCCGGCGTCACCGTGGGCGTGGGCGACAACGGGCCAGGCATCCCCGAAGAGCTCCAGCCAGAGGTCTTCGGGCGCTTCGTCCGCGCCGACCACGCCCGCTCCCGCAGTACCGGAAGCACCGGTCTCGGCCTCGCCATCGTCCACGCCGTCATCACCGCGCACGGCGGAACGGTTACCGTCACCAGCCGCCCGGGACACACCACCTTCCGCCTGGCACTCCCCGGCTGACACCGTGCGCCCCGGTCACCGCACCGGAGGGGCGGGCCCGTGGGCAGCCCCGCACCACGGGCCGTCCGCTCGACACCGACCGGCCACGTGCGCCGGTCGGTACGGAAGTCGCTCGACCAGGTGCTCGTGGAGATCCGGACCCGCTGGTCCGGCGCGCCGGCCGGGCCCGGAAATGGAAACCGCCTCCCGGCCGGCAGGGGAACCGGGCGGGAGGCGGGAATCGTGGCGGGGCGCCGGGGGGTGTGCGGCGCCCCGGAGGGGGTCAGCCCTGGTGGGGGTAGGTGTAGTCGGTCGGCGGGACCAGCGTCTCCTTGATGGCCCGGGTCAGGGTCCAGCGCTGGAGGTTCTGCGGAGCGCCCGCCTTGTCGTTCGTACCCGAGGAACGGCCACCGCCGAAGGGCTGCTGGCCGACGACGGCACCGGTCGACTTGTCGTTGATGTAGAAGTTGCCCGCGGCGTACCGCAGCTTCTCCATCGTGTACGCGGCCGCGGCGCGGTCGCCCGCGATGACGGAACCGGTCAGCGCGTAGTCGGAGACCGACTCCATCTGCTCCAGCATCGCGTCGTACGCGTCGTCCTCGTAGACGTGCACGGCGAGGATCGGGCCGAAGTACTCGGTCGTGAAGACCTCGTTGGCCGGGTCCGCGCACTCGATGACGGTCGGGCGGACGAAGTAGCCCACCGAGTCGTCGTACGTGCCGCCCGCGATGATCGTGCAGGACGGGTCGGCCTCGGCGCGGTCGATCGCGGCCTTGTTCTTGGCGAACGAGCGCTCGTCGATGACGGCACCGATGAAGTTCGACAGGTCGGTGACGTCACCCATGGTGATGGAGTCGACCTCGGCCGCGAACTTCTCCTTGAAACCGGAGTTCCAGATGGAGGCCGGGATGTACGCACGGGAGGACGCCGAGCACTTCTGGCCCTGGAACTCGAAGGAGCCACGGGTCAGCGCGGTCTTCAGGACGGCGTGGTCGGCAGACGGGTGGGCGACGACGAAGTCCTTGCCGCCGGTCTCGCCGACGAGCCGCGGGTAGGCGCGGTAGTTGGCGATGTTGTTGCCGACCGTCTTCCACAGGTGCTGGAAGGTGGGGGTCGAGCCGGTGAAGTGGATACCGGCCAGGTCGCGGTGGTTCAGGGCCACCTCGGAGACGGGGATGCCGTGGCCCGTCACCAGGTTGATGACACCCTTGGGCAGACCGGCCTCTTCCAGGAGCTGCATGAGCAGCACGGCGGAGTGGGTCTGCGTCGGGGACGGCTTCCACACCACGACGTTGCCCATGAGGGCGGGGGCGGTGGGCAGGTTGCCCGCGATGGCCGTGAAGTTGAACGGCGTGATCGCGTAGACGAAGCCCTCCAGCGGGCGGTGGTCCATGCGGTTCCACACGCCCGGCGAGTTGGCCGGGGGCTGCTCGGCCAGGATCTGGCGCGCGTAGTGCACGTTGAAGCGCCAGAAGTCGACGAGCTCACAGGGGGTGTCGATCTCGGCCTGCTGGGCGGTCTTGGACTGGCCGAGCATCGTGGACGCGGCCAGCGTCTCGCGCCACGGGCCGGACAGCAGCTCGGCGGCGCGCAGGATGATCGCGGCGCGGTCGTCGAAGGACATCGCGCGCCAGGCCGGGGCGGCGGCGAGCGCGGCGTCGATCGCGTCCTGCGCGTCCTGCTGCGTGGCGTGCGCGAACGTACCGATGACGGCCTTGTGGTTGTGCGGCTGCACGACGTCGAAGCGCTCGCCGCCGCCCATCCGCTTCTCGCCGCCGATGGTCATCGGAAGGTCGATCGGGTTCTGGCTGAGCTCCTTGAGCTTCGCCTCCAGGCGGGCACGCTCGGGGGAGCCCGGGGCGTAGGAGTGGACCGGCTCGTTGACCGGCGCGGGGACCTGGGTGACAGCGTCCATGAGTGCCTTGTCTCCTTGTGTCAGGGGGTGAGGGTCAGCCGGGCAGGTCAGCCCTTGGTGAGGATGGAGCGGCCGAAGAACAACAGGTTCGCCGGCTTCTCCGCGAGGCGGCGCATGAAGTATCCGTACCAGTCGGTGCCGTACGCCGTGTAGACGCGCATCCGGTGGCCCTCGGCCGCGAGCCGGATGTGCTCGTCGCTGCGGATGCCGTACAGCATCTGGAACTCGTACTCGTCCAGTTTGCGCCCCGCCTTGCGGGCCAGTTCCTGGGCGATGGCGATCAGACGCGGGTCGTGCGACCCGATCATCGGGTAGCCCTCGCCCTCCATCAGGGTCTTCAGGATCCGGACGTACGCCTTGTCGATCTCGGCCTTGTCCTGGTAAGCGACGGAGGCGGGCTCCTTGTAGGCGCCCTTCACGATGCGGACGCGGCTGCCGGCGGCGGCCAGGCGACGGGCGTCGTCCTCGGTGCGGAACAGGTACGCCTGGATCACACAGCCGGTCTGCGGGAAGTCCTTCCGCAGCTCCTCGTGGATGGCGAACATCGAGTCGAGGGTGGTGTGGTCCTCGGCGTCCAGCGTGACCGTGGTGCCGATCGCGGCGGCGGCCTCGACGACCGGGCGGACGTTGGCGAGGGCCAGCTCGTGGCCGCCGTCCAGCGCTTGGCCGAACATGGAGAGCTTGATGGACATCTCGGCCTTGGTGCCCAGGCCGAGGTCCTTGAGGCGGTCGACCAGTTCGAGGTACGCGTCGCGGGCGGCGGCGGCCTGCTCGGGGGTGGTGATGTCCTCGCCCACCACGTCGAGGGTGACTTCGAGGCCCTTGTCGGCGGCGTCCTCGATGATCGGGACGACCTGGTCGACGGTCTCACCGGCGATGAACCGGTCGACGACCTGCTTGGTGCCAGGTGCGGCCGAGATGAAACGGCGCATCTTGTCGCTGCGGGACGCGGCGAGAATCACGGGACCCAGCACGGGGCACCTCCACGGAAAGTACGAACGAAGGCCGTACCGGCAGAGGGGGAACAAAGCGGTACAGCACGGAGAACCACCGTGAAATCTAAGGATCCCTCCGATCGTGTGCCATCGACAGCTGTCACGCATCCGTTCCCGGGTTCTCAGACATATGTCTGAAGCGGTGCGAGAATGGCCGGGTGAAGGGCGATTACCAGGAGCTGGTCGACGAGATCTCGGGGCTGCTCGGCGCCCCCGCGACGCTGGAGAACCGGGATTTCGGCCTGGTCGCCTTCGGCGCCCACGACAGCGACGACGACACGGCGATGGATCCGGTCCGCACCCGCTCGATCCTGACCAGGCGCTCCACGCCCGCGGTCCGCGCCTGGTTCGAGGACTTCGGCATCGCCCGCGCCACCGGCCCGGTCCGCATTCCGGCCGCCCCGGAGGCCGGGGTGTTCCGGGGCCGGATCTGTCTGCCCGTACGCCATCGAGGTGTCGTGCTCGGTTACGTGTGGCTGCTCGACGCGGACCCCGGGCCGACCGACGAGCAGCTGAACGCGGCGATGGAGGTGGCGGCCCGGATCGGGGGGCTGCTCTCCGACGAGGCACGGGCCGGCACGGACCTGTCCCGGGAGTTCGGTGCGGTCCTCACCGCCGGGCGGGGCTGGCAGCGCGACATGGCGGTGGCCGCGCTGCACGAGGCGCTGGGCCGGGACGCGGAGGGGCTGCACACGCTGGTGTGCGTGACCCCGTGGACCGACGATCCGCCGTCGGTCCGTACGGTGCCCTCGGCGGCGGCACTGACCTCGGTACCGGCCCCGGGGGCCGCCGGGGCCGCCTCGCTGGCCGCACTGGTCCGGCTGCGCTCCACCGATGTCCTCGACCCGGCGCTGACCGCCGCGGACCGGCTGCGTTCCGCGGCGGGCCGGGGCACCACGGCCGGGGTCGCGGTGCCCCGCCGGGGTCTCGCGGAGCTGGCGGCGGCCTGGCACGAGGCCTCGGCCGCAGCCCGCGCGGCGGCGGCCGAGGCCCGCTTCGGCCCGGTCGCCGAGTGGTCGGCGATCGGCCCGTACCGGCTGCTGACCGCGCTCCCCGCCGAGGCGGCCGCGGACGCGGCGGTGCGCGCCCTGCTCACCCCGCCGCACAAGGATCTGGCCCGCACCGCCGAGATGTTCCTCGACTGCGCGGGCCAGGCGTCCCGGACGGCCGCCGCGCTCGGCGTCCACCGTCAGACGCTCTACTACCGGCTCTCCCGGGTCCAGCAGCTCACCGGCCTCGATCTGAACGACGGCGAGGACCGGCTGCTGCTGCACATGGCGCTCAAGGGCGCCCGGCTCTGACCACGCGCCGAGTCCGTCGGGGCGGCCCTCAGCGCTCGTCCGGCGCGGTGACCGGCCGGGTGCTGACGAGGGCCGCCAGCACCAGCGGCGCGTCGCCGTCGCTGTGCCCCACGCTTACGCCGACCCAGCGGTCCGTACCGCCGACCGGGCCCCAGACGGACAGATCGCCGTAGAGATCCTTGCCGAACAGTGCGTCGAACAGCGGCTCGACGGGGGAACCCGCCTGTCGGCGCAGCATCGGCAGGTGCAGCGGCACCGCACGGTGCGGGCCCCATCTGCGGTCCAGTTCCCCGACGAGGGCGGCGAGATGGGCCTCGGCCGCGTCCGCGGCGTCGTTCCACTCGGGGGCGTACACCCCGGTCAGCGAGTCGCCCTCCCACAGCGGGATGACGCGGAAGCCCTCGCCGCCGGTCGCGGTCCACTCCCCCGTCTCCGGATCTCCCTCGGCCGCGGTGGGCCCGGTCGCCGGTACGGGGCCGGCCAGCAGCTCCTCGATGTCGGCCAGCGCGCGGGCCACGGCGAAGGTCTCCCCGGCGCGGGAACTCACAGGACGGCCCGGTCCATCGGGCGGGGCAGCGGATCGAGCGCCCCGGCCTCGCGGAGCCGTTCGTAGGCCGTCACCACCTCCGCGCTCGCGCCGGGGCCGGCGATGCGCAGGAGCACGCCGCCGCCGGGCAGTTCCTCACGGGCCGCCTTCAGGCTGTCCGGGACGAGGGCCGCCCGGCCCGGGGAGAGGTATCCGACCCGGCCCACGACGGGATCACCGATGGAGAACCCCGCGTCGTCCTCCAGCGCGTCGAGCACGTCGTCGTCGCTCACGTCGCCGAAGTCCGGCTCCCACACCCGGGCGAGGACGGCGAGGAGTTCGGCCTCCGGGACCTCGGCCCCGTCCGGCGCGTGGAGCCTCACCACGAGCGACTGGAGCAGGAACTCCGGGGCGCCCCCGGCCAGTCCGCTGATCTCGGTCTGCCAGCCGGGCGCACCCGTGCGGACCAACCGCAGCGCGGTACCCGTGAGGTCGGACCAGTCCTCGGCCGCCTGCACCACGCGCAGGGCGCCGAGCAGTGCTCCCTCGTCCGCCGGCAGGTCGGTTCCGGGCCCGGAGCCGTGGACGTGCCGCCAGGGGCCGGCTCCGGGCGCGCCGCTCGCCGACGCCGCTTCGGGGAGCAGTTCCGTGAGCCCGTCCAGCGTCCGCTTCCAGCGTCCGGCGAGCGCTTCGGCCGGCTCCGGACGGGGGCCCCAGAAGCCCCGCACTACACGTCGCATGCACTTTCCTCCGTCGAGCTTCGTCCGTCGGGCGTGGCGCCTGGGCCTGATCCGCCGCACAGGCCCCAGGGCCTCTCGTTCGGATCCTGCCGGGTCCGCGTGCCCCGGCACCGCCGGGCGCCGCTGCGTGCACGCTACTCGTCGAAGGCACCCGGTTTCCTGGTGCTGTCGTTCGGCTTCGGCTTGCTGTAGACGACCTTGATCGGCAGCTGCTCGTCCCGGAACGCCTGGCGGGCCGCCTTGGCCACGTCCGGGTCGGAGAAGTGCCACTCCACCGCCCGGCCGCCGGCCGCCTCCACCTGGGCCTGCGCCTCGGCGATGAACTTGTCCTTGCCGGACTTGGTGAGCGCGCCCTGTTCCGTCTGGGACAGATAGCTGCGGTAGCCGTTCTTGGCCTCCAGGAAGGTCTGCCTGCCCGAGTCCCAGCCGTCGTACTCCACGGCCGGCTTGCCCTCCCTGGGGTGCGGTACGACGTACTCCTGGCCCCGGTTGGTACCGGTGACCTGCTCCTGGTACCGCAGCCAGGACTCGTTCTTCCAGTTGGGTGCGGGGTTGCGGTCGCGGCTCGCCCAGTAGCCGTCGCCCAGGTCCGCGTCGCCGAGCTTGTGGTCCTTGAGGTCCTTGCCCCAGGACGGCGGGTTGTAGTTGCGCGGGTCGGAGGTGTCGTTCCGCGTCGGCTCCGGGTACTTCTTCTTCTCCAGCTCGGCCTTGCGGGCGCGCTCCGGCTCCTCCAGGCGCTTCTGCTCCAGGTGGGCCGCCCGTTCCTGGGCGCGCGCCTCCGCTGCCTTGGCCTTGGCCGCCTCGTCGCACCCGCCGTCCGCGAGGACGACCCGGCCGGCGGCACCGGAGGCCAGCACTCCGGTGCCGGAGCCGCCGACTCCCGTGGTTCTGCCGCCGTAACGCACCAGGGGCGGCCCGGAAGCGATGACGCAGCCGGTCCGGCGCGCCGCGTCCTCCGCCGCGTCAGCGGCGTCGTCGGCCTCCTTGGCGGCCTTGCGGACTCCGTCGAGGTCTCCGAGCTCGGCGGCCTTGCGGGCGCGGCGGGCCGCGGCCCCCGCGTCTCCGGCGGCCTCCGCCACCTTCTCCGCGACCTTGCCCAGCTTGCCGAGTTTGCCGACCTTGCCGACGACCTTCGCCACGTCGTAGCCGGGGATGAAGAAGGAGCCGATGTTCCAGACGACATCGGTGACGGCACGGGTCTTCTCGCCGTTGTTCCAGCGGTCGCGGACCTCGTCGCCGACGAAGACGTCGTCGCCGACCTTCACCACGGTGTTGACCGACGCCTTGCCCCAGTCCCAGACCGCGCCGAGGTAGTCGCCGTCGCCCCACTTGTCGCCGGCGTCCTGGGAGTCCTGCATCCACTGGTCGCCGAGTTGCTTGCCGTAGTCCGCGATGCCGGACCACGTCTCGGGCTTGAACAGGTCGATGATCCCGGTGACATCGCCCCAGAACCCGTCGACGGCGAGCCCCTTGACGACCTGGGTCGTACGGTCCCAGGCGCAGCCGAAGAAGCCCCAGCCTCCGCAGTCCTCTTCGCGGGCCTTGTCGCCGCCGCCGTTCCCGTTGTCGTCCTTGCCGGACGCGGGTACGTCGTAGTCGGCCTCGGGCTCCTCGCCGTTCTCGGGGTAGGTGTCGGCCCCGCTGCCCGGACGGCCGTCGTCCGGGCCCCCGGTGCCGCCGCTCACGCTCGTACCGCCGGAGGAGCCCCCGGCCGCGTTCTCGCCGCTCGCGCTGCCGTTCCCGCCGGTCGTGTTCCCGCCGCTCGCGTCACCGCCGCTGCTGCCGGCCGGGCCGCCGTTCGTACCACCGCCCGTCGAGCCGGTGCCGCCCGTGACCGTCGTGCCGCCGTCCGCGCCCGCGGCGCCTCCGCCAGCGGCTCCCCCGCCCGTGGCGCCGCCGTCCTGGCCGCGGCCCGCCTCGACCCGGCCCGTGCCGTCGCCGGAGGCGGGGCACGAGTAGCCGCTCAGCGAGCAGATCGCCGACTGGAGCTCCGCGGTGATCCGGCCGCCGAGGCCGCTCAGCGCCATGGCCGCGATCAGCGCGACCACGATCAGCACCAGGCCCAGGTACTCCAGGGCCGTCTGCCCCCGGTCCCGGCGCCAGGTGATCATGTGCGGAAGCGAGAACTTCGGCCGCTCGCCCCGTTCTCCCGGCGGCAGCAGGAACCACGCCCGGCTCTGCCGCCGGGTGAGGAAGACCAGGATCAGGACCGGGAGCAGCAGCTGGGTGAAGCCGTGTGCCGACCCGTCCCCGATGTTGGCCACGCCGCCGAGGACCAGCCACACCTGGACGGCGACCAGTCCCCACCAGACCCGCTTGCCGCCGGTCCGTACGTGCCGCGCCAGCAGCAGGCCGAGGACTCCCGGCGCGGCGGCGTACAGCAGGATGCCGATGACTTCGGCGCCCAGCGCGTCCACCGCGAGCGCCGAACCGAAGAAGCCGAGCGCGCCCAGGACTGTCGCGCCGAACAGCACGAGGAGCAGCACTCGCACCGTGTGGAGCGGGCGCGGAAGCTCCCGCCGCCCCGCACCCCCCTGCGCCGGACCTTCAGGAACCGGTATGCCACCCGTAGCAGACATACGCGCCCCGCCCCCCGGCGTCGGTGAGTGCCATGACAGTCACTCACTCTAGGGTCGGGCCCCTGCGCGCGTCATGGGCCTCAGGGCCCAACATCGGCCCCGTGTGGGCCCCATGAGGTGCCGTCACCGAGAGCGCGTCATGGCGTCCGCGACACCCGCGACCGCTGCCCCGCCGCCGACCGGCCCTACTGGCCCACCCGCCCCTCCAGCACCGCCTTCAGACCGTCCGTCAGGTCCTGTGCGGACGGCGCGGATTCGCTGTCCATCAGCCACTGCACCATCACGCCCGCGAGCAGTGCCTGGCAGAACAGCCCGGCCACCCGCGCCTTCTCCGGGTCCGTCTCCGGATCGATGCCGAGCATGTTCTCGGCGAGCCCGTCACGCCCCTCGCGCTGTGGGCCCGCCAGAGCCTTCTGCAGCTCCGGGTCCTGGTCGATCCGGGAGACGACCTCCATCTGGAGCTGCCAGACGGACCGGGTCTGCTCATAGCTGTCGATCACCCGCTCCCAGGTGTCGCGGAACTGGTCCAGCGGCGCCCGGGGCCCGCCGTCGCCGTCGCCGTCCACAGCCTGGTCCGGCTGCTCGGTGAGCACATCGCCCCACTCCTCCGTCACCTTGAGGAAGGCGAGGTTGAGCAGGGCTTCCTTGGAGCCGTAGTGGTAGCCGATGGAGGCGAGGTTCGTCCCGGAGGCGGCCACGATGTCGCGCGCCGTCGTCCGGGCGTACCCCTTCTCCAGCAGGCAGCGCTTGGCGCCTTCGAGCAGATCCTCACGATGTCCCATGAAAGCAGCGTACCCGGCATGCAGACGTTTGTGTAAGACGCACGTCTAGATGCCGGGTACGCGGAGCCCTCGGGCCTCCGTCAGTCGGTCAGGTTCACCGTACGGGCCGACGCGGCCCCGATCTCCGAGGAGATCTCGGCGAGCACCGACGCCGGGACGTCGTCGTCGACGGTGAGCACGACCAGCGCCTCGCCGCCCGCGTCCGTCCTCGAGACCTGCATGCCCGCGATGTTCAGACCGGCCTCGCCGAGGATCCGGCCGACCGTGCCGACGACACCGGGGCGGTCCTCGTAGCGCAGCACCACCATGTGGTCGGCCAGCGCCAGGTCCACGTCGTACTCGCCGACGGCGACGATCTTCTGGAGGTGCTTGGGTCCGGCCAGTGTGCCGGAGACCGCGACCTCCTCGCCGCCCGAGAGCGTGCCGCGGACGGTGACCACGTTGCGGTGGTCCGGCGACTCGGAGCTGGTCGTGAGGCGGACCTCGACACCGCGCTCCTGCGCGAAGAGCGGGGCGTTCACGTACGACACGGTCTCGTCGACGACGTCCTCGAAGACGCCCTTGAGCGCGGAGAGTTCGAGCACCTTGACGTCGTGCTGGGTGATCTCGCCGTACACCTCGACGTCGAGGCGGACCGCGACCTCACCCGCGAGCGCGGTGAAGATCCGGCCGAGCTTCTCGGCAAGCGGCAGGCCCGGGCGCACGTCCTCGGCGATCACACCGCCCTGGACGTTGACCGCGTCCGGCACGAGCTCACCGGCGAGGGCCAGCCGGACGGACCTGGCGACCGCGATGCCGGCCTTCTCCTGGGCCTCGTCGGTGGAGGCGCCGAGGTGCGGGGTGCAGACGACCTGGTCGAACTCGAACAGCGGGGAGTCCGTGCAGGGCTCCTTCGCGTACACGTCGAGACCGGCACCGGCGACCCGGCCCTCCTTGAGGGCGGAGGCGAGCGCCTCCTCGTCGACGATGCCGCCGCGCGCGGCGTTGACGATGCGCACCGAGGGCTTCACCTTGTGCAGCGCCTCGTCACCGATCAGGCCGAGCGTCTCGGGGGTCTTGGGCAGGTGCACGGTGATGAAGTCGGCGACTTGGAGCAGCTCGTCCAGCGACAGGAGCTTGACGCCCATCTGGGCGGCGCGCGCGGGCTGCACATAGGGGTCGTACGCGACGATCTTCATGCCGAAGGCCGACAT
Organism: Streptomyces sp. NPDC058092; assembly: GCF_042884935.1. Taxonomy (NCBI): domain Bacteria; kingdom Bacillati; phylum Actinomycetota; class Actinomycetes; order Kitasatosporales; family Streptomycetaceae; genus Streptomyces; species Streptomyces sp. NPDC058092. The sequence continues at coordinate 191,006 of NZ_JBHVSY010000010.1, forward strand.
GCGCTGCGCGACCAGGACGCCGATGCGGCCGAGGCCGACGACGCCGAGGATCTTCTCGCTCAGCTCGACGCCGGTGTACTTGGAGCGCTTCCACTCGCCGTTCTTCAGGGCGGTGTTGGCCTGCGGGATGTTGCGCGCGGTGGCGACCAGCAGACCGCAGGCCAGCTCGGCGGCGGTGACGATGTTGGAGGTCGGCGCGTTGACGACCATCACGCCGGCCTTGGTGGCGGCGGAGACGTCGACATTGTCCAGACCGACGCCCGCGCGGGCGACGACCCTCAGCTTCTTCGCGGCGGCGATGGCCTCGGCGTCGACCTTGGTGGCGGAGCGCACCAGGATGGCGTCGACATCGGCGATCGCGGGAAGGAGCTCGGCGCGGTCCGCGCCGTTGCAGTGCCGGATGTCGAAATCCGGGCCCAGGGCGTCAACCGTGGCAGGCGACAGCTCTTCAGCGATGAGTACGACAGGTTTCGAGCTCACGTGAGTCCTCACAGGTCCAGTGCGGACGGCCGTCCCGACGGCCGCAGGCGGTGGAGGGGCTTGCCGCGTGGAAGACGCACGACACTGTGGGCCTGACGCGTATGTGTGGAGAAGTGTAGTCATGCGCCAGGACGCATACTGCGCCGCGATGGAAGGATCACCCACATGGGGGTGGACGACTTGTACACACGTACGACGCCGCCTCTTCCAGCGGTGAAGCGGATACGCCCCGGGGGCGGGTCGGACGACCCGCCCCCGGGGCGTCGGTGTTACGCGTCCTCGTCGTTGACCCAGCTCATGAGCTTGCGCAGCTCACGGCCGGTGGTCTCCAGGAGGTGGTCGCTGTCCGCCTTCTTGTACTCGTTGTACTTGGGCAGACCGCTGTGGTACTCGGCCATCCAGTTCTTGGCGAAGGTGCCGTCCTGGATCTCCGCGAGGACCTTCTTCATCTCGGCCTTGGTGGCGTCCGTGATGATCCGCGGGCCGGTGACGTAGTCGCCCCACTCGGCGGTCTCCGAGATGGACCAGCGCATCTTCTCCAGGCCGCCCTCGTACATGAGGTCCACGATGAGCTTCAGCTCGTGCAGGCACTCGAAGTACGCGATCTCCGGCTGGTAGCCGGCCTCGGTCAGGGTCTCGAAACCGGCCTTGACCAGGGCGGCGGTGCCACCGCAGAGGACGGCCTGCTCACCGAACAGGTCGGTCTCGGTCTCCTCGGTGAAGGTCGTCTTGATGACGCCGGCGCGGGTGCCGCCGATGCCCTTCGCGTACGACAGGGCGAGCGCCAGGCCGTTGCCCGAGGCGTCCTGCTCGACGGCCACGATGCACGGAACGCCGCGGCCCTCCTCGTACTGGCGGCGGACCAGGTGGCCCGGGCCCTTGGGGGCGACCATGCAGACGTCGACGCCCGCCGGCGGCTTGATGAAGTCGAAGCGGATGTTCAGGCCGTGACCGAAGAACAGCGCGTCGCCGTCCTTGAGGTTGCCCTTGATGGACTCCTCGTAGACCTGGGCCTGGATCGGGTCCGGGACCAGGATCATGATGACGTCGGCCTCGGCGGCGGCCTCGGACGGCGTCACCACGCGCAGGCCCTGCTCCTCGGCCTTCGCCTTGGACTTGGAGCCCTCGTGCAGACCGACACGGACGTCGACACCCGAGTCACGCAGCGACAGCGCGTGGGCGTGGCCCTGGCTGCCGTAGCCGATGACCGCGACCTTGCGGCCCTGGATGATGGACAGGTCGGCATCGTCGTCGTAGAACAGCTCGGCCACTGGGTCTCTCCTTGGTGTGCAGGTGTTGCTTCCCACCGTACGGCGGGGTGCGTCAGATACGTTTTCGGGTCTCGCCATACGAGCGGCGAGGCGGCGGCGCCTAGGCCGTACGGTCGAGGGCGCGCAGCGAACGGTCGGTGATCGAGCGCGCGCCGCGCCCTATGGCGATCGTGCCGGACTGGACCAGCTCCTTGATGCCGTACTGCTCCAGCATCTTGAGCATGGCCTCCAGCTTGTCGGCGCCGCCGGTCGCCTCGATCGTGACGGCCTCCGGGGAGACGTCCACGGTCTTGGCGCGGAACAGCTGGACGATCTCGACGATCTGGGAGCGGGTCTCGTTGTCGGCGCGGACCTTCACCAGGACGAGCTCGCGCTGGATCGCAGCGGACGGCTCGAGTTCGACGATCTTCAGGACGTTCACCAGCTTGTTGAGCTGCTTGGTCACCTGCTCAAGAGGCAGGTCCTCGACATTGACGACGATGGTGATGCGCGAGATGTCGGGGTGTTCGGTGGTACCGACCGCGAGCGAGTCGATGTTGAAGCCGCGGCGGGAGAACAGGGCGGTGATCCGGGCGAGGACACCGGGCTTGTTCTCGACCAGGACGGAGAGCGTGTGCTTGGTGGACATGGAGTCGGTCTCTCTCTGTCTCTCAGTCGTCTTCGTTGTCGCCGAAGTCGGGGCGGACTCCGCGGGCGGCCATGACCTCGTCGTTGGAGGTGCCGGCGGCGACCATCGGCCACACCATGGCATCCTCGTGGACGATGAAGTCGATCACGACGGGGCGGTCGTTGACGGAGTTGGCCTCCGCGATGACCTTGTCCAGGTCGGCCGGGTCCTCGCAGCGGATCGCGTAGCAGCCCATGGCCTCGGACAGCTTGACGAAGTCCGGGACGCGGGTGCCCTTCGCCGGGATGCCCTCGGTGTCGGCACCGGAGTGCAGCACGGTGTTGGAGTACCGCTGGTTGTAGAACAGGGTCTGCCACTGGCGGACCATCCCGAGCGCGCCGTTGTTGATGATGGCGACCTTGATCGGGATGTTGTTGAGCGCGCAGGTGGTGAGTTCCTGGTTGGTCATCTGGAAGCAGCCGTCGCCGTCGATGGCCCAGACCGTACGGTCCGGCATGCCGGCCTTGGCGCCCATCGCGGCCGGGACCGCGTACCCCATCGTTCCGGCGCCGCCGGAGTTCAGCCAGGTGGCGGGCTGCTCGTACTGGATGAAGTGCGAGGCCCACATCTGGTGCTGGCCGACGCCCGCCGCGAAGATCGTGCCCTCGGGGGCGAGCTCGCCGATGCGCTGGATGACCTGCTGCGGCGAGAGGCTGCCGTCCTCGGGCAGGTCGTAGCCGAGCGGGTACGTCTCGCGCCAGCGGTTGAGGTCCTTCCACCAGGCTTCGTAGTCACCGACGTGACCTTCGGTGTGCTCGGCCTGGACGGCCTGGACCAGGTCGGCCAGGACCTCGCGGGCGTCGCCCACGATCGGCACGTCGGCCTCGCGGTTCTTGCCGATCTCGGCCGGGTCGATGTCGGCGTGGACGATCTTGGCGTACGGGGCGAAGCTGTCCAGCTTGCCGGTGACACGGTCGTCGAAACGGGCTCCGAGGGCCACGATCAGGTCGGCCTTCTGCAGCGCGGTGACGGCGGTGACCGCACCGTGCATGCCCGGCATTCCGACGTGCAGCGGGTGACTGTCGGGGAATGCGCCGAGCGCCATCAGCGTGGTGGTGACGGGCGCTCCGGTGAGCTCTGCGAGGACCTTCAGTTCGGCGGTGGCCCCCGCCTTGATGACGCCGCCGCCGACATACAGCACCGGGCGCTTGGCCTGGATGAGGAGCTTGGCGGCTTCGCGGATCTGCTTGGCGTGCGGCTTGGTGACCGGGCGGTAGCCGGGCAGGTCCAGGACGGGCGGCCAGCTGAACGTGGTCCGCGCCTGGAGGGCGTCCTTGGCGATGTCGACGAGGACGGGTCCCGGACGGCCGGAGGAGGCGATGTGGAAGGCCTCGGCGATCGTGTGCGGGATGTCCTCGGCCCTGGTGACCAGGAAGTTGTGCTTGGTCACCGGCATGGTGATGCCGCAGATGTCGGCTTCCTGGAATGCGTCCGTCCCGATCGCCTTGGAGGCGACCTGGCCGGTGATCGCGACCAGCGGGACGGAGTCCATGTGGGCGTCGGCGATCGGCGTGACGAGGTTGGTGGCTCCGGGGCCCGAGGTGGCCATGCAGACGCCGACCTTGCCGGTGGCCTGCGCGTAGCCGGTGGCGGCGTGTCCGGCGCCCTGCTCGTGCCGGACCAGTACATGTCGGACCCGGGTGGAGTCCATCATCGGGTCGTACGCCGGAAGGATGGCGCCGCCGGGAATGCCGAATACCGTGTCGGCCCCCACTTCCTCGAGAGACCGGATGAGGGACTGCGCGCCCGTGACGTGCTCAACGGTGGCGGCGGACGATCCGCCGTTACGGGCCCGCGGCTGGGGATGGTGGGCCCCGGTGGCCTGCTCGGTCATCGGCATTCTCTTCTCGAAGCTGAGGGTTTTTGCGGGTGTCTTGCGGGTACTTTGCGACGTTTTGCCTGGTTCCGGTGCAACAAAAAACCCCCCGTGCCGTGAGGCAAGCGAGGGGAGCACGTCGGTGTGGTCTGCAGAGCCTCAACGAGGGACTCTGCTTCAGCCGACGCGCTTTCCAAGTACGAGAATTCGGGTGCGCATGGCATTGACCATCCCTCCGACGCACACGAGGTGTCAAGTGGGCGGGACGCGAGTCTCAGCATGTGAGCCGCTGAGGAGGGGGATCGAGCCGCCCGTCAGAACCGGCTGGGCGGCGGTGCCGTCGGGCACCGGAAAGTCGCCGCGGGCCAGGGCACGGCGCAGCCGGTACTCGTCGAGCGGCCCGGAGAAGGCCATCCCCTGGCCGTGCGTACAGCCCATGGCGCGCAGCGCGAGGACCTGCTCCGGTACGTCGACCCCGTCGGCCACGGACTGCATGCCGAGGTCGCAGGCGATACGCAGGAGGCCGCTGGTGATCTTGTGCAGCCGGGCGGATTCCACGACGCCCTCGACGAGACCGCGGTCCAGTTTCAGCACGTCGATGGGGAGCCGGCGCAGGGCGTTGATCGCGGCGTAGCCGCTGCCGAAGCCGTCGAGCGCGATGCGGACGCCGAGCCGCCGCAGGGCTACGAGACGCTGTTCGAGGTCGTCGAAGGAGATGCGGGGGTCGCTGTCGGAGACCTCGATCATCAGGGCCCCGGAGGGCAGGCTGTGGCGGGTGAGCAGCGCCTCGACGGAGCCGAACGGCATGCCCTTGTCGAGGAGTCTGCGGGCGGAGAGCCGTACGGCGACGGAGACGGGGTGGCCGGCCCTGGCCCGGTCGGCGGCCTGCTCGACGGCCTTTTCGAGGAGCCAGCGGCCGAGCTCCGCGGTGCGGTCGCTGTCATCGGTGACGCGGAGGAATTCGGCCGGGGTGAACAGGATGCCCTGGGCGGAGCGCCAGCGGGCCTGGGCGGCGACGGCGGCGACGGTGCCGCTGGCGAGATGCACGACGGGCTGGTGGAGCAGGGCGAACTCGCCGTCGCGCAGTGCGGTGCGCAGCCGGGCCGCCAGCTCGGAGCGGCGTACGACTTCGGCCTGCATCTGCGGGGCGTACAGCTCGACGCGGTCCTTGCCGCGGGCCTTGGCGCGGTACATGGCGAGGTCCGCGTTGCGCATGAGGTCGCTGGGGGTGATGCCGGGCTCGGCGAAGGCGACCCCGATGGACGCGGCGACCCGGACCTCACCGGCGCCGATGGGGTACGGCTGGGAGAGCGTGAGGCGCAGCCGGTCGGCGATCTCGTGGACCTGGCATTCCCGGGCGGACTGGTCGCGGGTGCCGTCGCCGAGGATGATGGCCGCGAATTCGTCACCGCCGAGGCGGGCGGCGGTGTCACCGGCCCGTACGGATTCGTGGAGGCGGCGGGCGGCCTGGATGAGGAGCTCGTCGCCCGCCTGGTGGCCGAGGCGGTCGTTGACCGCCTTGAAGCCGTCGAGGTCGATGAAGAGCACGGCGGTGCCCGGGTCACCGGAGCGGCGGCCGCCGAGGGCCTGGCGGACCCGCTCGGTGAACAGGGCGCGGTTGGGCAGGTCGGTGAGCGGGTCGTGCTCGGCGTTGTGCTGCAACTGGGCCTGCAGTCGCACCCGTTCGGTCACATCGCGGCTGTTGAGGATCAGGCCGCCCTGGTGGCGGTTGACGGTGGATTCGACATTGAGCCAGTCGCCCGCACCGGATCTGAACCGGCACTCGATCCGGGTGGTGGGTTCCTCGGCCGGAGAGACGGCGAGGAACCGGCGCACCTCGTGGACCACCCGGCCCAGGTCGTCGGGGTGGATGATCGAGGAGAGCTCGGCGCCGACCAGGTCTTCGGCGTCGCGCCCGTACACCCCTGCGGCGGCAGGGCTGACATAGCGCAGGACGCCGGTGGGGGCGGCGATCATGATGACGTCGCTGGAGCCCTGCACCAGGGAGCGGAAGTGGTTCTCCTTCTGCGCCAGTTCCTGGGTGAGGGCGATGTTGTCGACGAGCATGATGCCCTGCCGGACGACCAGGGCGAGCACCACCGTGCAGCCGGTGAAGACCACGACGCGGTCCACTCGGCGGCCTTCGATGACGTTGTAGAGAATGCCGAGGGTGCAGACGGCGGCGGCGAGATACGGCGTCAGCGCGGCCAGCGATCCTGCGATGGGGCGGCTGGTCGGCCGTGGCTCGCCCCGTGGCGGGAAGGCGTGCTCCGGTGCGTTGGTCGCGCCCCAGGGGGCGTACGCGAGGAGCAGGGAACCGGCGAACCAGCCCGCGTCCAGCAACTGGCCGGAGTGGTAGGTCTGGCGCAGCAGCGGGGAGGTGAACAGGGCGTCGGACAGGACCGTCAGGGCGAGGGCGGCGATGGCGGTGTTTACCGCGGAGCGGTTGACGTTGGACCGCCGGAAGTGCAGTGCCAGCACCATGGAGACCAGCACGATGTCGAGCAGCGGATAGGCCAGCGCGAGGGCCGCGCGGGCCACGCTCGCGCCTTCCGCGTCCACGAGGTGCGCGGTGTGGGCGAGGGCGAGGCTCCAGGAGAGCGTGAGGAGCGATCCGCCGATCAGCCAGGAGTCCAGCGCGAGACAGACCCAGCCGGCCCGGGTAACGGGGCGTTTGGCGAGGACGAGCAGTCCGACGATGGCGGGCGGTGCGAAGCAGAGGTAGAAGGCGTCGGCGAGGGAGGGGCTGGGCACCTGGAGCCCGAGCAGGACCTCGTACCACCCCCAGACGGCATTGCCCCCGGCGGCCATGAGCGAGGAGAGCGAGAACAGCAGCCAGGCGGGCCGGCACCGGTCGCCCCGGGCCCGCCCGTAGAGGAAGCAGGAGACGGCCGCGGCCAGCGCGGCGGCGCTGAGGCCGAAATCCCCCATGAACAGGGCGAGTTCCTTCGAACCCCAGCCGAGGGCGGCCCCGACCGCGTAACCCCCGCAGACGAGGCCGAGCAGGACCTGCGACACCAGCGAGGACGCGCCGCCGGCGGTCGCCCGCCGGGAGAGGAGCGCCCCGAGGGCGCCGGCCGGCGCGCTCACCGTGGCGCACCCGGCGCCGGGTGCGCACGCACCCGGCGCCCCGCCGGGGCATCCACCGCGATGCCCGGCACCCACGACGCTCGCCACATGGTCGGGCCCGTCCGCGTACGCCCGGTGTGAAGAAGCCTCTTTGCCGTGCGGTCACACGCACCATGGACCGCGACGCCCGCTCCGCGGGCGGGGAGCGGGAAAGCCCGAGCTGCCCCGAGTCGCCGTCGGCTGCCCCGCGGTGTCGGATCGTTCGCCCATCGGCCGTGCATCGCCCGTCCCCCTCGCGTGTTGCGTCCTCCCCGGCGCCGTCCCTTCCTCGGCGCAGCGCCCCTTTCGGGACGATACACCAGACCAGTCACAGAGGGACATAGCTTATCTACTCTCCGTGACGATCAGGACGGTTGCCGGTACGGTGCGCAGTCGGGCGGCCCCGTAGCGTGGTCAGCCGGTTATGCGTACGACGTTCCGCACCGGCTCCCCCGCGGCGAACCGGCTCAGCTGCCCGGCCACCAGACGCTTGGCGCGCGGCAGGAACGCCGAGGTGCTGCCGCCCACATGAGGGGTGATCAGGACGTTCGGAGCATGCCAGAGGGGATGGCCGGCGGGCAGCGGTTCCGGGTCGGTGACGTCGAGAGCGGCGCGCAGCCGGCCGGACTCGAGTTCGAGCAGCAGCGACTTGGTGTCGACGACCCCGCCCCGTGCGACGTTCACGAGCAGCGCGCCGTCCGGCATCGCGGCGAGGAACTCCGCGCCCACCAGCCCTTGTGTGGACGGGTTCAGCGGGGTGGACAGCACGACGACATCGGCCTCGGGCAGAAGTGCGGGCAGGTCGTCGAGTGTGTGTACGGGGCCGCGTGCGGTTGTCCGCGCAGAGCGCGCGACGCGCGCCACCCGCGCGCACTCGAAGGGCGCGAGCCGGTCCTCGATGGCGGCACCGATCGAGCCGTATCCCACGATCAGCACGGACTTGTCGGCGAGCGCGGGGTAGAAACCGGACCGCCACTCCTCCTTGTCCTGCCCGTGGACGAACCCGGGGAAGCCGCGCAGGGAGGCGAGGATCAGGGCGAGGGCGAGTTCCGCCGTCGACGCCTCGTGGACCCCCTTGGCGTTGCACAGCCGTACTCCGTCCGGCAACAGGCCGAGGCCCGGCTCGACATGGTCGATGCCCGCGGAGAGCGTCTGCACGACCTGGACCTGTGCCATGCCGGCGAGCGGACGGACCGAGACCTCGGGACCCTTCATGTACGGCACGACGTAGAAGGCGCAGTCGGCCGGATCGGCGGGGTAGTCCGGTCCGCCGTCCCAGAAGCGGTAGGCGAGGCCTTCGGGGCGCCCATCGATCTCGTCGGCGGGAATCGGCAGCCATACGTCGGGAGTCTTCGTCGAAGTCATGGTCAGGAGGCTAATCGCCGGGAGGCTGCGCGAGGGAGGGTGATCGGCAGAGGTTACTTTGGGGTGCGTTGCGGTCCCGTGGCGGGGGCGGAAGGGTTGGGGGAGTTGGAGCGCAGGAGTCTCGGTGCGGCGGCGCTCGCCGTGGGGGCGGTCGGTCTCGGCTGCATGCCGATGAGCTGGGCGTACAGCGCGTCGCAGCGGCGCGGTGACCGTGCGTTGCGTGCGGTGCACGCCGCGCTCGACGCGGGCGTCCAACTGCTCGACACGGCCGACATGTACGGCCCCTTCACCAATGAGCTGCTGGTGGGCCGGGCGCTGAAGGGCCGCCGGTCCGATGCCTTCGTCTCCACCAAGTGCGGGCTGCTGGTCGGCGATCAGCACATCGTCGCCGATGGCCGCCCCGGCTATGTGCGGCGGGCCTGTGACGCCTCGCTGCGGCGACTGCAGACCGATGTGATCGATCTGTACCAGTTGCACCGGGCCGATCCCGAAGTACCGGTCGAGGAGACCTGGGGCGCGATGGCGGAGCTGGTGACCGCGGGAAAGGTGCGGGCGCTCGGACTCTGTGCGGTCGGGGCGCGGGCCTCGCGCAGGCCGGGTGCCCGAATGTATGACGAAACGATCCGTCAGCTGGACCGGGTGCAGCAGGTCTTCCCGGTGAGCGCGGTGCAGGCCGAACTCTCGGTCTGGTCGCCGGAGGCGCTGCAGTCGTTGCTTCCGTGGTGCTCGGCGCGGGGTGTGGGGCTGCTGGCGGCGATGCCTCTGGGGAACGGCTATCTGACGGGCACGCTGACCCCGGGGCAGGGCTTCGAGCCGGAGGACCTGCGGGCCAGGCATCCGCGGTTCACGGCCGAGATGATGGCGGCGAACCAGCCGGTGGTCGTCGGGTTGCGGCGGATCGCCGAGCGGCACGGGGCGACCGCGGCGCAGGTGGCGCTGGCCTGGGTGCTGCGGCAGGGGCCGCATGTGGTGCCGGTGCCGGGGACCAAGCGGGAGCGGTGGGTGGTGGAGAACGCGGGAGCGGCCGGGCTGACGCTGACCGCGCAGGATCTGCTGGAGATCGCCCGGCTGCCCGCCGCGCGGGGGTCGTGGGACTGACACCGACCCGGTCGACGGTCCCGGCTTCGGGATCGGCGATCGAGGGAATCGGCGGGTACAGGGAACCCTGGGGCGGCGCGGCGGTGTAAGAGACAGTAGTCAGGTGGCCGTCGAAGGGATCGATGCTGTGCGCGGTGTTGGGTTCGGATCTGTACGAGGCCCTGCGGGGCGTGGGGGGTTTCGGGGGCTGCGTCGGCGCGGAGGCGTACGACGCGGGTCGGTGGCCGCGCTGGCCGCGGGCCTGCTGCTGACCGCGGGCTGTTCCTCCGGGGACGGTTCCGGCAGCGCGTCGGGCGTCGGCGACCTGCCGTCCCGCCCCGTCCCCGCCGCCTCGGGTCCGTCGGCCTCCCCGTCCCCGTCGGTCTCCCCGCCGCCCGCGAAGGGCTCGGTGAGGGTGGTCTCCACTCTCACCGAGGGCCTCGACTCGCCGTGGGGGCTGGCCGAGCTGCCCGGCGGCGATCTGCTGGTCTCCTCGCGCGACAAGGGAACGATCACCCGGATCGACGGGAAGAGCGGGAAGAAGACCCTGCTGGGCGCCGTGCCCGGGGTGTCGCCCGGTGGCGAGGGCGGGCTGCTGGGCATCGCGGTCTCCCCCACGTACGGTTCGGACCATCTGGTGTACGCGTATTTCACGACGGCGTCCGACAACCGCATCGCGCGCATGCAGTACGACGAGAACGGCACGACGCCCGGCCGGCTGCTGGGCGCTCCGGACACGATTCTGCGGGGCATCCCGAAGGGCTCGATCCACAACGGCGGGCGGATCGCGTTCGGCCCGGACCACATGCTGTACGCGGGCACCGGGGATACGGAGGACGGCGCTCTCGCGCAGGACAAGAAGTCCCTGGCCGGCAAGATCCTGCGGATGACCCCGGACGGTCAGCCGCTGCACGGCAATCCGGCGGCCGACTCCGTGGTGTATTCGTACGGGCACCGCAATGTGCAGGGGCTGGCCTGGGACGGGCAGAAGCAGCTGTGGGCGTCCGAATTCGGGCAGGACACCTGGGACGAGCTGAACCGGATCGTGCCGGGTGGGAATTACGGCTGGCCGGTGGTGGAGGGCAAGGCCGGGAAGAAGGGTTTCATCGATCCCGTGGCCCAGTGGAAGACGTCCGAGGCGTCCCCGAGCGGGATCGCCTTTGCCGAGGGTTCGGTCTGGATGGCGGCCCTGCGCGGTGAGCGGCTCTGGCGGATTCCGCTGTCCGGCAGGGGCGACGGGGAACTGGTGGCGGCCCCGCAAGCGTTCCTGAAAGGTAGGTACGGCCGTCTGCGCACCGTGCTCGCCGCGGGCGGCAACAGGCTCTGGCTCGTCACGAGCAATACGGACACCCGTGGCACCCCGAAGCCGGGAGACGACAGGATCCTGGTGCTGGAGGTGCGGTAGCGGCTACAGCAGGTGAAAGGGCGTGCGGCCGGTGTTCAACTTCTTCGAGGAACTCTTCGCACCGGGCCGCAAGCATGCCGCCGAGGAACAGAAGCGGCTGGAGCTGACCAGGGTGGATCTCGGCGTCGGCGACCCGGGGCGCGGGCCGGTGGACCTGGCATCGGGGAAGGTGATCATCAGGGCGCCCGCTGACGGTGCCGACAGCGACGGCGGTGCCGGGACCGGTGCCGGCGGCGCTGGTGCCGACAGCGCTCGTGCCGGCGGCGCTGGTGCCGACAGCGCTCGTGCCGGCGGCGCTGGTGCCGACAGCGCTCGTGCCGACAGCCGCGAAAGGGCTCCCGGGCCGGATGTGCCGGACGGTCCGCAGGCCGGACCCGACGCCGGCACCGAGGAGGCTCCGGAGAGCGGGCCGCGGGCCTGACCGGGCGGTGGCCTCGACGGGGCGCCGGGGCGGTCAGGCCTGCGGCTCCGCCCTGTCAGGAGGTTTTCCGGGCGGCGGTGGCGGGGTAGAGGCGGAGCCGGTGGGCCAGGGCGGCCGCCTCGCCGCGGCTGGAAACGCCGAGCTTGGCGAGGATGTTGGAGACGTGCACGCTCGCGGTCTTGGGTGAGATGTAGAGCTCCTCGGCGATCCGGCGGTTGGTGTGACCGGCGGCGACCAGTCGGTGCACATCCTGTTCGCGTCGCGTGAGCCGGAAGGACTCCACCGCAGCCGCGGCCGCCTCGCGCAGGTGGTCCTCGGCCTGCTCCCGGTCCGCTGCCTCGTCGGCGGCGCGTTCCTGGGCGGGGAGGGTGACGGCGTCCGGTATCTCGTGGGCGGTGCCGTGGGCCGGGGTCCGGTCCGGGGCGGCGAGGGTGATGCGGGCGCGGCCGGCCAGCAGCTCGATGGTCTCGGTCATCGGGCGTGCGCCGAGCTGCCCGGCGGTGCGGTGGGCGTCACGCAGCAGGGTGGTGGCCGCGGGCCGGTCGCCGGAGGCGATGAGGAGGGCCTCGGCCCAGCGGTGGCGGATCTGCGCCAGCTCGTACGGGCGGTGGAGCGGGGCGAAGGCGGTGGCGGCGCGGGACCAGTGGTCGGGGGTGTCGAGACCTTCGGCCCGGGCCAGTTCGGCGTCGACCAGGAGACCGTAGGCGGCCCAGATGGGGACGAGCATCGGCAGCCGCTTCAGGTGGGTCCGGACAGCGGCGAGGATCGCCGGCCGGCCGGCGTCGGCGGCGGGCAGGCCCCGGGCGTCGGCCTCGGCAGCGGCGGCGGCATGGAGCAGCGGCAGGGCATACCGCTGGGTGCCGGGCGGGAAGCCCTGTTCCGACTGGACCTCGAACGCGGCACGCGCCTCGGCGAGCCTGCCCTGCTGCGCGGCGAGGGTCATGGCATGCCGTACGGAGGGGATGAGGTGCTGGGGCTGCGGGTCCCGGGTGCCGAAACAGCTTCGGCTCAGGGAGAGTTGGGTTTCGGCCTCGGCCAGGTCGCCCTGAGCGAGGGCCAGTTCGGTACGGCATGAGGCGACGAGCCCTTGCGCCTTGCTGGACCGGGCGGCGCGGGCCGCCGCGTCGACCGTCGCCCGGCACTCGTCCCAGTGACCGAGGGAGAAGAGCGAGGTGGCCTGGTTGCAGCGGACCCATGCCTCCATGTCGGCGATGCCATGGCTGCGGCTGATCTCGATGCCGTGGTCCGCGGCGGCCACCGCCTCCAGGGAGCGGCCCATGGATTCGAGGGTGGAGGGGAGGTTGATACCGGCCCGGCTCATGATGCCGACCAGGTGCAGCTCATCGGCGCGGTCGCGGACGGCATACATCTCGGCGATGCCTTCGTCGACGCTCCCGGCGTCGGCGGTGAGCCAGCCGCGGGTGAGCCGGGCGTGCAGTTCGGTGTACTCGTCGTCGACGAGCCGGGCGTACTCCACGGCCCGGTCGACGGCGAGCAGGGTCTCGGCGCCGGGGCGGTGCAGGGCGCCCCATCCCGCCACGCTCATCAGGACGTCGGCGTGGACGACGGACGGGGGCAGTCCGCGGACGAGTTCCTGGGCGTTGGCCAGTTCCTGCCATCCGTTGCCCCGGGTGAGGTCCTGCATGAGCCGGGAGCGCTGGACCCAGAACCAGGCGGCGCGCAGCGGGTCGTCCTCGCCCTCCAGGACGCGCATGGCTTTCTTGGCGATGGCCAGGGCCCGTTCGCGGTCGCCACCGAACCGGGCGGCGACGGTGGCCTCGGCCATGAGGTCGAGATAGCGCAGCGGGGTGGCGTCGGGGTCGCAGCTGCAGATGGGGTAGCTCTCGGCGTAGTCGATGGGGCGCAGGGTGCTGCGTACGTCTTCGGGGGCGTCGTCCCACAGCTCCATCGCCCGTTCCAGCAAGCGGAGTTGTTCGGAGAAGGCGTAGCGGCGGCGAGCCTCGACCGAGGCCTTCAGGACGGCGGGCAGGGCCTTGGCGGCGTCGTGTGCGCCGTACCAGTAGCTGGCGAGCCGGGTGGCGCGTTCGCCGGCGCGGACGAGGGTGGGGTCGGTCTCCAGGGCTTCCGCGTAGCGCCGGTTGAGCCGGGAGCGCTCGCCGGACAGCAGATCGTCGCTGACGGCCTCGCGGACCAGGGAGTGCCGAAAGCGGTAGCCGTTGCCCTCCGGGGTGGTGAGCAGCAGGTTGGCGCCGACGGCTGCCCGCAGTGCCTCGATGAGGTCGTCCTCGGCGAGCCGGGCGACCGCGGCCAGCAGCTCGTACTCGACGGCGGAACCGCCCTCGGCGACGATCCGGGCGATCTTCTGGGCGTCTTCCGGGAGCGCTTCGACGCGGACGAGCAGGAGGTCGCGCAGCGAGTCGGAGAGCCGGGAGTGGTCGCCGCTCTCCAGGCTGCAGGCGAGTTCCTCGACGAAGAAGGCGTTGCCGTCGGACCGTTCGAAGATCTCGTCCACGAGGGCGGCCTCGGGGGTGGCGGCGAGGATGCCGGTGAGCTGGCGGCGGACCTCGGCGCGGTTGAAGCGGGCGAGTTCGATCCGGCGGACGGTACGGAGCCGGTCCAGCTCGGCGAGGAGGGGGCGCAGGGGGTGCCGGCGGTGGATGTCGTCGGAGCGGTAGGTGCCGATCACGACGAGGCGGCCGCTGCGCACGGTGCGGAAGAGATAGGCGAGGAGATGGCGGGTTGAGGCGTCGGCCCAGTGCAGGTCCTCCAGGACGAGGACGACCGTGCGCTGCGCGGAGATGCGCTCCAGGAGTCTCGCGGTGAGTTCGAAGAGGCGGGCGGTGCTGTGCTCATCGGTCGCGTCCCGGTCGGCCACGCCGAGTTCGGGGAGCAGCCGGGCCAGCTCGCCCTCCTGTCCGGCGCAGGCGGCGGCCATCTCGTCGGGCAGGGTGCGGCGCAGGGCGCGCAGGGCGGTGGAGAACGGGGCGTAGGGCAGGCCGTCGGCACCGATCTCGACGCAGCCGCCGACGGCGACGACGGCCTCGCGGCGCACCGCCGCCGTGAGGAACTCCTCGACCAGCCGGGTCTTGCCGACGCCCGCCTCGCCGCCGATGAGCAGCGCCTGTGGCTCGCCGCCGGGGCCGTCGGCCCGGCCGGTGCCCTCGCCGGTGGCGCGGGTGAGCGCATCGATGAGCGAGGCGAATTCACCTGCGCGGCCGACGAATACGGGACTGACGGACCTGGTCTCCACGTCGCCGAGCATCGCACACGGGTCCGACACTGCGGGCCCCGTAATCCGGTCGCCGGCATCGCTCGGCCGCGTCATGTGGCTGCTAGGCGGCGTGGACGAACCGGTTCCGGTCCGTACTCGCCGGCCCCTCGGCCTCCTTGCTCACGGAATCACGACGGGCGGCTCGCCCGGAATCACGGGCGGCCCGGCGAGCGGCCCGGCGGGCGCGAAGGATCTCCTGGGCGAGCCGCTCCCGGTCGGCCCGGCGGCGCAGTTCGGTCGCGTTCATCTTGTGGAGTTCGAGCGTGTACATGTGCTTCTCCCGGAGGACGACGGCCCGTTGGGGCCGGGGGGCGGCAGTGCTTCTGCCGTGCCCCCACTGTCGTCTCCCAGGGGGTGCCGTCACATCGGGCGAGTTCCGCATCTTCGCGGAGTGAGGAGCCTTAGCCGGGTGCGGACACCGCCGCATACGGAGTCGGAGCCGCACCGGCGGATGCCTTAGACCGACCGGCAATTGGGGGGTGGTGCGTACTCACTGAGTGGCGACCGCGGTCGGCAGGGGCACGATGAGGTCGAAGTACATGGCGGCGGAGAGCACCACACCGAGGACACCGAGTGCGATGCCGGCGGTCGCGACGGCCCGCACCCAGCCGGGCTGCGGGTTCGGGGAAGGCGTACCGAAGGCCGGGCGGACCAGGGCGAAGATGCCGACCAGCAGGGCGAGCAGCGCGAAGAGGCCGTTGACCAGTGCCGTGGAGTGCCAGGCGTCGCCGTAGATCTCGGAGATCTGCTGGGCCGCGGTGCCACCGGACGAGGTCTTGATCTGTCCCATCAGGGTCTCGCGCTCGGCGGCGACCTTGCCGGTCCAGGACCCGGTGAGCGCGACGATGCCGAGACCGGCGGCGGCGACGGCCGCGGCGGCCGAACCGAGACCGGACGGCTTCTTGCCGGAGTCCTCGAAGTCGAGGTCGTCGAAGTCGGGGTCCGCGGACTCGGCGGCCTCGGATTCGGAGGCCGTGATTCCGGCGTCCTTCACACCGGCGTCCTTCACACCGGCGTCCTTCAAGCCGCCGTCCTTCACGCCGGCGTCGGGGGCGGAGCCCGTTCCCTCGTTGTCAGCCGGAGCGGCGGGGTCGGTGGGGGTGGTGGGGTTTGTGGGGGTCCTGGGGTTCATGCTCCGCACGCTAGGCGGAGCAGATGAGAACCCTCTTAACGCCCGGTCCCCGCCTGTGCCCGCAGCCGGTCCCGGCCCGTCCCCCGCCCCGGCCTCAGGACTTCCGCGCCCGCCACTCCGGGGCCAGCACGGACCAGATCTCCGAGTCGTGCCGCTCACCGCGGTACAGGTAGTTCTGGCGCAGCACCCCGTCGCGCGTCATGCCGAGCCGCTTGGCCACGGCGACGCTGCGGGTGTTCGCGGCGGAGGCGTCCCACTCCACGCGGTGCATGCCGCGCTCGTAGACCGCCCAGTCGATCAGCTTCTCCGCCGCCCGGGTGATCAGTCCGCGCCCCTCCGCCGCCGGTTCCAGCCAGCAGCCGACCTCGCAGTTCCCCGACTCCGCGTCGAAGATCCGGAACAAGACGCCGCCGACGAGCGTGCCGTCCAGCCAGATGCCGTAGAGGCGTCCCGTGTCCGCCGCCTGCTTCTCCGCGTACCGCCGGAGCAGGGCGCGCGCCGACTCCAGGTCGGTGGCGAAGGAGGCGAACGGGATCCAGGGGTCGACGAGCTCGCGGGCCCGGTCCACGTGGGCGAGGAATTCCGCCGCCTGCCAGATCTCCAGTGGACGCAGTTCCGCGCCGTCGTCACCCAGGGATATCGCGAACATCATGCTCCTTCTCGAACCGCTTCCGCCGCGTGCACTGTCCGCGCGCCTTCCACCGGCTCCATCGGTTGTGCTGCCTGCGGGATCTTCGCATGCGGCGCCCCGCGCTCGGGAGCCTCGATGCTGATCCGCGGCAGCCGCCGGTCCAGCCAGTCCGGCAGCCACCAGTTCGCGCCGCCCAGCATGTGCATGAGGGCGGGGACCAGCAGCGTACGGAGGACGAACGCGTCGAGGGCCACGGCCGCGGCCAGGGCGATGCCGAACATCGCGATGACCCGGTCCCCGCTGAGGACGAACGCGAGGAAGACCGAAATCATGATCACGGCCGCGGAGTTGATCACGCGGCTGGTCTCTGCGAGGCCGACCCGGACCGCCCGTCTGTTGTCCCCGGTCTCCTGCCACTCCTCGTACATCCGCCCCACCAGGAACACCTGGTAGTCCATGGAGAGCCCGAAGAGCACGGACACCATGATCACCGGCAGGAACGGTTCGATGGGCCCGGAGCTGCCCAGCCCCAGCAGTTCGCTCCCCCATCCCCACTGGAAGATCGCGACGACGACTCCGAACGAGGAGGCGACGGCGGCCACATTCATCACGGCGGCCTTCAGCGGAATGCCGATCGACCGGAACGCCAGCAGCAGGAGCAGACAGCCGAGCCCTATGACGACGCCGATGAAGAGCGGGAGCTTGCCGATGATGACCCGGGCGAAGTCGTCGTAGCCGGCCGTCACCCCGCCCACATGGGCCTGGAGCGAGGTGTTCGCCTCGGCCTGCGGGAGGACTTCCGTACGCAGCCGCTCGACGAGCTTGCTGGTCTCCTGCGCCTGCGGTGCCGACTTCGGTACGACGGTGACGAAGGCCGTACTGCCGTTGTTGCTGTACGTGACCGGGCCGGCCGAGGCCACGCCGTCGGTGGCCCGCAGGGTGGCCGGCAGGCCGTCCATCGCGAGCCGGTCGTCGGCGCCGTCGATCTGCGCGGCGATCGTCAACGGTCCGTTGATGCCGGGCCCGAATCCGTCGGCCAGCAGGTCGTACGCCTGCCGGGTGGTCGACGTGGAGGGGTTGTTGCCCTGGTCGGAGGTGCCCAGATGCAGGGAGAACGTGGGCAGCGCGAGCACCAGCATCACCACGGCGGCGAACGCGCCGAGCAGCTTGGGGTGGCGTTCGACGAAGGCGGACCAGCGGGCGGCGAAGCCGGTGGGCAGTTCGGGCTGCGGCCCGCGCTCGGCGAGTCTTCTGCGCTCGCGCCGGCTCAGCGCCCGCATGCCGATGAAGGACAGCAGGGCGGGCAGCAGGGTCACGGACGCGGCCACGGTCAGCACGACGGTGAGCGAGGCGGCGATCGCCACGCCGTTGAGGAATCCGAGCCGCAGGATCAGCATGCCGAGCAGCGCGATACAGACGGTGGCTCCGGCGAAGACGACGGACCGCCCGGTCGTCACGACGGCGTTCTGCGCCGCCTCGGTGACCGTCATGCCTCTGCGTAGTCCGCTGCGGTGCCGGGTGACGATGAACAGGGCGTAGTCGATGCCGACGCCGAGCCCTATCAGCATGCCCAGCATGGGGGCGAAGTCGGCGACGGTCATCGCATGGCCGAGCAGCACGATGCCCGCGTAGGCCGTGCCGACGGAGACGAGGGCGGTGGCGATGGGCAGCATGCTGGCGGCGAGCGAGCCGAAGGCGAGGAAGAGGACGACCGCGGCGACGACGACCCCGATGGCCTCGCTGAAGTGGGCGGACGGCGCTTCGGTGACGGCTATGGCCGAGCCGCCCAGTTCCACCTGGAGGTGGTCGCCGGCGGCCGCCTTCGCGGTGTCGACGACGGCCTGGACCTGCTGCGCCGGGATGTCCTCGGTCTGCTGGTCGAAGGTGACCGTGGCGTAGGCGGTGTGTCCGTCCTCGCTGATCTGTCCGGTGCCGGACGCCCCGTACGGGCCGGTGACGGCGCCGACACCGGGCAGCTCCTCGACCGCGTGCAGGGTGCTGGTCATCGTCTGGCGTACGTCGGCGGCCCGCACGGTGGAGTCGCTGGTGTGCCAGACGATGGTGTCGGTGTCACCGCCCAGGTTCGTGAAACCGCTCTTGAGGAGGTCGGTGGCCCGGCCGGCCTCCGTGCCGGGCACGTCGTAGTTGTTGGAGTACGCGGAGCCCGCGAATCCCGCCGCGGTGACCGTGCCGCCGAGGGCGACAAGCCAGATGAGTACGGCGATGAGACGGTGCTTGATGCACCAGCGGGCAATTGCAGCCAATGGACGTGCTCCCTGCCGGTTCGTGGTTCCTTGGCGGGACAACACATGAATTACCCGCAAAGAGCGCATGACCTGAGAACAGCCACTCTGGCAGCCAATGGTGATCGTTTGTCCCTTTCGTGGCCATACTCACAAGGGTCCGGGCTCACAAAGAGTCCCCGGCCGAGTCCCCGGCCCAGTCCTGGACGCACAAAGAGTCACGGACTCACCACGGCTCCTGGCGGGGGCGCCGTGCCGCTCTGCACGGCGTACGGCGCCCCGCAGCTCGGACCCGGATCAGCCGGAGACGCTCACCCGGCCGTTCTCGATGTGCCCCATCAGCCGGCGCCGGAAGACGTCGTCCCCGTCGACGGTGACGGCCAGGTCGTACCAGCCGTGCGCGTCTGCCGCCGAGTGGACGACCGTACGGCTCCGTCCCGGCTTGACCTTGACCGTCCGGGTCCAGTCCCGCAGATCCGCCTCCTCGACGTATCCGAGCGGCCGTACGGTGAAGGTGAGCGTCGTGCGCCCCGTGTTGCGCAGCGTGAGATGCAGATCCCGCTCACGCGCGTCGACCCGTGAGGCGACCTCGGCCCCGGCCGAGGCGCCGTCCTGTGCGGGCCCGGCGAACTCGCGCCGGAAGCCGTTCGGCCCCGTCACGGTGAACCGGTACGCCGTACCGGTAAGGGGCACCGTCCATTGCGCCGTGCCCCTTACGTCCCGGTGCTGCGGTACGGGGAACTCGCCCGCGTACGGATACAGCGCGAAGTGCGCGGACGAGCGCCCTGTATTGGTGAGGGCCACCTGCACCGCCCCGTCCACCAGCTTCGCCTGGGCGTCCGGCTGGTACGGCAGCGCGCGGGCCGGCCGGGCCCCCGGCTCCTGTACGGGCATGTGCTGCACGAGCGGCGGCTTCGGCGCCCAGCGTCCGCTGAACGGCGGGATGGTACCGGGCTGCTCCACGTCGGGCCGGCGCCACGCGCGCTTGAAGTCGAAGGCCGAGGTCAGATCGCCGGTGACGGTGCGCCGCCAGTCGCTGATGTTCGGTTCCTCCACGCCGGTCCAGCGCTCCAGGAAGCGGATCACGGAGGTGTGGTCGAAGACCTCGGAGCAGACGTAGCCGCCCACGGTCCACGGCGACACGACGAGCAGCGGTACCCGTATCCCGAGACCGGTGGGCTTGCCCTCCCACCGCTCCTCGGTCACCTCGGGCGGCGCGACCGGCGGCGGCACGTGGTCGAAGAAGCCGTCGTTCTCGTCGTAATTGATGAGGACGGCGGTGTGCCGCCACACGTCGGGGTGCTTGCCGAGCGCGTCCAGGACCTTGTAGACGATCGTCGCGCTGTGGATCGGCGAGGAGACGCTCGGGTGCTCGGAGTCGACGGCCGACGGCACCAGGTAGGAGACCTCGGGCAGCGTGCCCGCCGCCACGTCCTTGGCGAACTCCTCGGCCAGCGTTCCGGTCTCCACCCGGCGCAGCGCGCGCTCGAAGAGACTGCGTTCGGTCTTGTCCAGGGTGGCGACACCCTCTTCGAGCAGGCCGAACAGCCGCTCCCGCTGGGTGGCGTCGGCGCCCCGTACCGCCGAGTAGAACGACTCCATGTACGTATGGCCGCCGGTCTTCGCCAGTGCCTTGCGGGCGATCGCCTTGAAGGTGGCGAAGAACTCGATCTGGTTGTCGGTGAAGTTCTCCCACTCGGTGTACGTGCGCCAGCTGCGGCCTGCCTTCTCCAGCCGCTCCGCGTACGTGCCCCAGTCGTACCCGGGGTGCGTGCCCTCGTTGTACGCGTCGTTCCCGACGGCCCGCTTGCCGTTCGCCTCGTTGCCCGTCTTCCCGCTCCACAGGTGGTTGCGGTTGGGGCTGGTGGAGGTGTGGATGGAGGAGTGGTAGGCGTCGCAGACCGTGAAGGTGTCGGCCAGTTCGTAGTGCAGCGGGATGTCGCGGCGGTCGTAGTACGCCATGGTGGCGGCCGTCTTCGCGGTCACCCAGCCGTTCATCCACCCGCCGGCCCACGCCTTGCCGCCGCCGCTCCAGGAGTGGTCGAGCGCGCCGATGTACTGGAGGTCCTTCTTCTGCGTCGCGGCGGCGTCCCGCACCGGGAACGGCAGTACGGAGGTGCCCAGCGGAGCGGGCTGCTCGAAGACCGGCTTGCCGGAGGGCAGCTCGACGGCATTGCGGTCGCCGAAGCCGCGTACTCCTCGCAGTGTGCCGAAGTAGTGATCGAAGGAACGGTTCTCCTGCATCAGGATCACCACATGCTTGATGGCTTCGAGCCCGTCACCGCCGCCGGACCCCGCCGAGGGCGCCGGCTGCGCGGCGATCGCGGCCTGCAGTGACGGCGGCAGCAGCGACCCCGCCGCTGCGGCGCCGAGCGCACCGCCGCCGAGCGCGAAGAGCCTTCGCCGTGAAATGTCCGTGGTCAAGTGAGCCTCCCGAGTCCTGTGGTACAGCCGGGAAACTAATCAAGTCAGGTGGCGCCGGGAAGGATTTCGCACGGCTCCGTGGTGAACGTCCAACAGGTCGGCCGGAAAAGTCCAACCGCGCCCCGCACCGGGTCACACGCCGATCAGTTGCAGCGCACCCCACAGCGCCACCGTCGACACGACCGGCGTCGCCGGTACGGTCAGCAGCCCGAGGCGGGTGAAGTGGCCGAGGTCGGGCGCGGCGCCGTGGGTGTGCAGGATGCGGCGCCTGAGCAGGGTGGCGAGCGAGCCGACGCAGGTGAGGTTCGGGCCGACGTTCACGCCGATCAGGGCGGCGAGCAGCGGGCCGGGGCCGGCCGTCGCGACGATCGGGAGCAGGGCGAGGATCGCGGGCAGGTTGTTGATCAGGTGGGCGAGCACGGCCGCCACTGCGGCCACCGCCGGGTACGGCGGCGTACGCCTCCGGCAGTCCCCGGGGCCGTACGGCGGCGAAGGCCGGTACGCCGAGCAGGAACCGGTACGCCGAGCAGGAACACGACGGAGACGGTCTGGGCAGTGACGGTGTTCAGCGGACTTCGACTCTCCGGACGGGCGAAGGGGCGGTGCGCCCCATCATGGGTGCACCGCCCCCTCGGAGACATGCGTCGACCGCCCGGTGTACGGGGGCGGGTCAGCCCTCGACGCCGAGCTTCTCCAGGATCAGCTCACGGACCCGGGCCGCGTCCGCCTGGCCGCGGGTGGCCTTCATGACCGCGCCGACGAGCGCACCCGCCGCTGCAATCTTGCCGCCACGGATCTTGTCCGCGACGGCCGCGTTGGCGGCGATGGCCTCGTCCACGGCCGTGGACAGCGCGCCCTCGTCGGAGACGACCTTCAGGCCGCGCTTCTCGACGACGGTGTCCGGGTCGCCCTCGCCCGCGAGGACGCCCTCGATGACCTGGCGCGCCAGCTTGTCGTTGAGGTCGCCGGAGGCGACGAGCTCGGTCACCCGGGCGACCTGCGCCGGGGTGATCGCCAGCTCGTCCAGGGCGGTGCCGGTCTCGTTGGAGTGACGGGCCAGCTCGCCCATCCACCACTTGCGGGCCTGGTCCGACGGGGCGCCCGCCTCGGTCGTGGCGACGATCAGGTCGACCGCGCCCGCGTTGAGGATCGACTGCATGTCGAACTCGGAGACGCCCCAGTCCTCCTTCAGCCGCTTGCGGCGCAGCCGCGGCAGCTCGGGAAGTCCCTTGCGCAGCTCCTCGACCCGGTCACGGGCCGGAGCGACGGGAACCAGGTCCGGCTCCGGGAAGTAGCGGTAGTCCTCGGCGTTGTCCTTGATGCGGCCGGCCGTGGTCGAGCCGTCCTCCTCGTGGAAGTGCCGGGTCTCCTGCACGATCGTGCCGCCCGAGCTCAGCACCGCGGCGTGGCGCTGGATCTCGAAGCGGGCGGCGCGCTCGACGGAACGCAGCGAGTTCACGTTCTTCGTCTCGGAGCGCGTACCGAACGTCTCGGTGCCGTTGGGGCGCAGCGACAGGTTGACGTCGCAGCGCATCTGGCCCATCTCCATCCGGGCCTCCGACACCCCGAGCGCCCTGATGAGCTCGCGGAGCTCGGCAACGTACGCCTTGGCGACCTCGGGGGCGCGGGCGCCCGCTCCCTCGATCGGCTTGGTGACGATCTCGATGAGCGGGATGCCGGCCCGGTTGTAGTCGAGCAGGGAGTGGGACGCGCCTTGGATACGGCCGGTGGCGCCGCCGACGTGGGTCGACTTGCCGGTGTCCTCCTCCATGTGGGCGCGCTCGATCTGAACCCGGAAGATCTCCCCGTCCTCCAGCTGGACGTCCAGATAGCCGTTGTAGGCGATCGGCTCGTCGTACTGGGAGGTCTGGAAGTTCTTCGGCATGTCCGGATAGAAGTAGTTCTTCCGGGCGAAGCGGCACCACTCGGCGATCTCGCAGTTCAGCGCGAGACCGATCTTGATGGCGGACTCGACGCCGATCTCGTTGACGACCGGCAGTGCGCCGGGCAGGCCGAGACAGACCGGGCAGGTCTGGGAGTTGGCGTCCTGCTTGAGCTCGGTCGAGCAGCCGCAGAACATCTTGGTCTTGGTGCCGAGCTCAACATGGACCTCCAGGCCCATGACGGGGTCGTAGGACGCGAGCGCGTCCTCGTACGACACCAGGTCGGTGACAGTCACGGTGAAACTTCCCTCTCAGCCCAGCAGTACGTCGTCATCGCCGAGGCGCTTGAGTTCGCGCAGCAGCAGGGCGACACCGGTGGCGATGGCGGCGGCGGAGACAACGGCGTCGATCAGTCGGAGCGTGTCGTGCTCGTAGCGGGCCTTCCTGGCCTGCTTGATGACGCCGAGCGCCCCGAACGCGGTGGTGCCGATGGACAGATACGTACCGGTCTTGGACTTCTTGAAGCCCTTGGCCTTGGTCAGTGCGCTCACAGTGACGGAGCCTCCTCCAGCAGCGGGTGCCCCCACTTTTCCACGAAGGCGGCCTCGACGGCAGCTCCGACCTTGTACAGACGGTCGTCCTTCATGGCGGGGGCGATGATCTGCAGTCCGACCGGCAGGCCGTCCTCCGGGGCCAGGCCGCAGGGCAGCGACATGGCGGAGTTGCCGGCGAGGTTGGTCGGAATGGTGCACAGGTCCGCGAGGTACATCGCCATCGGGTCGTCGGCGCGCTCGCCGATCGGGAAGGCGGTGGTGGGCGTCGTCGGGGAGACGATGACGTCGACCTGCTCGAAGGCCTTCTCGAAGTCCTGGGTGATGAGGGTGCGGACCTTCTGCGCCGAGCCGTAGTACGCGTCGTAGTAGCCGGAGCTGAGGGCGTACGTACCGAGGATGACGCGGCGCTTGACCTCGTCGCCGAAGCCGGCCTCGCGGGTGAGGGCGGTGACGTCCTCGGCCGACCTCGTGCCGTCGTCGCCGACGCGCAGGCCGTACCGCATGGCGTCGAAGCGGGCCAGGTTGGAGGAGCACTCGGACGGCGCGATCAGGTAGTACGCCGACAGGGCCAGGTCGAAGGACGGGCAGTCCAGTTCGACGATCGTGGCACCGAGCGACTTCAGCAGCTCGACCGACTCGTTGAAGCGCTGGACGACCCCGGCCTGGTAGCCCTCACCGGCGAACTGCTTGACGACGCCGACGCGCATGCCGTCGACGCTGCCGTTGCGGGCGGCCTCGACGACCGGCGGGACCGGGGCGTCGATGGACGTCGAGTCCATCGGGTCGTGCCCGGCGATCGCCTCGTGCAGCAGGGCCGCGTCCAGGACGGTGCGGGCGCAGGGCCCGCCCTGGTCCAGGGAGCTGGAGAACGCCACCATGCCGTAGCGGGAGACGCCGCCGTAGGTGGGCTTGACGCCGACGGTGCCGGTGACGGCGGCGGGCTGGCGGATGGAACCGCCGGTGTCCGTGCCGATGGCGAGCGGGGCCTCGTACGACGCGAGCGCGGCCGAGGAGCCGCCGCCGGAGCCGCCGGGGATGCGGGTGAGGTCCCACGGGTTGCCGGTCGGGCCGTAGGCGCTGTTCTCGGTGGAGGACCCCATGGCGAACTCGTCCATGTTGGTCTTGCCGAGGATGACGATGTCGGCGGCCTTCAGCTTCTTGGTGAGGGTCGCGTCGTACGGCGGGATCCAGCCTTCGAGGATCTTGGAGCCGACGGTGGTCGGCATGCCCTCGGTGGTGAAGATGTCCTTCAGTGCGAGCGGGACACCGGCCAGCGGACCCAGCTTCTCGCCGGCCGCCTTCTTCGCGTCGACGACGCGGGCCTGCGCGAGCGCGCCCTCGCGGTCGATGTGCAGGAAGGCGTGGACCTTCTCGTCGACCGCGTCGATCCGGGCCAGGTGGGCCTCGGTGACCTCGACGGCCGTGAGCTCGCCCGACGCGATCTTCGCGGCGATCTCGGCCGCGGTGAGCTTGATGATGGTGCTGTTGTCCGTCATGGCTGTTAGTCCTCCCCCAGGATCTGCGGCACCTTGAAACGCTGCTGCTCCTGGGCCGGGGCGCCGGAGAGCGCCTGCTCGGGGGTGAGCGACGGACGGATCTCGTCCGCGCGCATGACGTTCGTCAGCGGCAGCGGGTGGGAGGTCGGCGGTACGTCTTGGTCGGCGACCTCGGAGACGCGGGCGACCGCGCCGATGATGTCGTCGAGCTGACCGGCGAAGTGATCGAGCTCTTCGCCCTTCAGCTCCAGACGCGCCAGCCGGGCGAGGTGGGCGACCTCCTCGCGCGTGATGCCAGGCATGCAGCGATCCTCAGGGGTTGGTGTGTGGTTTTGGCCCAATCCTATGGTGTCGCCCGCGACCCCTCCCGCCACCCGGGCGAACACCCTGGTCAGCCCCGCCTCACTCGCGCCCCCTGCGGGGCATTTCATGCCCGTCGAGGGGCCCCTCCCATGCCCTTCGGGCGATGGGGGAGATCGAGGACGAAGCCACCGCCGGGCGTCTCCGGCCCCTTCCCGCCCCGCCCCACCCGGTCGCTCAGGCCGTCGCCGGGCCCGGCTTCACCGCGCGGCCCGTCGGCCGGTGCTCCAGCTCTGCGGCCCCGGTCGCACCAGCAGCCGCACTGGCCGCCGCTGCCGCCGCTGCCGCCAGTTCCGCGGGCCGCCGCCACCCGTGCTCACCGCGCGCCCGCAGCCAGGCCGTCGTCTCCTGCGGCGGCATCGCCGCGGCGACCAGCCAGCCCTGCACCGCGTCGCACCGCAGATCCCGCAGCCGCTCCCAGGTCTCGTCGTCCTCGACGCCTTCCGCGACGACCAGCAGTCCGAGGGAGTGGGCCAGGTCGATGGTGCAGCGGACGATCTCCGCGTCCTCGTTGTCGACGGCCAGCCGGGCCACGAACGAGCGGTCGATCTTCAGCTCGCTGACCGGCAGCCGGCGCAGGTGGACCAGCGAGGAGTACCCCGTACCGAAGTCGTCGAGGGACATCTTCACGCCGTGCCCGGTGAGCCCGGCGAGGGTGTCGGCGGCGCGCTGCGGGTCCTCCAGCAGTACGTGTTCCGTTATCTCCAGCTGCAGGGACCCGGCAGGGACGCCGTGCCGGGCGAGCCGGGCCGCGACGCCGCCCGCGAATCCGGGGGTGTGGACATCGCGCGGGGAGACGTTGACCGCGACCGGGACGAACAGGCCCTGCGCCCGCCACCGGGCGACCTGGGCCAGCGCCGTCTCCAGGACGTACTCCGTGAGGTGCGGCATCAGGCCGGACGACTCGGCGATGGCGATGAACTCGTCCGGGGGGACCCGTCCGCGCTCCGGATGCACCCAGCGCACCAGCGCTTCGAGGCCGACCACCTGGCCGTCGAAGCGGACCTTCGGCTGGTAGTGGAGCTCCACGTCGCCGGCGTCCAGCGCGCGCCGCAGATCTCCGAGGAGCCCGAGCCGGTCCGGGGTGTTGCTGTCGCGCTTCGACTCGTACACCTCCACGCCCGTACGGTCGCGCTTGGCCTGGTACATCGCCACGTCCGCGCGCCTGAGCAGCCCTTCGGCGTCCAGCGCGTGGTCCGGGTAGACGGCGACTCCGGCGCTCGCCTCCAGGACCAGGGTCAGACCGTCCAGGTCCAGCGGGGAGGACAGCTCGGCAACCAGATGGCGGGCGACCCGCTGGGCGCTGGTGGTGGAGTCCGCGGTCGGCAGGAGCACGGCGAATTCGTCACCGCCGAGCCGCGCGGCCTCCGCTCCTCGGGGGAGCGCCAGCCTGAGGCGTTCCGCTATCTGCAGCAGCAGCCGGTCCCCCGCCAGATGACCGAGAGTGTCATTGACCGCACGGAATCGGTCGAGGTCGATCAGGACGAGAGCGGATCTGGCACCGATGGACTCGGCGTCCTCCAGGGCCGCCCAGGTGCGTTCCAGCAGCCACTGCCGGTTGGGCAGTCCGGTCAGGGGGTCGCGCAGCTGCTCCTCGGCCCGGGCACTGGCGATCCAGAGGGTGGAGTCCAGGGCGATCAGCGGGACCGCGAAGAGCGGCAGGAGTACGGGCATGGTCGTCGCGACGACGCAGATCAGCGGTGCGATGCCGAGCAGGGCGACCGCGACGAGGCCCTGGCGCAGCAGGGCGGTGCGGGCGACGGTCGGCAGGCCGCCGCCCTGGGGTGCCCGTGCGTACCACAGCAGGACCCGGGTGACCAGCAGATACGTGGAGGCGGCCAGCAGGACTTCGGGGACGGCGCCGATGCCCCAGTCGAGTGGCTGCCCGGGCGATTCGATGGTCTGCACGTCGCCGAACGCGGCGAGTACCAGGGCTGCCGCTCCTATCCCCAGGATGTCCACCGCGCCGTGCAGCAGCCCCTGCCGCCAGCGGTGTCTGCGGGCGATGCCGACGAGGACGACGACGACCAGGCTGACCAGGCCTGCGGGCACCCAGCCGTAGAGCAGCAGCACGGCAAGGGTGAGGGCGGCCCCGGAACCGGTGCCGCCCCACCAGCGGTCGCGCCCGAGCGCGACGAGATGGCCCACGACGATGCCGGTGAGGACGGCGAGGGACCAGCCGGCCCTGCCGTCGGGGAAGAGTGCGTGTCCTTCGTTCACGGTCCGGTAGAAACCGGTCGCGAGCTGAACAACGGCGATCGCCATGACAACGGCACCCACTCCGGGCGTGAGGCCGACGAAACCTTGCAGCCGCGACACCGGTGCGGCGCTCTCGGTCGGTTTCATTCCGTCCCTCTCACAGCCGGCGGTGCCGATGTCACCCGATGGTTCGGCTCCATGCCACCACGACCCGTTTTCCCACCCCGTGGCCGGCACGGCAGGTGCACATCTCAACAGTAGGCCGCAGAGGGCCTCTTCGGGCAGCGCTCTACAGCTCTTGCCCGAATGCGAACCGACCGACCGTCAGCATCTGGTATGCGCCGATCGGGTGAATCCGACCTCCGGACGACGCCCCTTGGTCCCGTCCGTCCCTCTACATCCTTTCTGCACCTTCCCGTTCACCGTTCACCCACCGACCGGTCCCGTTCCATCGATTCCCGGTCAATAATCTGCCCTGTTCCGCCTGTTGATCTATCCTGTTCTGCCCATTCCGCCCGTTCTCCGAAAGGGGCCTGTCCTTTCCGAAGCGAATCTGTCCTATTCCGCCGGTTCTCCGACCGGGACGGCCGCCTCGCGTGCGGCGTCCTGCCCCTGTTCGAGCAGCACGGCGAAGCCGTCCTCGTCCAGCACGGGCACCTTCAGCTGCATCGCCTTGTCGTACTTCGAGCCCGGGTTGTCGCCGACGACCACGAAGGAGGTCTTCTTCGAGACGGAACCCGTCACCTTGGCCCCCCGGCTCTGGAGCGCCTCTTTCGCGCCGTCCCTGGTGTGGCCGGACAGCGTGCCGGTGACGACGACGGTGAGTCCTTCGAGCGGGCGCGGCCCCACTTCCTCCCCCGCCCCCTGGTCCTCCATCCGGACCCCGGCCGCCCGCCACTTGCGCAGGATCTCCAGGTGCCAGTCCTCGGCGAACCATTGCTTCACCGAAGCCGCGATGACGGGACCGACCCCGTCGGCCTCGGCCAGTTCCTGTTCGGTCGCCTTGTCGATCCGGTCGATGGAGCGGAACTGACGGGCCAGCTCCTGGGCCGCGATCGGGCCCACATGACGGATGGAGAGCCCGGTGAGGATCCGGGCGAGCGGGGCTTCCTTGGCCGCGGCGACGGCGTCGAGCATGGCGAGGGCGTTCTTCTTCGGCTCGCCCTGCTGGTTGGCGAAGACCCAGGCGGTCTTCTCCTCACCGGTCTTCGGATCGCGCTTGGGCAGTCCGCTGTCCGGGTCCAGGACATAGGCCCGGATCGGCAGCAGCTGCTCGGCGGTCAGCCCGAAGAGATCGCCCTCGTCGCGCAACGGAGGCTCGGCGGGCTCCAGTGGCTTGGTCAGGGCCGCGGCCGCGACATAGCCGAAGTGGTCGATGTCGAGGCATTTGCGGCCCGCGAGGTAGGCGAGGCGCTCCCTCAACTGCGCGGGGCAGGAACGCGCGTTGGGACAGCGGACATCGACGTCGGCCTCCTTCATGGGCTTCAGCTCAGTACCGCACTCGGGGCAGTGCGTCGGCATCACGAACGCCCGCTCGGTGCCGTCGCGCAGATCGACGACCGGGCCGAGGATCTCCGGGATCACATCGCCCGCCTTGCGGAGCACCACCGTGTCCCCGATGAGGACGCCCTTCGCCTTCACCACGTTCTGGTTGTGCAGGGTGGCGAACTCGACCTCGGAGCCCGCCACCTCGACCGGCTCGACCTGGGCGTACGGGGTGACCCGGCCGGTGCGTCCGACGCCGACGCGGATGTTCACCAGTGTGGTGTTGACCTCCTCCGGCGGGTACTTCCAGGCGATCGCCCAGCGCGGGGCGCGCGAGGTGGAGCCCAGCCGGCCCTGGAGCGGGACCTCGTCGAGCTTGACGACGACACCGTCGATCTCGTGCTCCACGGAGTGCCGGTTCTCGCCGAAGTACGCGATGAACTCCCGTACCCCGTCGAGGGAGTCCACCACCTTGTTGTGCCTGGCGGTGGGCAGGCCCCATTCGTGCAGCAGCTCGTAGGCGTGCGAGAGGCGGTCGATGTCGAAGCCGTCGCGGGCGCCGATGCCGTGCACCACCATGTGCAGCGGGCGGGTGGCGGTGACCTTCGGGTCCTTCTGCCGCAGTGAACCGGCCGCCGCGTTGCGCGGGTTGGCGAACGGTTTGTCGTCGGCCTCGACGAGCCGGGCGTTGAGCTCCTCGAAGGCCTCCATCGGGAAGAAGACCTCGCCGCGGATCTCGACCAGCGCCGGGATCCGGTCCCCCTTCAGCCGGTGCGGGATCTCGGAGATCGTACGGACATTGGGGGTGATGTCCTCGCCGGTGCGGCCGTCGCCGCGGGTCGCGGCCCGGGTCAGCCGTCCGTGCTCATAGGTGAGGTTGACCGCGAGACCGTCGACCTTCAGCTCGCACAGGAAGTGGTAGCCGGTGGTGCCGACGTCCTTGGCGATCC
This sequence comes from Streptomyces sp. NPDC058092, assembly GCF_042884935.1. Classification (NCBI taxonomy): domain Bacteria; kingdom Bacillati; phylum Actinomycetota; class Actinomycetes; order Kitasatosporales; family Streptomycetaceae; genus Streptomyces; species Streptomyces sp. NPDC058092. The sequence continues at coordinate 221,205 of NZ_JBHVSY010000010.1, forward strand.
GCTCGCCCCAGGCCGCCAACTCCAGGTCGTCGAAGGCGTTGTCCAGCGAGAGCATCCGCTCGCGGTGCTCGACAGAGGTGAATTCCGTCTGGTACGGCCCCGCGACCTTCTGCGTCGGCGAATCCGGTGTGCGCAGCTGGGGATACGTCGCCTCCAGGGCCTCCAGCTCACGCATCAGCCGGTCGAACTCGGCGTCGCTCACGACCGGCTGGTCCTTCACGTAATACCGGAAGCGGTGCTCCTCGACCTGCTCGGCAAGGAGTGCGTGCCGCTCCCGTGCCTGTGCGGGCAATGCCGTCTGCTGTTCGCCGGCCATCGTCTCGTCCTCCCGTTACCCGTTGCCCCGTTACTCAGGGTTGTCTGCGAGCGATCTCGCGGCCCGGGCGCAGTGGGCGAGCGCGGCGCGCGCATACGCGGGCGAGGCACCTGCGAGCCCGCACGACGGGGTGATCACCACGGACTCCGTCAGAGTCCCCGGATTCAGCCCCAGCCTGCGCCACAGCGTCCTGACACCCATGACGCTACCGCCCGGGTCCGACAAATCACCCGAGGCCGGGTCGGTGCCCGGCACCACCCCGAGGAAGAGCTGGGTGCCGCCCTCGACCGCTTCCCCGATCGCCTCCTCCTCACGCTCGGTGAGCAGCGAGAAGTCGAACGAGATGCCGTCGGCACCGGCCCGGCGCAGCAGCGCGAACGGCACCTCGGGTGCACAGGTGTGAACGACCGTCGCTCCGTCCCCGCCCGCCGCCAGCACGTCGCGCAGGGTGCCTTCGACGATCTGGCGGTCCACGGCCCGGTAGGTGCGGTAGCCGCTCGCCGTCCTGATCCGGCCGTGCAGTACGCCGGTCAGCGACGGTTCGTCGAGCTGGAGGACCACCTCGGCTCCCGGCACCCTGCGCCGTACCTCCGCGAGGTGGGCCCGGAGCCCCTCCACCAGTGAGCCCGCCAGGTCGCGGCAGGCCCCCGGGTCGCCGAGCGCGGCCTCGCCGCCGCGCCGTTCCAGGGCGGCGGCCAGCGTCCAGGGGCCCGCGGCCTGGACCTTGAGCGGTCCCTCGTACCCCTGGGTGAACTCCTCCAGCGCGTCGAGGTCCTCGCCGAGCCAGGACCTGGCCCGGCGGGTGTCCCGTCCGGGCCGGTCGCTGATCCGCCAGCCGCTGGGCTCGACATGGCCGTACAGGTCGACGAGCAGTCCGATGGTCCGCCCGATCATGTCCGCGCCGGGTCCGCGGGCCGGCAGTTCGGCCAGGTACGGCAGGCCCTGGCCGTCCCCGAAGGACCCGGTGACGGTCTTCGCCGCCTCCCGTGCGTCTCCCCCGGGCATGGAACCGATTCCGGTGGCCCGGCAACCCCTGAACTTGCTCTTCTCGCTCACACGGGAAGCCTAAGGCCGCGCCCGGCCCCTTCGACCGGCGGCGGTCGGGGGCCGGGGAGGCTCAGCGCCCGGGTCGCACCGTGAGGTCGTTGACCTCGGCGTCGCGCGGCAGGTCGAGGGCCATCAGGATCGTGGTGGCCACCGACTCCGGGTCGATCCAGCGGGAGGCGTCGTACTCCTTGCCCTCCTGCTGGTGGACCTTGGCCTGCATGGGACTGGCGGTGCGCCCCGGGTAGACGGAGGTCACGCGGATCCCGTTCGCGTGCTCCTCGTGACGCAGCGCGTCGGCAAGCGCCTTCAGGCCGTGCTTGCTCGCGGCGTACGCGCTCCACTCGGCGCTCGCGGAGAGGCCGGCGCCCGAGTTCACGAAGAGCACATGGCCCTGGGCGACCCGCAGTTGCGGCAGGAAGAGCCGGGTCAGCTCGGCGGGCGCGACCAGGTTGGCGTTGAGCTGGAAGTGCCACGCCTTGGGCGTGAGGTCACCGACCTTGCCGAGCTCGACGACGCCCGCGATGTGCAGCAGCGAGTCGACCCGCTCCGGCATCGCCTGCTGGGCGAACGCCCAGGACAGCCGGTCCGGGTTCGAGAGGTCACCGACGAGCGTACGGGCGCCGGGGTGGAGCTCGGCCAGCTCCTTCGCGCGGCCCGCGTCACGGGCCAGCAGCACGGTCTCGTCACCGCGCTCCAGGAGACGACGGGTGACAGCTGCGCCGATGCCGGAGCCTGCGCCGGTGATGACATGAGTGGACATGGCCCCATGATCTCACCCTGCCGATCGCGCCCCGCCGCCGCGTCACCGCAGACCGGACCCCTCCTCCAGGTAGGCCAGGGCGCCCACGCCGTCCTTCGCGAAGAACACCAGGTCGGTCAGCGGGAGGGGCAGGAAGCCCTCGTCCTCCATGCGCTGGAACTGCTGGCGCAGCCCGTCGTAGAAGCCCGCCGTGTTGAGCAGGACCACCGGCTTGTCGTGCTTGCCGTGCTTCTTCAGCTCCAGGATCTCGGTCGCCTCGTCCAGCGTCCCCGTACCGCCCACCATGATCACGATCGCGTCGGCCTTCTCCAGGAGCAGCGCCTTGCGCTCGGCGAGATCGCGCGCGATCACCATCTCGTCCGCGTTGGTACGTGCCTTCGCGGCCAGGAAGTCGACCGACACCCCGACCAGCCGACCGCCCGCTTCCTGCACCCCGTCGGCGACGACCTTCATCAGCCCGCTCTCCGACCCTCCCCAGACCAGCGTGTGTCCGCCCCGGCCGAGCAGCTCGGCGAATTCGCGGGCGGGCTGGGTGTAGCGGTCGTCGAGGTCGGCGGCGGAGAGGAAGACGCAGATGTTCATGCAGCCACCGTAAAGGCCACCACTGACACACCAGGGGGCCGGGTGGAAGTCCGGCAGACACCGGCGCGGGAAAGGGAAGAAACCGGCCCGCGACGCTGCTGAACCAGACATGACTTCCACACGAGGCCACATCATCACCGTCGAACCCGGCACCGAGCATGTACGTGTGGTGCGCGACGGGCAGGTGCTCGCCGAGAGCCGGCGCCCGCTCGTACTGCGCGAGACGGGCTGTCCGCCCCGCTACTACCTGCCGCCCGAGGACGTCCGTACGGACCTCCTGACGGCTTCGGACACCCATACCCACTGCCCGTTCAAGGGCGATGCCTCCTATTGGTCGCTGCCGGACGCGGCCGATCTCGTCTGGGCTTATCCCGATCCGAAGCCCGAAGTCGCCGCGATCAAGGACCACTTCTGCTTCTACGACACCGAGACCATCTCCGACTGATCACCAAGCACTCCTGTGACCTGCGGAGTTGAAGAACCACAAAAAAACTCACGGCCGCAGCGATAACTTTTTGACGGAATCGCAGTCCTCCCTCACATGGACAAGACTCACTCCCGCGACGGCACCTTGATCGCGTATCGGCGCCGGGGCGAAGGACCGCCGGTGATCCTGGTAGGCGGAGCATTGAGCACGGCGGCGACCGAGGCCCCCCTGGCGCGCCTCCTCGCGCCGCACTTCGATGTCGTCACGTACGACAGGCGCGGCCGCGGCTCCAGCGGCGACAGCGGACCGTACGCGGTGGAACGCGAGATCGAGGACCTGGCCGCGCTCGTCACCGCGGTGGGCGGCCGGGCCTCGGTGTTCGGCGTCGGGGCCGGCGGGGCACTGGCCCTGGAAGCCCGGGCCGCGGGGCTTCCCGTCGACCTGCTGGCGGTGTACGAACCGCCCTACACGCCGAGCGCCTCGGGCCTGCAGTACAAGGCGTGCTGCACCTCCCGCCTGCACCGGCTGCTGACCACCGGGGACCGCGCGGGAGCCGTCGAGCTGTTCCTCTCCGTGACGGGCGTACCGGCCGACATGATCGCCCGGATGCGCCGCGCCCCGCTGTGGAGCGACCTGGTGGCGATGGCCCACACCCTCGCGTACGACGACGCGCTGCTCGGCAACGGCGCAATCCCGGCCGCCCGGTTCGCCTCCGTCACGGCCCGCACCCTGGTGATCTGCGGCGGCTCCAGCCCCACCCCCGCCCGCCAGTCCACCCGCGCCCTCGCGGAGACCCTCCCCCGCGCCCGCCACCGCACCCTGACGGGTCAGACACGCGAACTGGCGCCGCAGGCGATGGCCCCGGTCCTGGCGGAGTTCTTCGGCAGGGACATGTACGCGCGCCAGGCTTCCTGAGCCCCCAGCCCGCCCCGCTCGGCCACGCCCGTACAGGGGTCGGACGTGGCCGCGCGGGGCTGCGCCGTCTCCGCAGGCTCAGACGCCGAGCGCGAGCTCGAACCAGACGGTCTTGCCACCCGGCCCGTACGCCCCCTCCCCTATGGCGCACCCGCCCCAACGGTCGGCGACGAGTTCGAGGATGGCCATGCCCCGCCCGGCTTCGGCGTGAGGGTCGCTGGGCGGGGCGTACGGCTTGGGCAGGTCAGGGCTCATGTCCCAGACGCTGATCCGGAGCACGGGGTGCCGCCACTGGAGCCGGACGGCGGCGGGCCCTTTGGTGTGCCGCACGGAATTGGTGGTCAGCTCAGACGTCAACAGCTCGGCACGGTAGCTGAGTTCGGTCAGTTCGTGGGCACCGAGGATGGCGCGGAGGGTGGCACGGGCGATGCGGGGGCTGCGCGGGTCGCAGGGGAAGGCGAGCTCGTACTGCCAGGGTTCGGCGAACGGGATGGGGGCGGGGTGGTGGGTGTACGGGGCGTAGGGGGTGGATTCAGCCCTCACGGGCACCTCCTGGGGTGCGTGCGAGTGGTGACAAGTGGACGTGCGCCATGGGTGGTTGCTGCCGTGGTGGCGGTGGCAATGCCGCTCCGGGACCCGCCTTCCCGGATGGGCGGGGTGGATCGGTGCGCTTCCGCCGTCGACTGCGCGAGTGGCACGCATCACAGAGTAGGAGAGAAACTCATAACCGTGCTACCAAGTCACTCCGAAGAGTTAACTTCCTGTTCTCGGTGGAACGTCGGGCTCTGGATAGGCACACTGTGCGCGAACCAAGGAGAGGCCACATGGCACCGCGACAGACTCCAACCATCCTTCAACGCCGATTCGGCATCGAACTTCGGCGGCTACGCGAAGGGGCAGGCATGACCGCCCCTGCAGCGGCCGACCTTCTGGGCACTGACCGCACGGTCATCTCCAATGTGGAAGCCGGGCGCTTCGGTATCAGCGAAGAGCGCCTGCGCCGACTCGCCAGCATCTACGAATGCAACGATTCGTCCCTGATCGACGCACTGGCTGGACTGACTGGTGGGCGGAAGTCCGGCTGGTGGGAGGAGTACCGGGGCAAGATCCCGCCGGGCTTTCTGGATGTATCAGCACTTGAGCACTACGCCGTGCGCTTACGAACTGTCCAGATCGCACACCTTCCCGGCCTGTTTCATACCGAGGACCACGCACGCGCAATTTTCGAACTCTTCGTCCCACCCATGCCGCGCCTCGAAATCGAACTACGCGTGGCACACCGCTTGGCCCGCCAGGCCGTGGTCACCGGAGAGCACTCGATCCCGTACACCGGCGTGATCCACGAAGCCGCGATCAGGATGCAGATCGGAGGCTTCGGCGTCACGCGCGCTCAGCTGCTGCACCTGCTGGATGCGAGTGAACGCCCCAATGTCACGCTGCACGTCATCCCGTTCGCAGCCGGCGGCTTCCCGCTCCTCGGCGACTCATCCGTCCTGTACGCGGAGGCTCCCAATCAGCATCTGGACACAGTGCAGTTGGACTCACCCACGGGAGCAGTCTTCATCGACTCACCCACGCAACTGGCGAACTTTCGCACCAGGCTGGACATGGTCGAGAAGGTGGCGTTGACTCCCGTGAAGTCCAGGGATTTCATCCGCTCAGTAGTCAGAGAACTGTAAGAGGTGTCTCACGTGCCCGGCCTGCATTGGTTGAAGTCATCGTTCTCCGACGCAGGAGGGAACAACTGCATCGAAGTTGCTGCACTAGAGGGCGAAGATGTCGCGATCCGCGAGAGCGAGAGCCCGGAACGCATCGTCACGACGGACCGGGCCACACTCCGTGCGCTTGTACTCGGACTGAAGTCCAGCAAGGTGGGCTTCGGCTGAACGAGAGACAGCCACTGCCGTGGGACGCCCGCGCGGGGATGTTCCGCCAGCAAGCAAAGAAGTCTGCCTGTATCTGGGACTTCTCGTCCACGCACAGCACGATCGCCCGCTCCGGCGGGTCCAGGTACAGGCCGACGACGTCGCGGACCTTCTCGATGAACTGCGGGTCCTTGGACAGTTTGAAGGTGTCCACCAGGTGCGGTTTGAGGCCGAAGGTCCGCCAGATCCGCGACACCCGCGCTGTTCTGCCAGCGGTGAACCCCGGCCCGACCGGGCTCGACGATCACTACAGTCCAGTCTCATGACGACGATTACAACGCGCACGGTCAAGTACCCGGCCGACGGTCTGACGATGATCGGGCACCTCGCACTCCCAGCCGGCGTCGACCGCCGGCCCGCGGTGCTGCTCGGACCAGAGGGCACGGGGCTCAGCAACGTCGAGCGCCGCCGGGCCGATGCTCTCGCCGAGCTGGGATACGTAGCGCTGGCCTTCGACCTTCACGGCGGGCGCTATTTGGGTGACCCCGAGGAGATGCTGGCCCGTTGCATGCCTCTGCTCGCCGACCCCGACCGGATGCGGGGCATCGGCTATGCGGCGCTCGACGTGTTGCGCGCCGAACCGCGGACCGACCCCGACCGGATCGCCGCCATCGGCTACGGCACCGGGGGCGCCGTCGGGCTGGAACTCGGGCGCGACGGCGTCAACCTGCGCGCGATCGGGACAGTCAACGCACTGACCACGGGCCGACCGGGCGAGGCGGCGCGCATTCGCTGCCCGGTGTGGGCCGGGGTCGGGTCGGAAGACCCGATCATGCCGCCCGCGCAACGGGACGCGTTCACCGCAGAGATGCAGGCCGCGGGCGTCGACTGGCGCCTCGCGGTCTACGGCGGCGCCTTGCACGCCTTCCACCACCCGCCGGTCGACCACACCGTGCGTCCCGGCGTCGGCTACCACCCACGGCACGCGCAGCGAGCCTGGCGCGACGTCGTCGACCTGCTCGCCGAGTGCCTGCCCGTGACGGAGGATCTGGTCAGTCCAAGCTCGGCCACCCGCTGACCAGCGCTTACCGGTCACTACGGCATTTCTGGCTCAGCAGCGCCAGGAACTCGCCGCCCGCTATAACAGTGGCCCTTATTGGCAGGATGACAACGCCCAGGCCTACGGCCGTGGCTTCGACAAGAATCTGGACGATGCGAGGAGCGCCCTGAAGTGACCGGCCTGCTGCGAGGGCCTTGGGGAGTGATCCTCATCCTCGCGAACCTTGCTCAACGCCTACGTTGCCTACGGCGCACTTGCGACTCAGCCGCAAGCGGCCTGGGACGAACAGGCGCTGACGGGTATCGAGTTCGCGTCAGCGCTGCTGATCACACTCGGCGTCATCACCTCCCTGCTCGCCCTGCTCCCCGTGCGGCAGCGGACGCTCAGCCGCTGGTGGCTGGCGCCGTCACTGATCTTTCTGGCAGTGGGCGCAGCACGCTGGGCGTACATCGTTCACACCTATCCGCAGGGTCCCGGCAGCTGAGTGGCGCAGCAGCCCCATTTCGCGCAGGGCAGTGAACTGCGCGGTACCAGGCGGGGAAGCCCGCAGGCATCACCCGCCACTTGATGCCGTTGTCGACCAGGTAGCGGACAGCGTCGATCATCTGTCGGCCTCCGGCGGAACGGGGAGGCGGACCCCGTCGTACGTACATCACATGCGGACGGTCCGCAGCAGCGGCCTATGACGGCCGCCCCGGCAGTGTCGGCCCCGGCGGTCAGCCGAGGCCGTTCAGCCGGGGCGATCAGCCGGCCGCCGCCGTCTCCCGCCGTACCGTCGTCGCGATCGTCGCCGAGCCGACCACGCGGGAGCCGTCGTACAGGACGACCGCCTGGCCGGGGGCCACGCCGCGTACCGGCTCGGTGAAGGTGACGTTGAGGGTGCCGTCGACCAGTTCGGCCGTCACCTCGGTCTCGCCGCCGTGGGCGCGGAGCTGGGCGGTGTAGGTGCCGGGGCCGGACGGGGCCGTGCCGCACCAGCGGGGCCTGATGGCGGTGAGCGCGGTGACGTCGAGGGACTCGACCGGGCCGACCGTCACCGTGTTGTTCACCGGGGAGATGTCCAGGACGTAGCGCGGCTTGCCGTCGGGGGCGGGGTGGCCGATGCGCAGGCCCTTGCGCTGGCCGATGGTGAAGCCGAAGGCGCCCTCGTGGGTGCCGACCTTCGTACCCGACTCGTCGAGGATGTCGCCCTCCGCCTTGCCGCCGAGGCGGCTCGCCAGGAAGCCCTGGGTGTCGCCGTCGGCGATGAAGCAGATGTCGTGGCTGTCGGGCTTCTTGGCGACGGCGAGGCCCCGGCGCTCGGCCTCGGCTCGGATCTCGTCCTTGGTGGTGAGGGTGTCGCCGAGCGGGAACATCGCGTGGGCGAGCTGCTTCTCGTCCAGGACACCGAGGACGTACGACTGGTCCTTGGCCATGTCGGAGGCACGGTGCAGCTCGCGGCTGCCGTCCTCACGCAGTACGACGGTGGCGTAGTGGCCGGTGCACACGGCGTCGAAGCCCAGCGCGAGGGCCTTGTCGAGCAGCGCGGCGAACTTGATCTTCTCGTTGCAGCGCAGGCACGGGTTGGGGGTGCGCCCCGCCTCGTACTCGGCGATGAAGTCGTCCACGACGTCCTCGCGGAAGCGTTCCGCCAGGTCCCAGACGTAGAACGGGATGCCGATGACGTCCGCGGCGCGGCGCGCGTCGCGGGAGTCCTCGATCGTGCAACAGCCGCGCGCTCCGGTACGGAAGGACTGCGGGTTCGCGGAGAGGGCGAGGTGCACACCGGTCACGTCGTGCCCCGCCTCGGCGGCGCGGGCCGCGGCGACGGCGGAGTCGACACCGCCCGACATGGCGGCGAGTACGCGGAGGGGGCGCTGGGAAGTCTGAGTCATAGCTCCACCAGAGTACGGGGCGCCGGGAACCGAACGCTCGCGGATATGCGTTGTGGATCGCATGGGGACCAAGGGGACGGCGGGCGCCAAGGGCTCCGCGGGGGCGAAGTCCGGGCACGGCATCAGCCGGCGCGGGCTGCTGATCGGCACTGCCGTCACGGCGGTGGGCGCGGCCGCGCTGGCGCGGGAGAAGCTGGAGCGCGCCTGGTGGCGATTGCCCGGGGTGGACAAGCCCCGCACGCCGGGCGAGGTGGACTACGCACGGGCCGAGTGGATATCGGCCTCCGCGGCGAACTGGCGGCGGGCCGACCGTCCCGCCGACTATCCGGTCGACCGGGTCGTCATCCATGTCACCCAGGGCAGCTTCCAAAGCGCGGTGAAGGTCTTCCAGAACCCGGGGCACGGGGCGGCGGCGCACTACGTGGTGCGCAAGGACGGCCATGTGACGCAGATGATCCGTGAGCTGGATGTGGCGTTCCACGCGGGGAACAGGTCGTACAACGAGCGCAGTGTCGGCATCGAGCACGAGGGGTTCGTGGACCGCCCGCAGGACTTCACGGCGGCGATGTACGGGGCGTCGGCGCGGCTGACGGCGGCGATATGCGGGCGGTACGGGATGCCGGTCGACCGCGAGCACATCATCGGGCATGTGGAGGTGCCGGGCACGGACCACACCGATCCGGGGAAGCACTGGGACTGGGACCGGTATCTGAAGCTGGTCCGGGCGGCGGGCGCGCGGTGACCGCGTGGCCGCCGCCCGATCCCCGGACAGGGCCAATGACTGGATAGGGCCGATCGCCGGACGGGGCCGACGACCGGACAGGGCCGACCCCCGGGCGTGCCCGATGACGGGGCCGATCGCCGGGCAGGCCCGATCGCCGGACGAGGCCGAGAGACCCTAGCTGAGTCCCGCCGTCCGTGCCCGCTGTACCGCCGGTCCGATCGCGCGTGCCACCTCGTCGATGTCCTGCTTGGTGGACGTGTGGCCGAGCGAGAAGCGCAGGGTGCCGCGGGCCAGGTCCGGGTCGCTGCCGGTGGCCAGCAGGACGTGGCTGGGCTGGGCGATCCCGGCGGTGCAGGCGGAGCCGGTGGAGCATTCGATGCCCTGGGCGTCGAGCAGCAGGAGCAGGGAGTCGCCCTCGCAGCCGGGGAAGGTGAAGTGGGCGTTCGCCGGGAGCCGGCCGCCGGGGGCCGGGTCACCGCCGAGGACGGCGTCCGGCACGGCCGCCAGCACCGCCGCGACGAGGTCGTCGCGGAGAGCGCCGATCTCGCGGGCGAATTCCTCGCGCCCGTCGGAGGCCAGCCGTCCCGCGACGGCGAAGGCGGCGACGGCGGGCACGTCGAGGGTGCCCGAGCGGACGTGCCGCTCCTGGCCGCCGCCGTGGAGCACGGGTACGGGGGTGTACTCACGGCCGAGCAGCAGCGCACCGACGCCGAACGGTCCGCCGATCTTGTGCGCGCTGACCGTCATCGCGGCCAGCCCCGACCGGGCGAAGTCGACCTCCAGCTGTCCGAACGCCTGCACCGCGTCGGCATGCATCGGCACGTCGAACTCACGGGCCACGGCAGCCAGTTCACGTACCGGCATGATCGTGCCGATCTCGTTGTTGGCCCACATCACGGTGACCAGCGCGACATCGTCGGGGTTACGGAGGATCGCCTCGCGCAGGACGTCCGGGTGGACGCGTCCGTACCGATCGACGGGGAGGTATTCGACGTTCGCGCCCTCGTGTTCGGCGAGCCAGTCGACGGCGTCCAGCACCGCGTGGTGCTCGACGGGACTGGCCAGCACCCGGGTGCGGTGGGGGTCGGCGTCGCGGCGGGCCCAGTACAGACCCTTCACCGCGAGGTTGTCCGCCTCGGTGCCCCCGGAGGTGAGGACCACCTCGCTGGGGCGTGCGCCGAGGGCGTCGGCGAGGGTCTCTCTCGACTCCTCGACGGTACGGCGGGCCCGGCGCCCGGCGGCGTGCAGTGAGGACGCGTTACCGGTGACGGCGAGCTGGGCGGTCATCGCCGCGATCGCCTCCGGAAGCATCGGCGTGGTCGCGGCGTGGTCGAGGTAAGCCATGGTGGGCTCGATTCTACGAGCCCTCGGTGGGGCGTATGCCGGGCGCATCGCAGTCCGGTGCCCGCGCACCGGGCGGGGCAGTCGATCGCCCGCCCCGATCCGGAGTCCGATCCGGAACCTGATCCGGTCGGGGGCGGCGTCGGCGGAGACCGCCGGTGCGGGTTGTTGGTGCGGGTTGCGGAGTGCGGGCCGTGCGTGTCGGCCGTCAGGCACTGCTGGACGCCGCGCTCGGACTCCTGGAGCACCAGAGCCTCAGCGGCCTGGTACTGCGCGAGGTGACCCGCTCGCGGGATCGCACCGGGCTGCCGCCGCTGTGGTGATCACGGATGCGCGCAGCGACGCGATCACAGGGCTTTGAAGGCTTCTTCCACGGCCTGACAGGTGGCCGTGAGATCGTCGTCCGTCACGGTGGCGGGCACGAACCAGCACGCCATTGCGTAGGCGTTGGTGTGTACACCGCGTTTGAGCAGCTCGTGCCGGAAGGTGTCGTACCGGGCGCCATCGGTCCGCAGCAGGTCCCGGTACTGCCGGGTGCGCGTACCGTCCGGGGAGAACACGACTTGAAACATTGCTCCGACGCCTTGGACCGCGCAGGGCACGCCACTGTCATGGGCCGCGCGTCGCACTGCTTCCATCACGCGGCGACCGGTCTCGTCGATGCGTTTGGTGACGGCGGGGTCGTGGAGCGCACGGAGTGTCACGAGGGCGGCAGTGGCACACAATGGTGAGGCGTTGTAGGTGCCCCCGTGTTTGACCTCTCCCCGTGCCAGCGGTTCCATCACCTCGTGTCGGCCGGCGAACGCGGCGATCGGCAGACCGCCCCCCAGCGCTTTGGAGAACACCGCGAGGTCCGGTACCACCCCGAAAAGTGCCTGGGCGCCGCCGGGGCCCGTTCGGAACCCGGTGCACACCTCGTCGAAGATCAGCACGATGCCCCGCGCGGTGCACTCCTCGCGCAGCAGGTCCAGGAAGCCCGCGTCGGGCATGGTGCAGGCGTTGTTGGCCACGATGGGTTCACATATGACGGCCGCCACGTCGCGGTGGGCGTCGAGGACGGCTCGCAGGGCGGCGGGATCGTTCCACGGGCAGACCACCACGTCCTCCACGACACCCTGCGGGATGCCGGGCGAGTGAGGTACGGACTGCGGTGTGTCGTACGGTCCGGCTTCGGCGGCGGTCGGCCGGTTGGAGATGGCCAGGGTGTCGGACCAGCCGTGGTAATGCCCCTCGAACTTCAGAATCTTTGACCGTCCGGTGTACCCGCGCGCCGCGCGCACCGCTCCCTGCACTGCTTCGCTGCCCGAATTGGCGAACCGGACGAGATCGGCACACGGCACCATCCGGCAGATCAGCTCGGCCAGCTCGACCTCCGGCACGTTGCAGGTGCCGAACATCGTGCCGGTGCGCAGGACCTCGGTCAGGGCGTTGGTGAGCAGAGGGGAGGCGTGCCCCAGGACGGCGCTGCCGTAGGAGATGAGGTAGTCGATGTACTCGTTGCCGTCGACGTCGCGGATACGGGCGCCCGACCCGCTGCTCATGTAGAGCGGGTACGGGTCCGGTCCGGTCGAGGTCAGCCGGGAGGAAGAGCTGATGCCGCCGGCGAGGGATCGCTGCGCACGCTCGAACCAGGATCGGCTGCTGTCCGTACCGCCCAGCGCCGGGAAAACGCCATTCATTGCTGCTCCTGTTTGGATGAGGACACCGTGGGACACGCTCCGAGAATCATTCGCCGGGAAGCGGGCTCACAGGGAGAGGGTGTGTACAACGTGGCTGTGAAGACGGCTGTCGTCACGGGGGCGGGGAGCGGTATCGGACGGGCCTGTGCACTGGGGTTGCTGGCCGACGGCTGGACGGTCGTACTCACCGGCCGGCGCAAGGACCCGCTGGAGGAAACGGCCCGGCTCGCGCCCGATGTGGACCGAGGCCGCGCCGTGGCAGTCTCCGCCGACATCACCGACCCGGCAGCCGTCGATGACTTGTTCGCCGGCGTGGCGGACCGGTTCGGCCGGCTCGACCTGTTGTTCAACAACGCCGCCGACACCATGCCCTACACCCCCACCGAGGACGTGAGCACCGAGGACTGGCATCGGGTCATGGACTCCATCGCCACCGGCACCTTTCTGTGCTCTCGGGCCGCGTTTGGGTTGATGAAGCAGCAGTCGCCGCGAGGCGGCCGGATCATCAACAACGGTGCTCCCTCCGCCCAGGCGCCACGGCCCGACTCGATCGCCTTCACCGCGGCCAAACACGCCGTGGCCGGCCTGACCCGTTCCCTCTCCCTCGACGGCCGCCGCTACGACATCTCCTGCGGCCAGATCGACATCGGCAATGTGACCCCGCAGGACCGGCCGCAGCCCGCGGTGCGCCAGGCCGACGACTCACTGCGGGTGGAGCCGACCATGGACATGCAGCACGTCGTCGACATGGTCCGCACGATGGCGGCGCTGCCGGCCGGGGTGAACATCCAGTCCGTCCTAATCATGCCGAGCTCCATGCCCTACATCGGCCGGGGGTAGCCCCGCGACGTACGCCTCGATCCAGCGGCCGGGTACCAGCCGCCCGGCCCGCTCCCAGGCCAGCATCCGGTGCAGCCCGTCGAGGTGGATCAGCCCCGCGCGGACCGTCAGCGCCTCGTAGTCCCGCCCGGGCACCGCCCGGGTGCTGAGGAACAGCGGTCTGGGTAGGGCATGGGTCTGGCGTGCCAGCTTGAGCGCGCACAGGGGGTTGGTCCTGGCGTACGACGCCCCGGCTCCGGCCAGCCGCGATGCGGCCGCGGCCACGGTGAGACCCGTCTTCGGAATCAGCTCCACCTCGCCGTCCTCCCCCACATGCCAGGGCAGCACCACATCGAGCACCTCGGTGCCCTCCAGAAGCACCCGGTGCCAGCGACCCCGCAGAGTCAGCTGCGCGTTACGGATGTGTGTCTCGGCTTCGTCGTTCGAGTTGGACTCGTCCTCTTCGTCATACAGATGCTCCCGGCCGAAATGGCTCATGACGGCTTCGAACGTGACGACTTCAAGCACTCTCATGACGGCATCCCCGTGCTCGTGCGCCCGTACTCGTCGAAGTGCCGGTCGGCGAAAAGCTCCGGCCAATGCCCCTTCCCCAGCCGCCGCTCGCGGCCCACGGCCAGCACCATGCGCCAGTACGGCTTGACAGGCGGCCACAGTGTGCCCGTCCGGCAGTAGGACGCGTCGATCATGTACCGAGGACCCCCGCCCCGCAGTGGAGCGGGCGCAGCGCGCCGGGTATGGAAGAGCGCGGAGTGCAGAACCACGGTGGAGCCCAGCGGAAGCTCGTCTATAAGCACCTCACCCGGCAGCTCGGCCGTCCCGAGGTGGCTCCACGCGTCCTTCTCGGCAACCTGCCGGTGCGACCCGGGCAGCACGGCCAGAGCGCCCATCGCGGGTTGGAGCCCGTGGATGTAGTGCAGGGCATGAATCATGGGGTACTCGCGGTCCCGCTGTGGGTGCTGCTCGTAGTCGTGGTGCCAGCTCTTGCCGCCGCCTCCGGGCGGACGGCGGTCACTGTGCAGGTGGTGGAAGACGAAGGACGACCCGAGCAGACCGGCATCACTGAGCAGTTCCAGCAGTGGGGCATAGGCAGCGAGTTCCCCGTGCGCGTCCATCTGTAACTCCACCCTGGCCGGCGGAGCACACTCCTGCGGACATAAGCAGGCGTCGATGGACAACTGCCGCAGACCGGTGGAGACCCATTCGTCGACTTCGGGCGCCAGGCGCCCGACAAGACCGGCGGGAAGGAAACCGGGCAGCACCAGGTAACCGTTCTCGTGGAAGTTCTTCACCTGTACTTCGAGATCTGCGAAGCCGCTCACGCGATGAAACCCCCTGTATTCACCGAGACGCCAGCAAAAGTTCCGTCAGGTGTCGGGGCCTTTCTATCCCGCGCCTCCATGACGCATGCCTGGCCGGCCGACAATGGCCAGGGACGAATGTTTTGGCCGAAACCCCCAAGAATTGCCGACGGGGTGCGCCGGCTCTGACCGCGCCGCGGCGGCGCGGCCTTGCACGGTCGTCACGGTCGTCCCCGAGGTAGTTGCGGCTGAGCGCGCTACGTGGCGCGGGGCCCGAGCGATGCGCCGTACGGCAGCCGGCACCGTCCCGGCCCGCCTCGGCTGTCTTTCCCCTCCACGCCCTGCTCCGCACCCGCCTCCCCGTACAGCGCCACGACAGCCGCCGCGTGACGGGCGAGGAGGTCCCGCGCCTCCGGCGGCGAGAGCACTTCGAGGTTCGGGCCGAAGGAGAGCAGGGAACGGGCCCACTCCACCGAGTCGACGACCAACTCGGCCTGCGCCCCACCCCCTTGCTCCTCCTCGGGCCGCGGCGGACGCGGGTCTGAGCGGCAGGAGGATCGAGAGTAACCGGTCGGATTTCACGCCACCAGCTTCCCTCGTGGCTCCGCGTGCCTCGTTGCCCCGTGCCTCGTTACCCCGTGCCCGGTTCCCGGCCCCCGGCCCCCGGCCCCCGTAAGGCTGGACGCGCAGCGCCCGCCCCGCGAAGGACGCTAGGAGCGCGCCGTCCTGGCCAGCTGGCGGGACTGGGCCACCAGCCGGTCCGCGCTGTCCCAGACGTCCGCGTCCTCCTCCAGGAAGCCGCCCGCGAGGTTGCGGGTGGTGATGGAGACGCGCAGGGGGCCGGGGGCGGGGCGGCAGCGGATGTGGGTGGTGAGTTCGATGGTCGGCGTCCAGCCCTTGAGGCCCAGCTCGAACGAGGTGGGCGGCAGCGCGTCGACGGTGAGCAGCAGCGAGAGCGGGTCGGCGTCGCGGCCGTCCGCGAGACCGAACCAGCCGCGCATCTCGCCCTTGCCGGAGGGCGCGCCGACGGCCCAGCCGACCGTCGCCGGATCCAGCTTGATGTCGAGCCGCTCGGTGATGGCGGAGCTGCCGGGGATCGGGGCCGGGCCGTCGCTCGGGCCGAGGCAGTGCTCCTGCGGCGGAATGGCCGGCGGCTTCGCCGATGTGCGGACCTCGTCGGACAGCGCGTCCAGATCGCCGTAGGTGGCGAGGACCCGGATGCGCTCGACCTCGGTGCCGTCCTCCGCGTACTGGAAGAGGGAGGCCTGGCCGGTGGAGAGGGTGCGGCCGGTGCGGACCCTCTGGGTGCGGATCACCGCGGGGCCCGGGACGGACGCGGTGAGGTAGTGCGCGGAGACCGAGAAGGGGTCCGGGTGCGGCAGGGCCTCGCCGAGCGCACGGCCGAGCATGGCCAGCAGATAGCCGCCGTTGACCGCGTGCATGATCGTCCATCCGGCGGAGAGCTCCGCGTCGTAGACGCCTTCTTCGCGAAAGGAGACGGCGGTGTCGCGGTCGAACTCGCTGTCCCCGATGGTTGCCTGCGCGGTCCGCGCCACCTGCTCTGCTGCCTGTGCCATGCGATGCACCGTACACCGATTGTATTACTGAGCGGTAGCTTTTTAGTGGTCGGAAGATGTCGGCTCTCAGCGTCGGTGCGGGACTTGTCAGGTGGCCTCGGACCCCTCCTCGGCCGTCGCCGACCGCCGGTTGTAGGCGCGCGGGGCCCGCCAGTGGTAGCGCATCGAGAGCAGCCGCAGCACGAAGGCCGTGATCACCGCGGCACCGCTGGTGAACCCGTTGAGCACCTCGAAGCGGATGCACAGCACGATCACCGTGGCGCCGACGATCGCGGGCACCGCGTACAGGTCGCGGTCCCAGCGCAGCAGCGAGGGCACCTCGTTGGCCAGTACGTCACGCAGCACACCGCCGCCGACCGCGGTGGCCAGGCCCAGGGCCGCCGATGCGGTGAGGCCGAGGCCGTAGCCGTACGCCTTGACCGTGCCCGTGACGCAGAACAGCCCGAGGCCGGCCGCGTCGAAGACGTTGACGCCCACCTGGATCCGCTCGACCTGCGGATGCAGGAAGAACACCAGAGACGCGGCGATGAGCGGGGTGGTGAAGTAGCCGAGATCTGTGAAAGCCGCGGGCGGGACCGCCCCGATGATGATGTCACGGAACAGTCCCCCGCCCAGCGCGGTCACCTCGGCAAGTACCGCGATGCCGAAGACATCGAAGTTCTTGCGTACGGCGAGCAGTGCGCCGGAGATCGCGAAGACGAAAATTCCGGCGATGTCGAGCGCATGCTGGACGGAGGACGTGAACAGTTCGTTGAGCACCGGGCAATTGTGCCCGTACTACTCCTTCGGGCTGTCCTCCGGCGTTTCGGGTGATGCGGCGCCATTGTCGGCCGCGTTCTTGTCGGCCGCGTTCTCCTCCGCCGCGTTCTCCTCCGCCGTGTTCTCGTCGGCCGTGTTCTCGTCGGCCTCCGGCTCCCGTACGGCGCCGGCCTCCGGCTTCCCCACCTGGACGACCTCGATCGCCTCGCGCGCGGCCGCCGTCACCATCTCGCCGGGCACCTGGTCCGGCGCGTTCTCCGGATGGTGGCAGGCCACCTGGTGCCCGGTCTTCAGCGCGACCAGCGGCGGTTCCTGCGTCTTGCAGACCTGCGTCGCCTTCCAGCACCGGGTGTGGAAGCGGCAGCCGCTGGGCGGCGAGATCGGCGACGGCACGTCGCCCTTCAGCAGGATGCGCTCGCTCTTGGCCGAGCGGCGCCTCGGGTCCGGGATCGGGACCGCCGAGAGCAGCGCCTTGGTGTATGGATGCATCGGCGCCTTGTAGAGCGACTCGCGGTCGGCCAGCTCCACGATCTTGCCGAGGTACATCACCGCGATCCGGTCCGAGACGTGCCGGACGACCGAGAGGTCATGGGCGATGATCACGTACGTCAGGCCCAGCTCGGTCTGGAGATCGTCGAGCAGGTTCACCACCTGCGCCTGGATGGAGACGTCCAGCGCCGACACCGGCTCGTCCGCCACGACCAGTTTGGGGTTGAGCGCGAGCGCGCGGGCGATCCCGATGCGCTGGCGCTGGCCGCCGGAGAACTCGTGCGGATAGCGGTTGTAGTGCTCGGGGTTGAGACCCACGACCTCCAGCAGCCGCTGCACCTCCTTCTTGACGCCGCCCTCGGGCGTGACGCCCTGCAGCTTGAAGGGGGCCGACACGATCGTGCCGATCGTGTGCCGGGGGTTCAGCGAGGAGAACGGGTCCTGGAAGATCATCTGCATGTCCCGGCGCATCGGGCGCATGGCGCCGACGCCGAGGTGCGTGATGTCCTGGCCCTCGAACTCGATCTTCCCCGCGGTGGGTTCGAGCAGCCGGGTGACCAGCCGGCCCATCGTCGACTTTCCGCAGCCGGACTCCCCGACGACACCCAGGGTCTCGCCCGAGTGCACCTCGAAGTCGATCCCGTCGACGGCCTTCACGGCACCGGCGCTGCGCTGCAGCAGCCCCTTCTTGAGGGGGAAGTGCTTCTGCAGCCCGGTCACCTTGAGCAGCACCTCGGGGGAGGCTGCGCCCTTGACCGTCCCGCCGCCCCCGGCAGGCCTCTGCGCCGGAACGTCCACGCCCTTGTCCTCGCTCGTCACAGCCTTGTCCTCGCTCACAGCTTGGGCGCAATCTCTTCGGTCCAGATACGCTCCCGCTGCTCCTGCGACATGTGGCAGGCCGCCCAGTGCCGGCTGCCGACCTCCTGCAGCTCGGGCCGTACGGTGCGGGTCACGTCGTCCTTGGGCACGTCCGCGTACGGGCAGCGCGGGTTGAAGGCGCAGCCCGACGGGATGTTGATGAGCGACGGCGGGGAACCCTTGACCGGGATGAGCCGGTCGGTCTGGTCGCGGTCGAGGCGCGGCATCGAGCCCAGCAGTCCCCAGGTGTAGGGGTGCCGGGGCTCGTAGAACACCTGCTCGGCCGGTCCGCGCTCGATGCAGCGCCCGCCGTACATCACCAGGATGTCGTCGGCGAGCTCGGCCACGACGCCCAGGTCGTGGGTGATGACGATGACCGCGGAGCCGAACTCCTTCTGCAGATCCCGGATCAGGTCGAGGATCTGCGCCTGGACGGTGACGTCCAGCGCGGTCGTCGGCTCGTCGGCGATGAGCAGCTCGGGGTTGTTGACCAGCGACATGGCGATCATCGCGCGTTGGCGCATCCCGCCGGAGAACTCGTGCGGGTAACTGTCGACGCGCTTGTCGGGCTGCGGGATGCCGACCCGGTCGAGCATCTCGATCGCACGCTTGCGCGCGGTCTTCTTGTCCACGTCGTTATGGACCCGGTACGCCTCCACGATCTGCTTGCCGATCGTGTAGTACGGGTGCAGCGCGGACAGCGGGTCCTGGAAGATCATGGCCATGTCGCGGCCGCGCAGCTTGCGCACCTCGTCGGGGTCTGCCGACAGCAACTCCTTGCCGTCCAGCCAGATCTCGCCGGAGAGCTGTGCCTTGCGCTTTCCGTACTGGCCCGCGGTGTGCAGGCCCATGATGCCCAGGGACGTGACGGACTTGCCGGAGCCGGACTCTCCGACGATGCCGAGGGTCTTGCCCTTCTCCAATGTGAAACTGAGCCCGTCGACGGACTTGACCAGACCGTCGTCGGTCGGGAAGTGCACCTTCAGGTCGCGCACTTCGAGGAAGGCGGTGGGAGCGGGCGAGCCCGCCGGGGCGGGTTCGCCCAGCGCGGCACCGCTCTTGTGCAGTTCGGTCATCCCAGCCTCACTCGCGGGTCGATGACGGCGTACAGAATGTCGACGACGAGGTTGGCGACGGCGATCGCGAGAGCCGCGAACAGTGTGACGCCGAGGATCACGGGCAGGTCCTTGTTGCTGATGGCCTGGACCGCCGCGAGTCCGAGCCCCGGCAGGTTGAACGTGGACTCGGTGAGGACGGCGCCACCGAGGAGCACACCGATGTCGAGGCCGAAGACGGTGAGGATCGGCGTCATCGCGGAGCGCAGGGCGTGCCGGGTGATGACGGTCCCCTCGCCCAGGCCCTTGGCACGCGCGGTGCGGATGTAGTCCTCGCCGAGCACGTCGAGCATGGTGGCTCGGGTGAGGCGGGCGTACATCGCGGCGTTCAGGAAGGCGAGCACGATCCACGGCAGGATCAGGGTCTGGAACCAGGTGCCGATGCCGTCGTCCGTGGAGAGGTTGTCGGCGATGTGCACCCAGCCGAGGTTGTGCACGAAGAGGCCCATCGCGACCATGCCGGTGAAGAAGATCGGCAGGGAGACACCGCCGAGGGCGGTGGTCATCGCGGCACGGTCCCAGATGGTGCCGCGCCTGAGCGCGGACACGACACCCGTGGCGACGCCGCCGGTGAGCCACAGGACGCAGGCACCGGCGGCAAGCCCACCGGTGACGGGCAGGGCGTCCTTGAGGGTGGTCCAGACCGGTACCTCCGTGCGGAAGGAGTAGCCGAAGCAGGGTGCGGCGCAGTGGGTGACGTCGTCACCGTTCGCGTAGTCGCGCCCCATCGGGATGCCCTTGACGAAGTCCCAGAACTGGACGAGGAGGGGGTCGTCGAGACCCAGTTTTATCCGGATGCCCTGGAGCTGCTCGGCACCGGAAGCCTTGCCGGCGAAGAGGACTGCGACGTCCTGACCCGCCCACTTGGGCAGCATGAAGAAGATGGTGAAGGTCGCGAGCAGTACGACGAGCACCATGATGACTACGGCGAACAGGCGCCGGATGAGATAAGCAAGCACTGTGCGCGGCCCGCCGGTGGCCGGGAACCCCTTGCGGGGGCTCCCGGCCACCGCCCCGGGCCATCACCTGCCCTTCGGACTGGCGGGTTTCGGCGGCGGTGGAGCAGTCAACCGGGTTGACTGCACATGCTGTTGACTACAGCGATTACTTGACGACGCCGAGCGAGACGTAGTCGTAACGGCCGTTGTAGGCGTCGGACATGTAGGCGTTCGTCAGTCGCTTACCGCGCCAGGTGATGTTCTTCTCGTAGATGAAGGGCATCCAGTCGGCCTGGTCCAGGATCCGCTTGTCGAGGCTCTTGTAGATCTCGCCGGCCTTGACCGGGTCGGTCTCCGCGATCGCTTCGTCGAAGATCTTGTCGACCTGCGGGTCCTTGAGCTGCGACTCGTTGTAGTTACCGGTCTCGGAGAGGAACCGGCTGTCCCACAGCGGCTGGCCGAAGCCCTGGCCGGACGGGAAGTCCGGGCCCCAGCCGCTCATCGTCATGCCGTAGCCGCGCTTCTTCACGACGGACGGCGAACCGGTGATGCTGGAGGCCTCGGCGCCGTCGATCGGGTCGACCTCGATCTTGATGCCGACCTTGCCGAGCTGCTCCTGGAGCGCCTCGGCGACGTCGACCTCGCCCGGGTTGTTGTTACGGGCGCTGAGCTTGGTGGTGAAGCCGGTGGGCTTACCGCATGCCTTCAGCTCTTCCTTAGCCTTGGCTGCGTCCGGCTTGCCCTTGCGGGCGAGGACACCGTACGGGTCGTAGTCGCTGTGGCCCTTGATGGAGGCCGGCAGGGTGCTGTTGGCGATCGCGCCACCGGCGATCTCGCCACCGCGGGTCTGCTGCAGGGCCGCGAAGTCCGTGGCGTAGAAGACGGCCTTGCGGCAGTGGACGTCGTCCAGCGGCTTCGCCGTGTGGACGAGCGCGACGTAGCGGACGAAGGACGTCTGCATGTTGTCGACGCTGTCCTTGTGGTCCTGGACGGCGGTCACACGGCCGGACTGGGTCATGCCGGTGCCGTTGAGGTCGACGTCGTAGTCGCCCTCCATCAGCTTCTTGTCGTTCTCCTCCAGGTTGGCGGAGATCGTCACCGTGACCTTGTCCGGGAGCGCGGCACGGAGCGGGTCCGAGGACTTGTCCCACTTGTCGTTGCGGACGAGCACGATGCTCTTGCCCGGCTTGTACGACTCGAACTTGTACGGGCCCGAGGAGAACGGCCGCTGGGTGTACTTCGCCTTGGTGTCCTCCGACGCCTTCACGGGCGAGCCGGAAGGCATGGCGAGGAACTGCTCGAAGTCACCGTTGGGCTTGGGCAGCTTGAAGATGACGGTGCTGTCGTCGGGCGTCTCGATCGCCTTCAGACCGAGCTTGTCCGCGGACGTGTCCTTGTACGGGCCCTTGTACTCGTGCTTGGGGTCCAGCGTCTGCATCAGGTACTGCGGGCCACCGGTGATGGTGTCCGTCGCCCAGACGCGCTCGATGCCGTACTTGACGTCCTTGGATGTCAGCTTGGAGCCGTCCTCCCAGGTGAGGCCGGACCGCAGCTTGTACGTGTACGTCTTGCCGCCGTCCGAGATCACCCCGGGGCCGGTGGCGAGGTCGCCGACCAGCTTGGTGGAGGCGGCACCCGGCTTGGTGTCGTACGTGACCAGCTGGCGGGTGTAGAAGCGCATGAAGTCCCAGGCCATGCCGTAGTAGGCACGCTGGGGGTCGGCGGAGTCGAGGTCCTGCTTGCCGACCATCTTCAGCGTTCCCCCCTTCTTGGTGGACGCGTTGGCGACCTTGTTGAACGCCGCGTTGAAGCCGGCGCCCTTCGCCTTGCTGCCGCCGCCGCTGTCGCCGTCGTCGCCGCCGCCGCACGCCGTGGTGGTCATCAGCGCCGCGACCACGAGGGCCGCACCCGCGGTGAGCCGTCGTTTCGAGGTAACTGTGGACATTTTCTCGTAACCTCCGAGATCGCGGTCCCAGGCCATTGCTTGCCGGAGAACCATGGGAAGAGCCACCTGACAGTGCGGCAGGGGCAAGTTGTGGGCTATCGGGTCCCCTTGGGGTCCAGGGCGTCGCGCAGCCCGTCCCCGAAGAGGTTGAAGGCCAGTACGGTGATGAAGATCGTCACGCCGGGGAAGACCATGAACATCGGGTCGTGCTCGTACGTCTCCAGGGCGTCCCGCAGCATGCCGCCCCAGGAGGCCGTGGGCGGCCGGACACCGGCGCCGAGGAAGCTGAGGGCCGCTTCGGTGAGGATGTTGGTGGGGATCATGAGCGTCGCGTAGACGGTGATCGGCGCCACCAGGTTCGGCAGCAGCTCGCGGAAGAGGATGTGTCCGCGCCCGCCGCCGAGGCTGCGCGCCGCCTCCACGTACTCGCGCTCGCGCAGCGAGAGCGTCTGGCCCCGGACGATGCGTCCCACGTACGGCCAGCCGAAGAAGCCGATGACGGCGACGAGTACGGCGATGCGCACCCCGCTGCCGGTGAGGCCGAGCAGATCGTCGGGGAGGACGGAGACGAGGGAGATGATGAACAGGAGCTGCGGGAACGACAGCAGCACGTCCATGACCCGGCTGATCACCGCGTCGACCCAGCCGCCGAAGTAACCGGCGATGATCCCGAAGAGCGTGCCGAGCGCCACCGCGACCACGGCCGCGAGGAACGCCACGAGCAGCGAGATCCGGGCGCCGTAGACGATCCGGCTGAAGACGTCGCGCCCCTTGTTGGGCTCGACGCCGAAGAGGAAGTCGCCGCTCACGCCGCCGAGGGAACCGGTGGGGAGATTGGTCAGCGGGTCGAGCTTGTCCTGGTGGAAGTCGTTCGGCGGGTGCCCCAGCAGCCCCACGATGAGGGGCGCGAAGATCGCCACCACGATCAGGACGAGGACAACGATGCCACCCGTCAGCGCGACCTTGTCCTGCTTCAGGCGGTTCCAGGCGATCTGCTTGAGAGAGCGTCCCTCGACCTTCTTCACCCCGGAGTCGGCTGCGGGACCACCGGTCGCGATCGGGTCCGCTTCCGTGGTCGGCTCATGCAGTGGTGCCGTCATCGTGGCAAGGACCCCTCTCAACCGGCGGTGGCCGGGCCGAACTGGCCGCTGTGGCGGCACGGATCAGTCAGTCGTACACAGAGGCGGCAGGACGCCCTTGCTGCGGGAGTCTTCATTGCTGTTGCGCGCGGTAGCCATACCGTCAGGCGAATGGATGCCTAACCGTGATGCGGTCAGGGGTGTTCCGTTATCCGGACGGATGTGAACGCCCGCCGAACACAGGTCAGTTGGGGCGGAAGAGGGGCACGCGCGTAGATTCACGTCGCTTTCACCATCAGACATCCCCAGCACGGAGATCTCGGACATCGGGAGCGGGAAGCCGCGCGGAGGGTTTCCACGAGGCCCGCACGGGAGCGCGGCGGCATGCGGAAGGACCGGGAACGCGGGCCGGAATTCGGAGAGTTGGTGCCGTATACGTACGTTACGTTCCGGTCATCAGGACCATACGCATGCATTCCCGGCACACCCGGTTCGTACACCTGCATTCCGGGTGCGGGGCACGGGGTTGCGGGGTGCGGACGGCGGCTTTACGGGCACGAGGGGGCAGCGGCCTTCCGGGCACGCCGGAACGCCCCCGGTACGTACGACTGCCGGCAGGCTCAGTACGCGCCCTGCGGCGGCGGGTAGCCGTAGCCGGCCACCGGGGCCGCCGGGGCGTGCGCCTCGCGGTCGTAGAACGGGCGGGTGTTGGCGCGCAGCCACATCGCGACCGGGTCGTACTCGTCGGACATCGCGACCGTGGAGACGGGCAGCCCGTCCGGGACCGCGCCGATCGACTGCTGCATCATCGCGCGCACCGTGTCGACCGAGGGCTGGCTCGTGTCGTAGAGATCGAGGCCGATGGCGAGATACGGAACCCCGAGCGCGGGCTGCACCCAGGCGCGGCGCAGCGAGCGGATCGCGGGGGTGTGGTGGGCGTTCTGCGTGAGCAGGGCGTAGAACTGCGGGATCTCGATGGCCGGCTCGGTGAGCCGGAGCGGGCCCGCGGGCATCCGGTCGAGGCCGGTGGCGATCCGGCGCAGGTCCAGCCAGGGGATGCCGACGCCGCCGCCCGGGGCGTGCGGGTTGAGCCAGATGCCCCAGCGGTCGGGGAAGAGGGCGCGGGCGATGTCGCGGCCGGTGACGAGCTCATGGGCCCGGTTCCAGCCGCTGGCGGAGAGCTCCTGGGCGGAGGTCACACAGGGGGCGTAGCCGAGGCCGTCGACCTCCATGTTCCCGTACTGGGCGTCGGGCGAGCCCGCCTGACCGTGCCAGAGGAGCATCCAGATCCGGTCGTTCGCGAGAGCCTGCAGCAGTGCCTCGTACGCGTCGTAGCGCCCGGGCGTCACTTGGCGCAGCATGTGCTCGACCTGCCCGGCCGCCGCGGTGCCTGACGCACTCACCTGGTCCCGCCCCTCTTCGATCCACTGTGTCGGCCCGCCGCTCCCGGGGCACACGGGTGCGGCATGATGCCGTGGCACCAGCCATCAAACCAGCTTATGCGCCGGTCCTGACACCGACTTGACGCCATGGGCCGACGCTGCAATCGGCTCCGGAGCCGTCGGCGTGCTACTGGGTCTCGCGCCGGTAGAACGGCCGGACCTTCTCCCGCATCCAGTCCCCGACCGGGTCCTGCGCCACATCGAGCAGGACCAGATTGACCGGCCAGGGCACCTCGACGCGGCCGAGCGCACGGCCGAGGGCGTCCATGGGGGCATTGCGCCCGGCGCCCTCCCAGGTGGAGAACTCCACGCCTATGAAAAGGACGGGCTCGCCCCCCTCGATGCTGGCCAGTGTCCGGCGCGCGGTGAGCACGACACCGCTCTCCTCGAATTCGCCGGCCGCCGCGGCGAGGAAGTCGACGGGCTCCTCCTTCCAGTCCGGCTCGTACAGCCGGACCCGGCCGCCGCCGGCCGGTCCGTCCAGCAGGGCGCGTCCGGCGCGGCAGAGCTCGGCCACGGCGGGCGGCGGCAGCGGCATCCCGACAGCGCCGCCCGGGTTCACCGCGATGCCGAGCTGCGGGGGCAGTCCGCGGGCGAAATCGCGGGCGGGCGCGACAGCGAAGGGCATGGCGGTGCCGACACAGCTGAGGAACTGCTGTTCGGAGCTGAATACGGGCACATACGCGGCACCCTCGATCTCCAGCGTCGGCAGGTCCAGGTCGGGGGAGTCGGGTCCGCCGCCGCCCGGCAGAGGCACCCAGACCTGGCTGCGCCCGAGCACCTCGACGAGCCGTCCGCCCGCCTCCGGGCTGCCCACCGAGGCCATCAGCACCTCTTCGAGCTCATTGGCGGGCCATCCGCTCCGCGGATGGGACTGACCCTGTGCCGGAATGTCCACTGCTTCCCCTTCTTCCCCAAGCTTTCCGGCAGAAGGTTAACGTCCGGCTCCCGGGCCCTGTACGTCCGCGAACGCGATCCGGGCCAGCAGCCCGGCCGCCTCCCTGTCCAGCAGCACCGCCGAGGCGCACCCGGGCGGCAGCAGGCCGGTCTCGGTGCCCCGCAGCAGCCTCCCCACCGCCCTGCGGTGCCGGGCGAAGGCGTATCCGGAGACGCCGCGACCGCGTTCCCGCTGGCCGTCCCTCGCCGTCTGCGGTGTGACGTCGAGCAGGACGAGGTGCAGGACGCGGCCCCGGCGCCGCGCGGCACGGGCCAGCCAGCCGCGTACCCACGCCTGGGTTCCGCAGTCGTGGACGACGACGGACTCACCGGAGCGCAGCACCCGCCACAGTCCCCAGTAGTGGGCGACGCGGACGAGGGGACGGTAGAGGGCGTACGGCACTAACCCGGGCACGAGCCCCGCCCAGCGGTCCCGGGTGTCCTGGGAGTCGATGGCGTGGGCCGTCGTCACCGCCCGCCGGATGAGCGTGGATTTGCCGCTGCCGGGCAGCCCGGACACCACCACCACGTCGCCCGCCGCGAAGTGCAGGCTGCGCGGGCTGCGCCCGCCCCGCTCCCGCAGGTCCCGCACGACGGGCGCGTGCGGGCCGCGCGCTTCCGTGACAGGCACCGCCCCCGGTTGTGCGGGCATCGCGCCGTGCGCGACCCCCGCGGTCGTCGCGTACCGCTGCAACGTCATCGCCCCTCCCCCTGCCGGATCACCCCACACATGCCCCTGAAGTGTAAAGAAAAGGTAATGCGGCACAACCGTCCACGCCGTTGATTCCCGCGAGGGACCGGGGACCCACCCCGGCGCGATGCGTGCGATGATGACCCGGCCAACTGCATAAAGGCCGCTTGAATCCGCGCGGGAGAGTTCCGGTCACTGCATGTGCCGGGCGCCGAAGGAGCAAGTTCCTCCCTTGAATCTCTCAGGCCCCGTACCGCGTGGATGAGGCAGATCTGAAAAGCGGGCCGCTCTGCGGCTCCACCCAAGGTGCAAGCCGAACCCTTCAGGGGGCTCTCGGCGAACCTCTCAGGTTCCGATGACAGATGGGGAGGGATCGTCTCCGTCGTCATGCCCTGGGAGCCCCATCCATGAGCACCGCCCCCCGTCTCACCGCCCTCGATGCCCTGCACCGTTCGCTGGGCGCGACCATGACCGACTTCGCGGGCTGGGACATGCCCCTGCGGTACGGCAGTGAACGCGACGAGCACAACGCGGTCCGCACCAGGGCCGGTCTCTTCGACCTGTCGCACATGGGCGAGATCACCGTCACCGGCCCCGAGGCCGCGGCCTTCCTGAACTTCGCACTGGTCGGCAACATCGCCACCGTCGCCGTGGGCCGCGCCCGCTACACGATGATCTGCGCCGAGGACGGCGGCATCCTGGACGACCTGATCGTCTACCGGCTGGGCGAGACCGAGTACATGGTGGTCGCCAACGCCGGCAACGCCCAGATCGTGCTGGACGCGCTGAGCGCGCGGGCCGACGGTTTCGACACCGGGGTGCGCGACGACCGCGACGCGTACGCGCTGCTCGCCGTCCAGGGGCCCGAGTCCCCCGCCATCCTGGCCGCCGTCACCGACGCCGACCTGGACGGCCTGAAGTACTACGCCGGTCTGCCCGGCACCGTCGCCGGTGTCCCCGCACTGATCGCCCGTACCGGCTACACCGGCGAGGACGGCTTCGAGCTGTTCGTCGCCCCCGAGCACGCCGAGCAGCTGTGGAGGGCCCTCACCGAGGCGGGCGCCTCCCGTGGCCTGATCCCGTGCGGGCTCTCCTGCCGCGACACGCTGCGTCTGGAGGCGGGCATGCCGCTGTACGGGCACGAGCTGACCACCGGGCTGACCCCGTTCGACGCCGGTCTCGGCCGCGTCGTGAAGTTCGAGAAGGAGGGCGACTTCGTCGGCCGCAAGGCCCTCCGGGCCGCCGCCGAGCACGCCGAGACCGCCCCGCCCCGCAAGCTGGTCGGCCTGATCGCCGAGGGCCGCCGCGTGCCGCGCGCCGGCTTCTCCGTGGTCGCCGGGGGCGAGGTCATCGGCGAGGTCACCTCGGGCGCCCCGTCGCCCACCCTGGGCAAGCCGATCGCCATGGCGTACGTGGACGTCGCGCACGCCACGCCCGGAACCGCGGGCGTCGGAGTGGACATCCGGGGCAGCCACGAGCCGTACGAGGTCGTGGCGCTGCCGTTCTACAAGCGTCAGAAGTGACGTCCGCGCACCTCGGAAGTGACGTAGTCCCGTCTCACACCGTAAGACCACCGTTCATCAGCACTCCCTCGCGTACAGGAGAATTCAGGTCATGAGCAACCCCCAGCAGCTGCGTTACAGCAAGGAGCACGAGTGGCTGTCGGCCGTCGAGGACGGTGTGGCCACGATCGGTATCACCGAATTCGCCGCCAACGCGCTCGGCGATGTCGTCTACGCCCAGCTCCCCGAGGTCGGTGACACGGTGACCGCGGGCGAGACCTGCGGCGAGCTGGAGTCGACCAAGTCGGTGAGCGACCTGTACTCGCCGGTGACCGGTGAGGTCACCGCCGCGAACCAGGACGTCGTGGACGACCCGTCGCTGGTGAACTCCGCTCCGTTCGAGGGCGGCTGGCTGTTCAAGGTACGCGTCGCCGAGGAGCCGAAGGACCTGCTCTCCGCCGACGAGTACACCGAGTTCTCCGGCAACTGAGACCCAAGGGACCACCTGATGTCGCTTCTCAACTCCTCCCTCCACGAGCTGGACCCGGACGTCGCCGCCGCTGTCGACGCCGAGCTCCACCGTCAGCAGTCCACCCTCGAAATGATCGCTTCGGAGAACTTCGCTCCGGTCGCGGTCATGGAGGCCCAGGGCTCCGTCCTCACCAACAAGTACGCCGAGGGCTACCCGGGCCGTCGCTACTACGGCGGCTGTGAGCACGTCGACGTCGTCGAGCAGATCGCCATCGACCGCATCAAGGCGCTGTTCGGCGCCGAGGCCGCGAACGTCCAGCCGCACTCCGGTGCGCAGGCCAACGCCGCCGCGATGTTCGCGCTGCTGAAGCCGGGCGACACGATCATGGGCCTAAGCCTGGCCCACGGCGGTCACCTGACCCACGGCATGAAGATCAACTTCTCCGGCAAGCTCTACAACGTGGTCCCGTACCACGTCGACGAGACCGGCGTCGTGGACATGGCCGAGGTCGAGCGCCTGGCCAAGGAGTCCAAGCCGCAGCTGATCGTCGCCGGCTGGTCCGCGTACCCCCGTCAGCTGGACTTCCCCGCCTTCCGCCGCATCGCGGACGAGGTCGGCGCGTACCTGATGGTCGACATGGCGCACTTCGCGGGCCTGGTGGCCGCGGGTCTGCACCCCAACCCGGTGCCGCACGCCCATGTCGTCACGACCACCACGCACAAGACCCTCGGCGGTCCGCGCGGTGGCGTCATCCTGTCGACGCAGGAGCTCGCCAAGAAGATCAACTCCGCGGTCTTCCCGGGCCAGCAGGGTGGTCCGCTGGAGCACGTGATCGCGGCCAAGGCGGTCTCGTTCAAGGTGGCGGCGACCGAGGAGTTCAAGGAGCGCCAGCAGCGCACCCTGGACGGCGCCCGCATCCTCGCCGAGCGTCTGGTCCAGCCGGACGTCACCGAGGTCGGTGTCTCCGTGCTGTCCGGCGGGACGGACGTCCACCTGGTCCTCGTCGACCTGCGCAACTCCGAGCTGGACGGCCAGCAGGCCGAGGACCGGCTGCACGAGCTGGGCATCACGGTCAACCGGAACGCCATCCCGAACGACCCGCGGCCGCCGATGGTCACCTCGGGTCTGCGGATCGGTACGCCGGCCCTGGCCACCCGCGGTTTCCAGGCCGAGGACTTCACCGAGGTCGCGGAGATCATCGCGTCGGCACTCAAGCCGTCCTACGACGCGGATGAGCTGAAGGCCCGTGTCATCGCGCTGGCCGAGAAGTTCCCGCTGTACCCCGGCCTGAAGTAGTCCGTAACGAGGGTCGTCCCTGGAGTAATACAGGACACACTTCGTCATCTTTCGGGCGGGGCACCGCGCACACTGGGCAGTGAGCGCGGTGCCCCATCCCTTGCCCCGCTGCTCTTCGGGCCGACCGGTCCTTACCGCACCACCCGGCAGACAACGGCGTCTACCAACCCTTAGGAGTCACCCGTGGCCATCTCGGTCTTCGACCTGTTCTCGATCGGCATCGGCCCGTCCAGCTCCCATACGGTCGGCCCGATGCGCGCCGCCCGTATGTTCGCGCGCCGGCTGAAGAACGAGGGCCTGATCGCCCACACCGTCTCCATACGCGCCGAGCTGTACGGCTCCCTCGGTGCGACCGGTCACGGCCACGGCACCCCCAAGGCGGTCCTGCTCGGTCTGGAGGGCGAGTCGCCCCGTACGGTCGACGTGGAGTCCGCCGATGACCGGGTGGAGCGCATCCGTACCACCGGCCGGATCAATCTGCTCGGCATGCACGAGATCGACTTCGACGCCGACGAGCAGCTGGTCCTGCACCGCCGCAAGGCCCTCCCGTACCACGCCAACGGCATGACGATCTTCGCCTTCGACCACGAGGGCGCCCCGCTGCTGGAGAAGACGTACTACTCCGTCGGCGGCGGCTTCGTCGTGGACGAGGACGCGGTGGGCGAGGACCGGATCGTTCTCGACGACACCGTCCTCAAGCACCCCTTCCGCACCGGCGACGAACTGCTGCGGCTCGCGAAGGACACCGGACTGTCGATCTCCTCGCTGATGCTCGACAACGAGCGCGCCTGGCGCACCGAGGACGAGATCCGCTCCGGGCTGCTCGACATCTGGCGCGTCATGCAGGCGTGCGTGTCGCGCGGCATGTCCCGCGAGGGCATCCTGCCCGGCGGCCTCAAGGTCCGCCGCCGCGCCGCGAACACCGCCCGCCAGCTGCGCGCCGAGGGCGACCCGCAGGCCCACGCGATGGAGTGGATCACCCTCTACGCGATGGCGGTCAACGAGGAGAACGCGGCGGGCGGCCGGGTCGTCACCGCGCCCACCAACGGCGCCGCGGGCATCATCCCGGCCGTGCTGCACTACTACATGAACTTCGCGGCCGGCGGCGCCACCGGGGCGGAGAAGGAGGACAGCGTGGTCCGCTTCCTCCTCGCCGCCGGAGCCATCGGCATGCTCTTCAAGGAGAACGCCTCGATCTCCGGCGCCGAGGTCGGCTGCCAGGGCGAGGTCGGCTCCGCCTGCTCGATGGCCGCGGGCGCCCTCGCCGAGGTCCTCGGCGGCACCCCCGAGCAGGTCGAGAACGCCGCCGAGATCGGCATGGAACACAACCTCGGCCTGACCTGCGACCCGGTCGGCGGTCTCGTCCAGATCCCGTGCATCGAACGCAACGGCATGGCCGCGGTCAAGGCCGTCACGGCGGCGAAGATGGCGCTGCGCGGCGACGGCAGCCACAAGGTCTCCCTGGACAAGGTCATCAAGACCATGAAGGAGACGGGCGCGGACATGAGCGTGAAGTACAAGGAGACGGCGCGCGGCGGGCTCGCGGTGAACATCATCGAGTGCTGAACAAGCTGGTCAATACCCCGCCTCTGCCTGGATAATTGACAGAGGCGGGATCCGTGCGCAGCGCGGGGTGCCTGCGCCGGGAACAGCGAGGGGCGCGCATGGAATGGGTCGTGGGAAGTGGCATGCTCGGGGGCTTGCTACTGATCGCCCTGGGCACGGCGTCGATACGCACCGGCTGGACGTTGCCCGGGGTGGGCCGCCACGTCACCCGACCCTCGCTCCACGGCCTGGGAGCACTGTTCCTGGGCGCGCCCTGCGCAATACAGGGTCTCTTCTACTTCCGAATCGTGCCACCCCCGCCCTGGGAGATCCACTTCTTCGGCGCGAATGCCCTGATGATCTCGGGGCTGGTCCTCATGGCACTCGGTCAGATGCTGCCGTCACGCCGTTCGTAGTCCCTCCTCGTTGCCTTCGGGCTCGGTTGCCTTCGGCGCGGCAGTGCTCTTCGGTCTTCCGCGTGCCACGATCTGCACAATGAGGCGTATTCACGCACTTTGAGTCGAATTGCGATTCGAGTAGCTGTACGAATGTTCACCGTGCTACGTTCCCGCACCTCCGGCGGACGGCTGTCCCGGGCCGGCCTGCTCCGCGCTGCCCGACTGCCGTCCTTCATCCACCACTTGGAGGTTTCATGTCAGAACGGCACCTGCCTGCCCCCCGTCGTATCGCTCTGAGCCGCGGCACGGTCACCGCCGTCGCGGCGTTCGCCCTCGCTGTCGGATCCGTGACCGCACTCGCACCGGGGGCCCGTGCCGCGAGCCCTGCACCAACCGCTGCCGCGAGCCGTGCCGAGGTCGTCCAGTACGTACAGGACTCGCTCTACGCTGCCGGGGACACCGGCTATCTGCACCGCAGGGCCGCCACGGACGGTTCAACGGGGCCGTACGTCTGGCGAGGCTACGACGGCAGCGAGCAGACGCTCGACTCCTTCACCGGCGCGCTTCCCGGTGAGTACGGCTATTACGGTGCCGGTACGGACGTTCTGCGGGTCTCCGCAGCCACCAGTGGTGTGGTGCAGCTGCGTGCTCCGGCGACCGGCGTGACCAACGACGTCACCCTGCCCGACGGGCAGTACCTCGTCGGTGTCTTCGGCTCCACAGTGATCACCCAGGAGTACAACGAGGTCTGGCAGCCCGCCCGCCTGCACGTGCTGCGGACCACGGACGGCGGGGCAATCGTCACCGACATCCCGGTCGAAGCGCCGGAAGCCCAGTTCTTCCACACCCAGCCGCTGCTGGCCGGTGACCACCGCACGGCGCTCATCCGGCTGCGGCACGCGAACGACATCGGGGTGCTCGATCTCGCGACCGGCAGCCTCACCACCCTCGCAACCCACGCGCGCGTCGACGAGTCGCTCCACCTCCAGGCCGCGCTCTCGCCGACGCACCTTGCGGTGTACGAGGAGGGCACGAGCGAGGCTCGTGTCGTACAGCGCGACGACGCGGCCGGGGCGCAGACCGTGGTGCCCGTGCCCCGGTACGGGACCGACACCCCGTTCGTGGGTCTGGCCGGGGAGTGGCTGCTGACCGCCTACCGCCCGGCGCCCGGCACCTCGACGGGCCCCGGCGGTCCGCTCGTCGCCACCCCGTTGCAGGGCGGCAACACCCGTACGCTGCTGGCTTCCGCGGGTCCGCAGATCGCGCAGGTCCCGGGCGGCGGCGCCGTCGCCGTCGGCCCTTCGCAGGACGGCAGTTGGGGCGCGCAGCGCATCGTCGTGAGCGCGAGCGGAAAGCCGGCGGTCCAGCCGCTGTAGCCGCGACGCCCGGCCTGCCCGCCCAAGGCATGGGTGGTCACCGTGCTCGACGTCAGATGGCGTCGAGCTCGACCTCCTCGTAGACCCGCTGCCACCAGGTAGCGATGTCGTCCCTGAAGGCGGCCGGGTCCTGGCCACGGAGCCCGTCCCTGATCTTCAATCCGAAGGCGACCCGGGCGGCCTCGGCCGGGTCGTCCTCCTCCTCGGGGTCGTCCGGCTCCAGCTCGTCGAAGTCGTCCAGGTGCTCGCTGCGGTGGTCCCACGCCGCCAGGGCGTCGAGGAAGGCGAGCAGCGAGCTGTTGACGAAGCGGGGTCCGGGGAGGGACGGGTCGGGGATCACGACCCGTCCCTCCGCGTCGAGCACGTACTCCAGGGCGTGCGAGGACTCGTGCCGGCCGAGTCGCCAGTACGGTCCCTCGCCCGCCTTCGCCGTCACCCGGGTGAACGCGGCGCCCTGCTCGCACGGGTAGAACATCCCGTACACCTCGTTCGGCAACCCGTAGGTACGGGCCACTTCCAGAGCCTCACGCACGGGCTCCGGACACTCGCCGCCGACGCGACCGCGGCCGCGTCCAGGCCGAGAACGCCGACCTCGTCCCAGGACTCGGGTGTCAGCCACTGCAGTACGTACTCCACTGGTCACTCCCTT
This sequence comes from Streptomyces sp. NPDC058092, assembly GCF_042884935.1. NCBI lineage: Bacteria > Bacillati > Actinomycetota > Actinomycetes > Kitasatosporales > Streptomycetaceae > Streptomyces > Streptomyces sp. NPDC058092. The sequence goes on from NZ_JBHVSY010000010.1 coordinate 255,000, forward strand.
CGAGAAACGCTCACGCAGAAGCTGATCGAACGCGCCGCCCCGGATCCCTGTCAACGTGTGCTTCAGCCGTGGGGACCCGCCGGTTCTCACGCCGCGGCCCGCGGACGCCCGATTTCGACGGCGCGGGCCCAAGCACGCGCCCGTTCACCGCCATACGGCGAGAAGCCCTGCCGCCGATCGCACCAGTGGGCGGTCACCGTGGCCGAGGCGTTCGGCGGCGCGTACGACTTCGGTCAGGACGTCCGGGCCGTGTGCCTGGACGCCGAGCGCCGGCAACGGGTCGAGATGCGCGGCCCACACCGTACGCACGGCGGCCGAGGTGCTCCCGGCCGCCTCGGCCGACCTTCACGCGCAGCGCCACTCTCGGCCGGCCGTCGCCTGCGGCGAGGGGCGGTGCGGCAGCGGTTGTCACGGTCATGGTGCGACCGCGGGTGGTGCACGGAGACGGTCAGCGCCGGGCACGCACCGCCTCCGCAATCCGGGCCTCGGACTCCTTTCTCCACCCCCTTCTTCCTCCGCCGATCCGGGATGTGAGCGGTGCCTGAGAACCCGAGTGTCTGGGAAGTACGGCTGGGCATCTACGCCACTCGGCAGCAGGCCGAAGAGGTCGAGGAACGCATCGCCAGGCTGCTGTGCCCGGACCCCGACCACGCCCCACCGTGCCCGATTCCGTGGTCGGTATCCCTTCTCCATGGGTCGGGGCTCGACGAAGACGACTCGTACGCGGAGCTGGTCGAACAGGCCGAGGCGGAGAAGCACCTCCGCCCGTAGCCACCCGGAAGGCCGACCGGCGAGGGCGCCGACCGGCTGGGGCACGCAGTACGGCCCACCCGTCATCAGCCGCGGTCGTCGCTCGTCCAACTCCGCAAGGACTGCCGCGAAGTGGACGTTCCGCCGCGCCTCGAGGGACTTCGAGCGGCTGATGCGGCATCTGAAGGGCGCCTGAGCCGAACGGACCGTCCGGACGCGGAACGGCCTAACGCGGACCGCCTGAAGCGAACCGCCTGACGCGAACCGGCCAGTCCGTGGCAGCCGCCGGCGATCGACACGGGTGATCGTTCCAAGAGGTCACCAACTGCTCAGAGATATGCACCCGTTCCTGACGATCACACAATTTCGGTCACACGCGGCTTCCCTCCCTCACGCACAGGGGGTTGACTGGGGGTCACGCATGGTGATGCCGCCGTCCTGAGCCAAGGGCGATTGCCACCGCGGGCCCGCGAGCCCGGCCCCGATGCCCTGTTGCCCGGCAGAGGAGAGTGAGCAGGGATGACCGTCCTACCTCGTACGGTGCCCCTCGGCCGGCGTCGGGCGGGAACGGGCGGCGCGTCCCCTTGTGCGTACGGCGCCGACGTGTGAATTCGATCAGATCCCCGTTCGTATCGTTCATCCGCATCGTCTCGACGAGGGGCACCAATGAGCCAGATTGCGCTGCCGGAGTTTCATATGCCGTTCCAGAGCACCGGATGCAATCCGGGCATCGAGGAGACCAGGAAGGCCGCATGGGAATGGGCCGAATCCAATGGTCTCGCACTCTCCCCGACGGCCCGGAAGAAGATGATCCGGACCAGGCCCGAACTCTGGATATCCCTCATATTTCCCGCTGCTTCGCAGCAGCATCTCGATCTCTTCTGCCAGTGGCTCTTCTGGGCCTTCCTCGTCGACGACGAGTTCGACGACGGACCCGCCGGACGCGATCCCCGCATGTGCGAGGCGGCGATCGAACGGCTGGTGGCGGTGCTCGACGGCGAACAGCCGCGCGGCGCCATGGAGTACGCGCTCGTGGGACTGCGGGCCCGGACGTACCGGGACCGCTCGCCGCGCTGGATCCGGCAGTTCCGGCGGGACACGGTCGCCTGGCTGTGGACGTACTACGCCGAGGCCGTGGAGCGGGCCGCCGGGCAGGTGCCGACCAGGGCCGAATTCGTGAAGCACCGCCGGGAATCAGTGGCCATGCAGCCCTTCCTGGATCTGCATGAGATCACCGCCGGAATCGACCTTCCGGAATCGGCCCGCAGCCTTCCCGCGTATATCGCTCTGCGCAACGCCGTCACCGATCACTCGGGGCTCTGCAACGACATCTGCTCCTTCGAGAAGGAGGCGCTGCTCGGTTACGAGCACAATGCGGTACGGCTCATTCAGCGCGACCACGGATTCACCCTCCAGGAGGCCGTCGACGAGGCCGGGGCGCAGCTCGCGGAGATAGCGGAACGGGTGCAGCGCGCCGAGAAGGAACTGATCGAGGAGATAGAGGCGGCCGGGGTCCACGGCCGTACCCGGGCCGCGCTGGAGCGGTGCGTGCAGGACTACCGCGGGCTGGTGCGGGGCGACTTCGACTACCACGCCCGCGCGGAGCGCTACACCCGCCCCGATCTGGTGGAGGTCGACGAACGGGACTCGCTGTCACGGTACTTCGCCGCCTGACAGGTCGCCCTGACCGCCGCCCTGACCGGCCGTCTTGACCGGCCGTCTTGACCGGCCGTCTTGACCAGGAGCCCCGACCGGTCCGACGGCGCGGGGCCGGAGGCCCGGATCCCGCGCTGCCTCCGCGCCCCGCGCGACGAGGAGCTGCCCGGCTGGGCACCGTACCGGAAGGACACCTGACACCGGCCGGCACGCCGCGGACGACGGTGCGCTCGGCGGCCCCCGGCCCGCCGGCCGGGGGTCCTTTCGGCCATCAGCCCTTGTTCTGCGCCGCCCAGAACTCGTCGAACGTGAGCAGCCCGTCGCCATTGGCGTCGTGCGAGTTGATGACGGCCTGGGCCACCGGCTCGGTGACGTAGGGGTCGCCGAGCTGAGCCATCACGCTCTTGTACTCGGCGGCCGATATGAGCCCGTCGCCGTTCAGATCGAACCGCTCGAATGCCTTGCGCGCCGACTCGATGTCCGCCACGGTTCCGCCCTTTCGTAATGCCACACCACTGCCTGATCAGAGCCTGACCAGTGTCTGACTGACGGGGGCCAGATTAACGGGCGGGACGGCTGGCGGTCGCGGCGGCCGGTCGTCGATCATGGGTGGGCGTCCGCCGCCCGGCGGGCCCACGGCCCGGACCGGGGAGCGGGACACCGATGGATGACGCACTGGCACGGATCCTGACGGCCGCCGCGCACGGAAGGTTCCCCCCGCCGGACGGGGCAACGATCGTGGTGGGGCAGCCCGGTGTCCGGGACGCGGGGGTGCTGGCGTTCACCGCGCACTCGGTGGTGTTCACCGACGAGGATCCCGGCTGGGTGCGGGCCGTGCTGGCCGCCACCCCCGGCGACGCGCTCGCCGCGACGATGAATCCGTACTTCCTGGGCGCATTGCTGGCCCGGAGCGGCCGGCACATGAACACCATCGATCTGCTGACGGTCGCGGACGCGCTGCCGGGTGAGCCGGAGATCGCGCTGCGGGAGATCGAGGACCCGGAACATCCCCGGGTGGCGCGGGCGATGAAGTACCGCGACGAGGTGCGGGTCTGGTCCACCGACGGCGGAGTGGTGATCCTCGGCCGGGGAGTCGCGGGGCGCTGGGAGACGGCGATCGAGGTGGCCGAGGAGGCGCGCGGCCGACGGCTGGGCGAACAGCTGGCGCGGGCGGCCCGGCATCTGGTGCCGGACTCGGTGGTGTGGGCTCAGCAGTCGCCGGGGAACGCCCGCAGTGTGCGGACGTTCCAGGCGGCGGGCTACCGGCCGGTGGGCTCGGAGGCACTGTTCGTCGCGGGGTGACGGTTCAGCGGATCAGCTGCGCCACGGCTTGTAGTGCGGGTTGTCGACACACTTGTTCATGATCTCGGTCTTGGTCGCCTGGTCGATGGGGCACGCCCCGACGATGAACGTGCGGTCGACGCCGCCGGGGAAGGCGACCTCCACCTGGTCGGCGTACTTGTGGGTGTCACCGATCGTCTTGTTCACGTCGATGCCGCCGGGGGCGTCGATGTAGTAGTTGAACTCGCTCTTCCACCGCTTGTACAGGTCGTGGTCGTACGTGGTGGAGACGAACGGCGAGGGCTGGTTGACCAGGACGTACTTCTCCAGGTCGTACTGGCCGTAGACGATGTCCCTGGCGTGGAAGCCCTCGTCGAAGATGGCCTGCGGGCCCCGGCCGTCCGCCCGGTAGAGCTGGCGGCAGTTGTCCCGCCAGGAGGGCCGCGGGGCGATCCGGCGGATGTCCACCGGGTCGGCGGCGGCGAAGAGATGGTCGGCGACGACCGGGCAGCCACCGGGCTTGAACGCGACGGCCGCAGGAGCGGCGGCGGGGGCGGCCTCGGTGGCGGCGGCCGGGACGAGTACGGCGGAGAAGGCGAGAACGGCAACTGCGGCCCGACGCCGCAGACGAGAAGTGATCATCATGATGGTCACTGTCTCGGCAGTGCGACGCCGGGCCGTGGAGCGTCCCCCGAAGGCGAGCGTGTCAGGCGGAGCGTTGACGCCGGGCCGTCAGCGGAAGACGCCGGTGTGGCCGAGCGAGTAACGGCCCGGCTGCGGGTACACGGCGAGTCCGTGCGGGCCGCTGCCCACCGGGATGCGGGCGAGTTGTCTGCCGGTGGCGGTGTCGATCGCGTACACCACGGAGTTGTAACGCCCGCTCAGCCAGAGGACCTTGCCGTCCGACGAGACTCCGCCCATGTCGGGGCTTCCGCCGCCCGGCAGGCGCCACTTCTTCACCAGCTCGCGCCGGCCGAAGTCGAAGACCGAGATGGAGCCCTCGCCCCGGTTGGAGACGTACATCTCCTTGGAGTCGCGGCTGACGTAGAGGCCGTGGGCGCCCTTGCCGGTGCGCAGCAGCTTCGGGGTGGTGAACTTCTTCCCGTCCAGCACCCACACACCGTTCGCGATCATGTCCGCGATGTAGAACGTGCTGCCGTCGGGTGACAGCTTCACGTCCTGCGGCATCGCGCCCTTGAAGGGCAGCTTCTGCTGGCCGACGACCTTCATCTTCGCCGTGTCGACCTTGAGGAGTTCGCCGGAGAACTCGCAGGAGACGATGAAGTACCGGCCGTCCGTGGAGAAGTCGGCGTGGTTGACGCCCGCGCAGCTGACCGGGACGGTCTTGGCCGTCTTCATGGTGTGGGCGTCGCGGAAGACCAGTTCGCGGTCCATCGAGGCCATCACCACGGCGTACTTGCCGTCCGGGGTGAAGTAGAGGTTGTACGGGTCGGAGACGGACACCGTGCGGCCCACCTTCCCGGTGGCGGGATCGATGGCCGTGAGGCTGTCGCCGATGTCGTTGTTGACCCAGAGGGTCTTCAGGTCCCAGGACGGGACGACGTGCTGCGGCTGGCGGCCGACCTTGATGGTCCGGATGACCTTGTACGTGGCCGGGTCGATCACCGACACGGTGTCGGAGTTGGTGTTGGGGACGTACACCCGGGACGGGAAGTCCTTGACGGCCGGGGAGAGCTTCCCCGGCCGGTCGGCCGCGTAGACGTCCTTGGCGTCGAGCACCGGCGGCATGCCGGGCAGGCCCGGCGGTGTGACGCGTTCCGTTTCGGCGTGCGGTGCGGCGGCCTTGACGGTCCCCTTCTCGGCGGGGGTGCCACAGCCGGTGAGTACGGCGAGGAGGACGCCCCCGAGCAGGGCCGCGGTGTGCTTGGTGGAGGGAGACATCAGGTCAGCAGCTCCGTGGTCGTCACCGCGCTCAGTTGGCGGCGGTCGATTTCGGTGAGGAGGAGAGGCAGGGCGGCGACCGTGTCCGCGTAGCCGAAATGCAGGCTCACCACCGATCCGTTGCGGATCTCCCCGGCCACCTTGCGGATGACGGCCGCGGCGCCGGGAGAGGTGAAGTCGAGGGAGTCCACGTCGTACGAGAGGACGTGCGGGTAGCCCGCCCGGGCGGCGAGCCGCTGGACGAGCGGGGTGGCGTACCGGGTGCGCGAGGGCCGGAACCAGGTGCCGATGGAGCCGGTGAGCCGGCGCAGCCGCTGGGCGCAGCCGGTGATCTCCGCGTACGCCTCGGCCTCGCCCATCGCGGAGATGTCGAGGTGGCGCTGGGTGTGGTTGCCGAGGTCGTGGCCGCCGTCGAGGATGCGGCGGGCCATCTCGGGGTGTTCGTCGAGCCAGCTGCCGACGGCGAGGACGGTGATCCGGGCGTGGGCCCGTTCGGCCTCGGCGAGTACGGTCCGGGCGATCGCGGGGTCGCCCTGGCCGTGGAAGGTGAGGGCGACGCGGGCGCGGTCGCGGGGGCCGTGGTCGATCCATGCCGGCTGCCCGGGGAAGCGGCGCGGGGCGGGCGCGGGGTGCGGGGCCGGGTGCCCGGTGGTCGCCGCGGGGTTGTTCTTCGGGCTCGCCGCGGCCGTGACGGTCCTGGCCGACGCACCGGCGGCGTCGCCGCGGTCCGCGCATCCGGCGGTCAGGGCACCGGCGAGGGCGGCCCCTGCTCCCGCGCGCAGGGCGCTGCGGCGGTGCACCGGTGGGTCGGAGGCGTTCATGCGCAGAACGATAGGGGCGAAATGTTGTGAAAATAACAATTTAGACTTATGGGCGGCGCGAATGAATCACTCAACGAATCCTATAAATATTCATGGATTTCCAGGCAAGTGACCCATAACACCTGTGATTCACCTGGAAAATGATCCAGATTTTCCATGAATGCCCTGTTTGCACCTTTGGCGGAGAGGTCGCCCGTCTGCCATAGTCGGTGACACGACCGCATCGACCCGAGCTCGGTCGTCACAAGCGGCCGTGAACACACCCCCCATTTCACGGCCCCCACACAGCAGCCCCCGAAGCGCCCCACGACGGCGGACCGGGGGCTTCTGTGCGTCCTGGGCGCGCGCCGGCGGGGGTCAGCGGTCGGAGATCCGCATCTCGAACCAGGTGGTCTTGCCGCGCGGCAGCAGATCCACGCCCCACCGGTCGGAGAGCCTGTCGACGAGGAAGAGCCCCCGCCCGCTGGTGTCCATCTCCCGGACGGGCATCAGGCACGGCAGTCCGCGCGAGGGGTCGCGCACCTCGATCCTGATCCAGCCGCGGCGGCGCAGCATCCGTAACCCGAAGACCCGGGCGCCGGTGTGCCGGACGGCATTGCCGACGAGCTCCGAGACGAGCAGGACGGCGTACTCGGCGGTCTGCGGGGAGAGCGCCCACTGACGCAGCACCACACAGGAGGTGAGCCGCCGAGCGGTGGCCGCGGACTCCGGGCGGGAGGGCAGCCGGACTTCGCCTTCCGCCGGATTCCCGAACAACTCCAGCGCTTTGAACGCCTGTTCGTCCTCGATGGTCGGCATCCGGCGTGCCGCCGTCGCGCCGCTGTGCGGTCGCGGCTGTTCCACACCCTCCAGGCCCGCCATGCACACCATCATGGCCGCAAGGCGGGCCCTCCGGGGCCGTTCCGACGGAATCCGCACCCCGGAATGCATCATTCCGCAGAGGTCGGTAGGCATATGCCCCTGGCAGAATGCGGTCCACCGTACCCCTGTTGACCTGCAGGAATACCGCGTCCGAGCGGGGCTGCCGGCCCCTTCGGAGAGCTGGGCCTCAAGGTCCTCTTAAGGCCCGGCTAATCCGCCCGCACGGATGAACCCGCGTCAGCCTGTGCCCAACTGACGTCCGCTCAGAGGAACTTGGCCTTGCCCGGGCCCTCTTCCACAAAGCTGCGCATTCCGCGCTCCCGGTCCTCGGTGGCGAACAGACCTGCGAACCAGTTCCGCTCGATCGTGAGCCCGGTGTCGATGTCCGTCTCCAGACCGGCGTCGACGGATTCCTTGGCGGCGCGCAGCGCGAGGGCGGGCCCCTTCGCCAGCCCGGCGGCCCAGGCGTGCGCCTGCTCGTACACCTCGGCGGCGGGCACCACGCGGTCCACCAGTCCGATCGTCAGGGCCTCCTCGGCCTTCACGTGACGGCCGGTGAAGATCAGGTCCTTGGCCCGGGAGGGGCCGATCAGCCGGGCGAGGCGCTGGGTGCCGCCCGCGCCGGGGATCAGGCCGAGCAGGATCTCGGGCTGGCCCAGCCTGGCGTTGTCGGCGGCGATCCGGAAGTCGGCACAGAGCGCCAACTCGCAGCCGCCGCCCAGCGCGTAGCCGGTGACTGCGGCGACGACGGGCTTGGGGATCCGGGCCACCGCGGTGAAGGAGTCCTGCAGCGCCTTGGACCGTACGACCATCGCCGCGTGGTCCATCGCCTGCATCTCCTTGATGTCCGCGCCCGCCGCGAACACCTTCTCGCCACCGTAGAGGACCACGGCCCGCACGTCCTCGCGCCGGGTCGCCTCCTCGGCGAGTTCACGCAGCCGGTCCTGGGTGGCGACATCCAGGGCGTTCATGGGCGGACGGTCCAGCAGGATCGTGCCGACACCGTCGGTCACTTCGAGATTTGCGGTCATGAGAGGCAGGTTAGACCGACCGGCAATTGGGGGGTGGGAGAAGGAGCGGGGCTGGGTGCGTGCAGCTGCAAGGCGGAGGACTGAGGCAGATGGGGTCTCCCCTGCTCGAGCGAAGCCGAGAGCTTGGGGAAGGAGCCATGGTGATTGACGACAACGCGGGAGGGGGTCCCCCTGGCCCTTAAGGCCTTGGGGGAGTGCGTGCCCAGCCCCGCGACGCCGCCCCCCCAATTGCCGGTCGGTCTTGACCGGCGCTAACGACGGCGGGCCCGGTACTGTCGGTCACAGCGCCGGGCCCGCCCGTGTCATGTACGTCGGGAGCTACTTGGTCCACTCCGACCAGGACATGTTCCAGCCGTTGAGGCCGTTGTCAGGCTGGATCGTCCTGTCCTTCGAGTTCTTCACGACGACGACGTCGCCGATGAGCGAGTTGTCGAAGAACCAGGCAGCCGGGGTCTTCTTGCTCCAGGCGCCTCGCACGTCCTGCAGGCCGACGCAGCCGTGACTGGTGTTGGTCGTGCCGAAGATGCCGGAGCCGCCCCAGTAGTTGCCGTGGATGAAGGTGCCCGAGGTGGACAGGCGCATCGCGTGCGGCACGTCCTTGATGTCGTACTCGCCGCCGAAGCCCACGGTGTCGCCGTTCATCCGGGTCACCTTGAGCTTCTCGCTGATGACCATCCGACCGTTGTACGTGGTGGTCGCCGGGGCGCCCGCCGAGATCGCGATGTCCTTGATCTGCTTGTCGTCACGGACGACCTTCATCCGGTGCGTGCTCGCGTCGACGGTGCTGACCTGCTTGCGGCCGATGGTGAAGGCGATCGTCTTGGCCTGCTTGCCGTAGACGCCGGGACGCCCCTCGACGCCGTCGAGGTCGAGCTTCACGGTCACCTTGGTGCCCGCGGCCCAGTAGTCCTCGGGGCGGAAGTCGAGGCGGTCGTTGCCGAACCAGTGACCCTCGATCGGCACGGAGGGCACGGCGGTCACCTTGATGGCCTTCTCGACCGCGGCCGGGTCGGTGATGCCGCGGGTGAAGTGGATCGAGACGGGCATGCCGACGCCGACCGTGGAACCGTCCTCCGGGGTGTACTGCCCGATGAAGGTGTTCTGCGGGACCAGCGTCGTGAAGCTGGTGTCCTTGGCCGACTCGCGGCCCTTGGCGTCCTTGGCGACCGCGTGGACCGTGTACTTGGTCGCGGCGGCCAGGTGCCGGTCCGGTGTCCAGCTCGTGCCGTCCGCCGCGATCCTGCCCTCGACCTCGGCGCCCTTGGGACCGGCGACCTTGACCGTCGTCAGCTTCCCCTGCGCAGCGGAGATCTTCAGCGCCCCACTGGTGGCGACGGAGTCCGCCCCGTCCTTCGGTGCGACGGTCACCACGGCCTGCGAGGCCGCGGTGTCATCGACCTTCGCCCCGCCCTTGCGGTCCTCGCCCGCGCTGCCGGCGTCGTCTCCCCCGCCGCACGCCGTCACCAGCAACAGCAGCGCACCCAGTACCAGAGCCAGCAGTCCGGTGGCCCCACGTCCGCGCCGCCCGCTGTCCGCCCCGGCCGATGTCCCCGATATCGGCTGCCCGTTCAATGTGGTCGTCTCCCCTCACACGGCCTGGCCGCGCCAAGGCCCTGGGGGCCCTCGGGCCCCACCCCCGCACGCTGCACATGCGCGCTCAGCGAAAGATAATCACACTCACTGTGCGGAATTGACCCCGCAGAATGTCACCGTTCAGTCCCAACTCGTCCCGGGACTTCTCCAGGTGACATGGGGTAAGGAGGTGCCGGGAGATCAGCGGAGGGCGGAGCCGGCCTTCCACTGATTCCAGTTCAGATTCCAGCCTCCGAGGCCGTTGTCGGGCGCGACCTGCTTGTCCTTGGAGTTGACGACCTCGACGACATCGCCGATGAGTGTCCGGTCGAAGAACCAGCCGGCCGGGGTGTAGCTGCTGCCACCCCGCACATCGCGCAGCCCGACGCAGCCGTGGCTGACGTTGTCCGAGCCGAAGACGTCCTCGTCCGACCAGTAGTTGCCGTGCAGGAACGTGCCGGAGTTGGTGAGCCGGAGGGCGTGCGGGACGTCCTTGATGTCGTACTCGCCGCCGAAACCGACCGTGCGGCCGTCCATCCGGGTCACGCCGTACATCTCGCTGACCACCATCTTCCCGTTGTACGTGTCCACCCCCGGGTAGCCCGCCGTGATCGGGACCGTGGAGACGAGCCGGCCGTCGCGGCGTACCTCCATGGTGTGGGCGGCCGCGTCGACCAGGGACGTCTGCGAGCGGCCCACCGTGAAGGCGACCGTCTCGTCCTGGGTGCCGTACACGTGCGGCGCACCCTCCACATCCCGCAGCCCCACCTCGACGGTGACCTCGGTGCCCGGCTTCCAGTAGACGGCGGGCCGGAAGTCGAGGCGGCTGTCGCCGAACCAGTGCCCCACCACCTCGACCGCCGGCGCGGAGCTCACCCGGATGGCCCGCTGCACGGCCGCGTGGTTCTTGACCGGGCGGTCGAAGCCGAAGGAGACGATCATTCCGGTGCCGACCGTGGACCGGTTCTCCGGCTTGAAGTAGCCGATGAATCGGTGTTCGGGGACCACCGTGGTGAAGGTGGTGTGACGGGCCGAGCGGTGCCCGGCGCCGTCCACGGCCACCACGTCGACGCTGTACTTGGCGGCGAGCCTGAACCGGCCCGCCTTCCCCCACGGTGTCCAGGAGAGACCGTCGTGCGCGATCCGGCCCGGCACCTCCTGGCTCTGCGCGTCCTCGATCCGCGCCACCTTGACGCTCTCCAGCCGCCCGTCGGGGACCTTCACCTCCATCCGGTCGTCCGGGCCTACGTTCCGCGCTCCCTCGCTCGGGGTGATCAGGATCGCGTCCTGCGGGGAGCGCGCCTTCCCGTCGGAGACGGATCCGGCGTCGCTGCAGCTGCTCAGCAGGGCCAGCACGGTGAGCAGTCCTGCCCATCTCAGCACGGTGGCCGAGCTCGCCACCGCCCTCTTCGCTACGTGGTTCACGTCCCCCCAACGACGGGGCCGGTCGGGGGAAACGTGAGTCCGGGCGCCGGTGTGGGCAGAACAGAGGGGAGGACCACACTCGGGGAGCCGCGGTCGGGACGCCGTGCGCTCCTTTTCGGTGCCGGTCCCCACGAGCCGCGGGAGGCGAGCAGGTGTCGAGCGCAGCCGAGCAGGAGGCAGTGCAGGAGACCGGGGAGACGGAGGAGCGGGAGAGCACGCCGGGGACCGTGCCGGGGCGGCCGGCCGCCGTGTGGCCAGGTGCCCCGATGCCGCTCGGGGCCCGCTTCCGGGTGGGCCCCGACGGAGTGGCGGGCACCAATTTCGCGCTCTGGGCGGGCGGTGCGGAGGCCGTCGAGCTCTGCCTCTTCGACGAGGAGGGAGGCGAGCGGCGCCTTCCGCTGACCGAACTGACCCATGAGATCTGGCACGGCTTCGTGCCGGGCGTACGGCCGGGGCAGCGGTACGGCTACCGGGTGCACGGCCGCTGGGACCCCTGGACCGGTGCGCGCTGGAACGCGGCGAAGCTGCTTCTCGACCCGTACGCGCGTGCCGTGGACGGCTCGTTCACCCTCCCGGCCGAGGTGTACGGCCATGTGAGGGACTGGCCGCACCAGCAGGTCGCCGACACCGTGCGCGACGAACGGGACTCCGCTCCGTACGTCCCGAAGGGCGTCGTCGTCCACGATGACGACGACTGGGCGGAGGACCGCCGCCCCAAGACCCCGTGGGCGGACTCCGTCATCTACGAGCTGCATGTGCGCGGCTTCACCAAGCTGCACCCCGGAATCCCGGAGGAGCTGCGGGGCACGTACGCCGGTCTCGCCCATCCGGCCGCCGTCGGTCATCTGCGGCGGCTGGGAGTGACGGCGGTGGAACTGCTTCCGGTGCATCAGTTCGCCCACGAGGACCATCTGCTCCGGCGCGGCCTGCACAACTACTGGGGCTACAACTCCATCGGCTACTTCGCCCCGCACGCCGACTACTCCGCGAGCGGGACCGCGGGCCAGCAGGTCGGCGAGTTCAAGCGGATGGTACGGGCCCTGCACGACGCCGGGATCGAGGTGATCCTCGACGTGGTCTACAACCACACGGCGGAGGCGAGCGAGCTGGGTCCGATGCTGTCGCTGCGCGGCATCGACAACCGCGGCTACTACCGCCTCCAGCCGGACGCCCGCAGATACGCGGACTACACCGGCTGCGGCAACACCCTGCACGTGGTCCAGCCGCACGTGCTGCGGCTGATCACGGACTCGCTGCGGTACTGGGTCACGGAGATGGGCGTCGACGGTTTCCGCTTCGATCTTGCAGCCGCGCTGGCCCGCTCGATGCACGACGTCGACATGCTCTCCCCGTTCCTCGCGGTGATCGCCCAGGACCCGGTGCTGCGCCGGGTGAAGCTGATCGCCGAGCCGTGGGACGTCGGCAACGGCGGCTACCAGGTCGGCGCCTTCCCCCCGCTGTGGACCGAATGGAACGACCACTACCGGGACGCCGTACGGGACTTCTGGCGCGGCGCCCTGCCCGACGTACGGGATCTCGGCTACCGGCTGACCGGGTCCAGCGATCTGTACGCGTGGGGCGGCCGACGCCCGTACGCCTCGGTCAACTTCATCACCGCGCACGACGGCTTCACCCTGCGCGATCTGGTCAGTTACGAGCAGAAGCACAACGAGGCCAACGGCGAGGACAACCGGGACGGCACCTCGGACAACCGGGCCTGGAACTGCGGCGCCGAGGGCGAGAGCGACGACCCCGCCGTCAACGCGCTGCGCCGCCGCCAGCTGCGCAATCTGCTCACCACCCTCCTGCTGTCGACGGGGGTGCCGATGCTGGTCGCGGGCGACGAGATGGGCCGTACGCAGGGCGGCAACAACAACGCGTACTGCCAGGACAACGAGGTCGGCTGGCTGGACTGGTCCCTGCTCGGCCGGCCGGAGTGGCGGACGCTGACCGAGCTGACCTCCCGGGTCCTCACCCTGCGCCACACCCATCCCGTACTGCGCCGCCGCGCCTTCTTCGCCGGGCGTGCGCAGGCGGCGGACGGGCTGCGGGATCTGGCGTGGTTCACCCGGCAGGGCGCGGAGATGACGGAGGAGGACTGGTACGCACCGGCCGCGACGGTCGGGCTCTATCTCTCCGGGCGCGACATCCCCGGCCGGGACGCCCGCGGCGAACCCGTCACGGACGACAGCTTCCTGGCGATCCTGCACGCGGACCACCGGCCGAGCGGCTTCCGGCTGCCCGGACCGCCGTGGGCGCAGAGTTACGAACTGGTCCTGGACACCTCGCGGGAGGACCAGGCCGAGGCGCCGGGCACCGTCCACCCGGGCGGCACGGTGCTGGCTGTGCCGCCCAGGTCGGTGCTGCTGCTGCGGGTCAGGGAGTGAGCGGCCGGGAGCGGGGGTCAGCCGAGGATGCCGCGGTCGTAGCCGACCGCGACGGCGGCGGCCCGGTCCTTGGCGCCCAGCTTGGCGAAGATATGGGTGAGGTGGGTCTTCACGGTGGCCTCGCTGATGAACAATTCGGCGGCTATCTCCCGGTTCGAGGTGCCCTTCGCGACGAGTTCGAGCACCTCGCGCTCACGGCCCGACAGCGACTCGTTGCCCTGCGCCGCCGGGGTGCGCACCCGTGAGATCAGTCGGGAGGCGACGGCGGGCGAGAGCACGGTCCGGCCGTCGGCGGCGGCGCGGACCGCGTTGAACAGCTCGTCGCGGGGCGCGTCCTTGAGCAGATAGCCGGTCGCGCCGGCCTCGATCGCGGGGAGAGTGTCGGAGTCGGTGTCGTACGTGGTCAGGACGAGCACCTTGGACCGGGCGCGGCGCCCGGTCAGTTCGGCGATGGCGGCGACTCCGCCGCCGCCCGGCATCCGCAGATCCATCAGGACGACATCGGGGTCGAGCCGGGCCACGAGGTCGACGCCCGCCACCCCGTCCGGCGCCTCCCCGAGGACCCGGAACCCCGGGTCGGAGTCGAACATGCCGCGCAGACCGTCCCGTACGACGGGGTGGTCGTCGACGACGACGAGCGTGATGACGCGTGCGGAATCCTCAGCCATGGCAGGGCAACCGTACTGGTCATCAGCCGTGCCGGACCAGGGGCACCCGGGCGCAGACCGCCGTGCCCCGGCCCGGTTCCGTCTCCACCTCGACGGTGCCCGCGATGCGTTCGGCGCGGGCCCGCATGCCGCCGAGCCCGAATCCGCCCGCGCCGCGGCGGCGCGGCGGCAGGGCGACGGGGTCGAAGCCGCAGCCGTCGTCCCGTACGTCCAGGGCCAGTTCGTCACCCATGAAGGACAGGGTGATGCCGACCCGTGAGGCCCCGGAGTGGCGGCCGGCGTTGGCGAGGGCTTCCTCGGCGATACGGAGCAGGGTGGCTGCTATCTCGTCGTGGAGCGGCTCGACGGTACCGGTGACGGTGAACTCGGCCCGGACCGCGTGGCGTTCGGCCCAGCCGGCGACCGTCTTCTTCAGCGCGCCCGGCAGGTCGTCGTGCTCCAGTGCGGCGGGGACCAGATCGTGTACCGAGCGGCGCGCCTCGCCCAGGCTGTGCCGGGCGAGGGCGGTGGCACGGTCGAGGTGCTCCCTGGCCAGAGCGGGATCGGTGTCGGCGACCGAGGTCACCACCTGGAGCTGGGCGATGATGCCGGTCAGGCCTTGCGCGAGGGTGTCGTGGATCTCGGCGGCGAGCCGGCGCCGCTCGTCGGCGACGCCCGCTTCGCGGGCCTGGACGAGGAGTTGGGCGTGCAGGCCCGCGTTCTCGGCGAGGGCCTGTTCGAGTCGGGCGTTGGCGGACTCCAGCTCGGTGATGGTGTCGACCTGGTTGCGGGCGTGCTCGGCCTCCCGGTAGCCGATCTGGGCGAACACCATCGTGAGAGTCCCATGCAGAGCAAGGAGGATGCCAAAGGCAATCCAGTTCATGAGAGTGTCCGGCGGGAGACCACTGCCGCACTGCGAGCCCGCCATGATGACGGCGGTGGCGAGCAGGCCGGCCCGGAAGGCCCGATCCGGGAGCAGCCGGCCCGCGTCGAAGTAGCCGAGCACCGCGAACATCGAGAAGAACGGGTTGCACCAGGTCAGGGCGAAGGCGAGCAGGGTGCGGGCGACAAAGTAGAACTGCGCCACCCGCGACTTCGGGGGAACACCCGGCCGCACCCGCCCCCACCAGAGCTGGAGGACGAGCGCCACCGGAACCAGTACCGCGACGGCGTACACGTCCGCGCGGGACATGACGAGGTCGGCGGCCACGGCCGAGACCGCGGTGCCCAGGCCGAGCAGACCGTACGGCCCGTACCGGAAGAACCGATCGCCCAACTGCGCGGCCGTCGTCGGTCCGGTTGTGGTCGCCTCAGCCATGTCCCCCGCGTTCATGGGTGAAGTCTCCCCCGGAACCGGTCACTCCCATCGGAACAGACGGGTCGCGAGCAGGGTCACCAGGGCCGCCCACAGCGCCATCACGCCCAGCTGGGCCCAGCCGGGCCAGCCCCCGGACGCCGCCCGGTCCAGCGCCTGGGAGGCCGCACCGAACGGGGTGACCTGAACGATGCGCCGGAGGGTGTCGGGCATGGTCTGCACCGGGATCCAGACCCCGGCGGTGAACATCATCACGAGGTAGACGACCGAGCCGATGGCGGCGGAGGCCTTGGTGGTGCGGGAGAGCGCACAGAGCAGTGCGCCGAGGGCGAGGACGCTCGCCGTCGCCAGGAGCAGCGCCAGGACATAACCGAAGGGCTGTCCGGGCAGCGTGACCTGGAAGGCGGTCCGGCCGACGGCCATCACCAGCGCGGCGGAGCCGAGGGCCGCGGCGCCGTGCAGGGCGATCTGCGAGGTGAGCAGGGCGGACGGCCGTACCGGAGTGGTCGACATGCGGCGCAGGATCCCGCGCTCGCGGTAGCCGGTGAGGACGGGCGGCATGGCCTGCAGTCCGGCCATGATCATGGCGAGCAGCACCGACACCGGTACGTACAGATCGATGACGCGGCGGCCGCCGAGTGCGTCGTCGGGGTCCCGGAAGGACGGGATCAGGCCGAGGATCGTCAGCAGCACGGCCGGGAAGACGAGGATCCAGAACAGGCTGCCGGGCTCGCGGAGGAAGAGCCGTGTCTCGGCCCTGAGTACCGCTGCCCATGGGGTGGGGGTGGCCGTCGTCCTGGCCGGGTTCGCCGTGGTCATCTCAGGCCGCCTGTTCTGTGAGGTCGAGGAAGGCGTCGTCGAGCGTTGCCTCGGTGACGCGGAGCTGGTGTGCGGTGACGCGGTGGCGGGCCAGCAGCGAGATCACCGCGTTGACCGTCTCGTCGGTGCCGTTGATGACGATCCGGCCGCCGTTCTGTTCGACGGAGACCGCCCCGGGCAGCTGGTCCAGCTCGGTGTCGTCGAGCGGCTGTGACGGCGTGAAGGAGATGACCGTGGCGCTGCCGGCCCTGCTGACCAGCCCGGACGGGGTGTCGAGGGCGACGACCTTTCCCTTGTCGATCACGGCGACACGGTCACAGAGCCGGTTGGCCTCCTCCATGAAGTGGGTGACCAGAAGGACCGTCACACCGCTGTCGCGTACGTCCTCGATCAGCTTCCAGGTATCCCGGCGGGCCCGGGGGTCCAGACCGGTGGTCAGCTCGTCGAGGACCACGACCCGCGGGTTGCCGACCAGGGCGAGCGCGATGGACAGCCGTTGCTTCTGACCGCCGGACAGCTTGGCGAACCGGGTGCCGTACATGGTGTGCAGACCGAGCCGTTCGGCCAGCGCGCGCCAGTCGGCGGGGTCCGGATAGAAGGCGCTGTACAGCTCCAGCGCCTCGGCCACGGTGAGCTTGGGCTGGAGTTCGCTCTCCTGGAGCTGTGCGCCGAGCAGCCCGGTCACCCGGTCGTGGTCGGCGACGGGGTCGAGGCCGGCCACCCGGACCGTACCGGCGTCGGGGACCCGCAGCCCCTCGATGCACTCGACGGTGGTGGTCTTGCCCGCTCCGTTGGGGCCGAGGATCCCGAAGATCTCCCCCTCGTCGACGGCGAAGCTCACTCCGTCCACCGCGGGGCGCCCGGCGTAGGCCTTGTGCACCGCGCTCACTTCGATGATTGCCATGCCTACGAGCATCGTGTCCGGGGAACCGGCGCACCATCGTCCATCGCGCTCGAAACGGCATCGGCCGATCGGTTGATACGGGGTACGACCAGCGGGCTCAGGCACCGCCGGACGACGGCTCAGGCACCGCCGGACGACGGCTCAGGCACCGCCGGACGACGGCTCAGGCACCGCCGGACGGCCGAAAAACCACATGAGCGTTGTCAGTGGTGAACCGTAGGCTCGTCTGTGATGCCCGAAGAACATGCAGAGCCCAAGGAACGGTCCACCGCACGCTCCCTGCTGCGGTTGTGGCCCTATGTGAAGCCGGTGCGCAACCGCCTGTTCGGCGCCGCGCTGGTCGCGATAGTCGCCTCGTGCATGGGGCTGGTGATCCCTCTCGTACTGAAGTGGATCGTCGACGGCCCGGTGGCGGACCGCGATCCGGGGGGTGTCTGGCTGGGCGCGCTGTACCTGCTCCTGCTGGGCATCGCCGAGGCCGTGTTCTTCGGGATACGGCGGTGGCTGGTGGCCCGGCCGCTGGCGGGGGTCGAAGCGGCGATGCGGGCCGACCTGTACCGGCATCTGCAGCGGCTGCCGGTGGCGTTCCACGACCGCTGGCCGTCGGGGCAGTTGCTCTCGCGCGGGACCACGGACCTGATGCTGCTGCGCATGTTCCTGGCCTTTCCGCTGACGTTCCTGCTCGTCAACGGCACGACGATCCTGGTCGGTTTCATCATTCTGCTGATGCAGCAGTGGACGCTGGGGCTGGTGCTGCTCGCTCCGGTGGTGCCGTTGGTGATTCTCTGCTCGGTCTTCGAGACGAAGTACTCGGTCGTGGCGCGCCAGGCGCAGGACCAGGTCGGTGATCTGACGACGGTCGTCGAGGAGAGCGTGCTCGGCATCCGCATCATCAAGGGCTTCGGCCGGCACCGCAGCCAGGCCCTCGCGTTCCGTGCCCTCTCGCAGCGGCTGCGCAGCACGGAGCTGGGCAAGGCACGTCTCCTCGCGGGCATCTGGGCCGTCATCACCACGATCCCCGAGCTGGCCATCGGGGCGGCGCTGGTCCTCGGCACGGTCCAGGTCGCCGACGGCGGGCTGTCGGCGGGCACGCTGGTCGCCTTCCTGTCGACGGCGCTCGCGCTGCGGTGGCCGATCGAGTCGATCGGCTTCCTGCTGGCGATGAGTCAGGAGTCGGCGACAGCGACCGAGCGGTTCTTCGAGGTGATGGATGTGGCCGAGGAGGAGGACGCGGCCGCCGCCGACGGCCGCGCGCCGCAGGGCACGGACGGCGGTCGGGGCGAAATGGTCTTCGAGGGCGTGGAGTTCCGCTATCCCGACGCGGAGCCCGGATCCGTACCCGTACTGTCCCGGATCGATCTGCGCATCCGCCCCGGCGAGACGATGGCCCTGGTCGGGGCCACGGGCTCCGGGAAGACGACGCTCACCGCTCTCGTACCACGGTTGCACGAGGCCACCGGGGGGCGGATCACGCTGGACGGCAGGGACATCACCGCCATGCCCCGGGAGGAACTGCGCAAGCTGGTGTCCGTGGCCTTCGAGGAGCCGACGCTCTTCTCGGCGACCGTCGGGGAGAACGTGCTGATGGGCGCCGAGGGCGCCGGGGAGGACGAGTTGCGGCGGGCGCTCGACGTCGCGCAGGCCGACTTCGTGTACGACCTGCCCGACGGCATCGGCACCCAGGTCGGCGAGCAGGGGCTCAGCCTCTCCGGCGGGCAGCGGCAGCGGCTCGCGCTGGCCCGCGCCGTGGTCGGCCGGCCCCGCTTCCTGGTGCTCGACGATCCGCTCTCCGCCCTGGACGTGCATACGGAGACGCTGGTGGAGGCCGCGCTGCGGCAGGTGCTGGAGGAGACGACGGCGATCGTGGTCGCGCACCGGCCGTCCACCGTGATGCTCGCGGACCGGGTGGCGCTGCTCTCCGAGGGCCGGATCACCGCCGTCGGCACCCATCAGGAACTGCTGCGCGGCAACGCGGAGTACGCGTGGCTGATGTCGGGGGCCACCGGCGCACAGGAGGGTGCCCCCGCTGTGGACGCCGTCCCCGACCTGTCCGGCGAGGGCCATCTCGTACCGGACTTCCCTGCCGAGAAGGGCCGTACCCGATGACCAGCCCGACAACCAGCACGACGACCGGTACGACGACGGCCGGGCCCGCCGAGCGGCAGCCGGACGCGCGGAAGGAGCCCGGGGGCCCGTCCCCCTCCGACGGTGCCGGGGACCGGTTCGACCGGGACGATCTGCCCACGCCCCGCGGTGCGACCCGGGCGCTGCTGATGTCGCTGCTCCGGCCGCACCGGAGCCGGGTGCTGGTGTCGGCGCTGTTGCTGCTGATCCAGCAGGCGGCGGTACAGGCGGGCCCGCTGCTCGTCGCGTACGCCATCGACAGCGGTGTGCCCGCGTTCCGGGACGCGGACTACGGGCCGTTGATCGCGGTGGCCGTGGGGTACGCGCTGTGTTCGGCGGCCGCCGGGCTCATGCAGTACGCGTTCATCATGGTCTCCGCCCGGATCAACCAGGACGTGCTGCTCGATCTGAGGGGCCGGATCTTCCGCCACGCGCAGGCGCTGAGTGTGGACTTCCACGAGCGCTACACCTCGGGGCGGCTTATCTCGCGTTCCACCACGGATGTGGAATCGCTGCGGGAACTGCTCAGCGAGGGGCTGCAGGAGCTGATCGGCATCGTCCTGTCCTTCGTCTCCATCTCGCTGGTGCTCCTCTGGCTGGACTTCGGTCTCGGCGCGGTGGCGGTGCTCTCCTTCGTCCCGCTGTATCTGCTGGTACGGCGCTTCCAGCGGCAGGCCGGAGTGCTCTACGCGGCGCGGTCGACGGCGATCGCCGCGGTCATCGTGAAGTTCGCCGAGTCGATGAACGGCATCCGCCCCCTCCAGGCGTTCCGCCGCGAGCGTCTCAACGACGCGCACTTCGAGGGCCTCAACTCGGCTCACCGGCGGGCGAACAGCGGCGCGATGCTGGAGATGGCGCGCTATGTCGTCGGCTCCCGGCTGGTCGCCAACACGGCGGTCGCGGGGATCGTGCTGTGGGGTGCGTACCGGGTGGCGTCGGGCGCGCTGGCGCTCGGTGTGCTGGCCGCGGCCGTGCTCTATCTGCGCCGGCTGTACGACCCGATCGACCGGCTGGGCATGTTCCTCAACTCCTACCAGTCGGCCGCCGCTTCGCTGGAGAAGATCGCGGGTCTGCTGGCCCAGGCCCCTTCCGTCCCCGAGACGACGAATCCGGTCGGCCTGCCCGCGCTCGCGGGTGAGCACCCGGGCCGCGAGGTCGTCTTCGACTCGGTGCGGTTCGCCTACCGTACGGGTGGCGAGGTGCTGCCCCGCTTCGATCTGACGGTCCCGTCCGGTCAGACCGTCGCCGTGGTCGGTTCGACGGGCGCGGGCAAGTCGACGCTCGCCAAGCTGCTGGCCCGCTTCTACGACCCGACCGAGGGCCGGGTGCTGCTCGACGGGACCGATCTGCGGGATCTGGCCGTGCCCGAGCTGCGGCGGGGTGTGGTGATGGTGACCCAGGAGGCGTTCCTGTTCTCCGGGACGGTCGCCGAGAACATCGCGATCGGCAGCCCGGACGCGACCCGCGAGGAGATCGAGCAGGCCGCCAAGGCGATCGGCGCACACGATTTCATCGCCGGGCTGCCCGAGGGGTACGACACGGACGTACGCAAGCGGGGCGGCCGGATCTCGGCCGGTCAGCGCCAGTTGGTCGCGTTCGCCCGGGCCCTGCTCGCGAACCCGTCCGTGCTGATCCTCGACGAGGCGACGAGCTCCCTGGACATCCCCGGCGAACGGGCGGTGCAGCGGGCCATGGACACGGTGCTCCACGGCCGCACCGCGGTGGTGATCGCCCACCGCCTGTCGACCGTGGAGATCGCGGACCGGATCCTGGTGATGGAGCACGGCCGCATCGTGGAGGACGGTGCCCCGTCCGAACTCATCGGCGGCACGGGCCGCTTCGCCGGGCTCCACCGGGCTTGGCGGGAGAGCCTGGCGTGAGCGGCCTCCAGCTCGGGGCGCCTGATGGGGCGGGTGGAGACCGTCCATGAGCGACCACCTACGAAACAGGGGTACCCGGGGTCGACAGGGCGATCGCCGCGGCAGGGCACAGGTCGACGGCTTCGCGAACCGAGTCCCGCGTCCCGGCGGGCGGCTCGGGTCGCAGCACGATCGCCTTGCCGTCGTCCTGACGCTGGTCGAACACCTCGCCGACCGTCAACACGCACATTCCGGAGCCGACGCAGCGCTCGGCGTCCACAGTGATCCTCATTGGTCACGCGTCCCAGGTGACCGGGAGGCTCTTCACCCCGTAGACGTCCGCGGTCTCCGGACGCAGGGCAACCTCTTCGGGGGGTACGGCCAGGCGCAGCGTGGGGAAGCGGTTGAGCAGCGCGGGGAACGCGACCCTCATCTCGACGCGGGCCAGCTGCTGCCCCAGGCACTGGTGGATGCCGTGGCCGAAGGCCAGATGCCCGCCGCCCTGCCTGCGGAGGTCGAGCACGTAGGGATCGGCGAAGCACTCGGGGTCGCGGTTGGCGGTGTTGTACGACAGGATCACCCGCGAGCCGGCCTTGATGGTCCGGCCGCCCACCTCGACATCCTCCAGCGCCGTCCTCATGAACGTCTTGGCGACACTGAGGTACCGCAGCAGCTCCTCCACGGCCCGGTCGGCGATCGCGGGATCGGCGCGCAGCGCGGCCAGCTGTTCCGGGTTGCGCAGCAGCGCGAAGGTGCCAAGGGCCAGCATGTTCGCGGTGGTGTCGAGCCCGGCCGCCAGCAGGATCAGGGCGATCCCCTTCAGCTCCTCGTCGGTCAGATCGCTGTCGGTGAGGTCGCTGAGCACGTCGTCGGTGGGGTCCGCGCGTTTGGCGGCCACCAGCTCCGCGAGGTAGTCCTGGGTCGCGGTATAGGCCGCTAGCAGGTCCTCGTCGCTTGTCTCCCCGTTCATGAACGAGTCGACCTGCTCCTGGAAGGACCCCCGGTCCTGGTACGGCACCCCCAGCAGTTCACAGATCACGATGGCGGGAATGGGCTTGGCGAACGCGATCACCAGGTCCGCCGACGGCCCGGCCTCCTCCATGGCGTCCAGGTGGTCGGCGGTGATCTGCTCGACGCGCGCGGTGAGCAGTCGCATCCGTCGTACGGTGAACTTGCCCATCAGCGGCTTTCGATAGCGGCTGTGCCGGGGCTCGTCCATGAGGAGGAACTCGCCGGGCGGCGCCGGGGGTGCCTTCATGTCTCCGTAGTCGATGGTCGGGTGGAGCATGAGCTCCTTGCGTGAGCTGAACCGCGAGTCGGCCAGGACCGACCTGACCAGGTCGTATCCGGTGATCAGCCAGCCGGGTCTTCCGCCGGGGAAGGTGTAGTGGCTGATGGGGCCGTGCCGGCGGGCGTCGACCAGCTCGGCCGGCGGGTCGAAGGGGCAGCCGGACTGACGCGCCGTCGGCATCGTCGCGACGGTGTGCAGGAATTCACTCATAATCATTCCTCATCTCGCGATAGCACGTGTTTGACGATGCTTGAAAGCTACGTTGCATTCAGAATTTCTGTCAATCGACGGAAACGCATTTACCCAGGTCAGCGGCAGAGAATTGATGCAATGACGATGCGGTCGAATGCAATAGTTCGTTGCAATGAATGATGGCGAAAGCAATACTGACGACATGCCAGGAGAACGGTTGACCCAGCAGGACCGCCAGCGCATCGCGGCCGGAATCGCCGACGGGCTCTCCTACGCCGGGATCGCCAGGCGGCTCGACCGCCCGACCTCGACGATCAGCCGGGAAATCGGACGCAACGGTGGCCCCAGCGGCTACCAGCCCCAGCGGGCGCACCGGGCGACGGCCCAGCGAGCACGGCGTGGCACACCGGCACCCGCGCGCGCGGCCGGACCGCCGGGTGACACGACGGGTGAGGAGATCATCGAGATGGCAGTCCGGGCGGGGCTGCCGAGGATGACAGCACGCGTGCACGTCGACCTGCTGCTGTCCGAAGACGGCAGGCGCACCGCGGCCGAGCTGACCCGCAGGCTGAAGGTCAGCCCCGCCTCCGTCTCTGTGGCCGTGAACTACCTCGTCCAGCA
This sequence comes from Streptomyces sp. NPDC058092, assembly GCF_042884935.1. Taxonomy (NCBI): domain Bacteria; kingdom Bacillati; phylum Actinomycetota; class Actinomycetes; order Kitasatosporales; family Streptomycetaceae; genus Streptomyces; species Streptomyces sp. NPDC058092. The sequence goes on from NZ_JBHVSY010000010.1 coordinate 278,458, forward strand.
CGGCTATGTCCGGCGCGAGCGCGATCCGCAGCGGCGTCGCGACGTCTACGTCATCGACGACGAGGCCTGGTACCACTCCATCGTTCTCAGCACGCGGCAGACACTCGATGCGGCGCAGTCCGCGATGGCCACGGCGGAGGCGTCCGGGCCCGACAGCCCCGTGGGGCAACGGATGGCCAGGGCGGGGGCATTCCTGGAGCGGGTCAGCCTGGACATCATGGAGTCGGCCGACCGCTGGCGCCCCCTCCTCGGGCGAGGGGCCTCGGGCGAACCCGGCGAGCCGGCTGACCGGTTCCCGAGGCCGCCCCGGATCGCCCGCGGTGGGCGATGAACGACTGCCCGGCTGATCTCGAGCAACCCGCAGGACGAGCTGCACCCCCACGCATCCCCGGTGGTCGCGGAAAGCGCCGCCGGGGTGGACTACGTCGGCGGCACCAGAGCGGGGGTCGACGTTCACTGATGCGTACCCTCACCGAACAGACCCACCGAAGCGTGCACTCCTGGCCAAGTAGCGTGCACAGCAGAGGTGTTCTGAATGCTCGCCGAGCTCGGCAAAGAGCCCCTGGTAGGGTCCGCGAAGAGCATCACAACGCGATGGAGATGGTTCATGAGGCTGCTCCCGCTGTTTCTCCGACGGCCGATCGAGGCGGTGTACGAGCGCCGACTGGCCGCCACCCTGGCGGGGCTGCCACGCCCGCGGCACGTCGGGATCATGCTCGACGGCAATCGGCGCTGGGCTCGGCAGGCGGGTCACACGGACGTCCGGGAGGGGTACCGGGCGGGCGGTGCCAAGACGACCGAGTTCCTGGGCTGGTGCACTGCCGACGGAATCGAGCACGTGACCCTCTTCATGCTCTCCGACGACAACCTCGGGCGCCCCGCCGAGCAGCTCGGCCCGCTGATCGAGATCATCGAAGAGACCGTCCGGGACATCACGGCCGCAGGCCGTCCCTGGGAGGTCCAGGTGATCGGCTCGCTCGACATGCTGCCTGGTACCAGTGCCCAAGTACTCAAGGAGGCCGCCGCCGCGACCGCGGGGCGAGGCGGGCTCAAGGTGGACGTCGCGGTCGGCTACGGCGGCCGACGGGAGATCGTCGATGCGGTGAAGAGCGCCTTCGAGGAACACATTGCTGCCGGTGGCGACCCTGCCGAACTGGTTGAGCGGTTCGAAATCGAGGACATCTCCCGGCATCTGTACTCGCCAACAGCCGACCACACCGACTTCATCATCCGAACCTCCGGAGAACAGCGGCTGTCCGGCTTCCTTCTCTGGCAGTCCGCGTACGCCGAGATGCACTGGGTGGACTGCTTCTGGCCGGCGTTCCGTCACGTGGACTTCCTGCGCGCACTTCGCTCGTACGCGAATCGTGAACGGCGATTCGGCAAATGACCGTCTTCAGCGCCGGGGATCACCCGGGGCGAGCGGGCTGGTGAGCTCCGCATTCGCCTCTTCGCCGTGCATCTCGATGCGCTCGGCGCCGACAGCGGGCCGCATGCCTTCGCGGTCCCCCCGGGCAGCATCTGACCTCGCTTCAGCGGCACATCTCCCGTGACGGGCAGATGGCCCAGGGCTGGATGGCCCCGGACGGCAGACCCACAGCCGGATTCAAGACCCCGCCACGCTCCCGGCGAATTCCAGGGGTGTGGCGGGGCTTTCGTCGTGTCCGGGATCAGTACGTGCGGAGCCGGTTGGTCAGACGGTGCCGAACTCTCCGGCCTTGACACCCGCCACGAAGGAGGCGAACGAGGCGGCGGAGGCGCTCAGCACCGGGCCGCTCGGGTTCTTGGAGTCGCGGACAGGGACCACGCTGCGCGAAGCGACGAGATTTGCGGCGACCTCGATGCACTGGCCGCCGTTGCCGCTGTAGGAGGACGTGAACCAACGGGGGGATTCGGTAGTCACGGGGTGCCCTTTCGTACCTGCTCGATCATGGCCACGGATGCCGCCTGGGAGAGCGCCTCGGCCTGTAGCTGATGGTAGGCCGTCAGTATCGGCAGCACGAAAGTACTTTCCCGTTCGAGATGACCCCGGTGAGTGGACTCGGCGTAGGACATCAGCGAGCGGTCCGGCATGGTGAGCACGGTGATGGGCAGGCTGAACGGTCTGCGCTCCCCCATGGAGAACGGTGCGATCTGCAACACCGTGTTCGGTAGCTCGGCGAACTCGAGCAAGCGCGCGAACTGGGCGTCCGTGACAGCGGGAGACCCCATTGGCCGGCGGATGCATCCTTCGTCGAGTACCGCAAGGATCAGGGGCGATGGCGACCGCACGAGGGAAGCTTGGCGCCTTGCCACCAGCCCGACACGTTCGTCTGCTTGCTCGGGGGTGGTTGATTCCCGCCGCACTGCGTCCGCTTCGAGCGCCGCTGCGTACTCCAGCGTCTGAAGCAGGCCAGGGATGACGCCCACCTCATACAGCCTGATCTCCGAGGCTCGCGCTTCATGGGCGACGTACTCCGGGAACCCTTCGATGAGCGCCGTTTGACGCACAGCGAGGCTCTGACGCTCGAACCTGTCTCCAGTTCCGAACACCTTGTCAACGCTTGCAGCAAAGCGGCGAGTTGGAGGCCGACGCCCAGTTTCTACGGCGGAAATGTGCGTTCCCGAGCATCCGATGCGCGAGGCCAGCTCGTCCTGTGTCCAGCCTCGTTCATCCCTCAGCATGCGCAGACGTTGCCCGAACTGCGCGCTCGGCGATGCCTCGGGGTCTAACTCTTTCCGATTCAACGGCCACCGCCTCATTCCCCAAACAACTTGTGCAAGTTGAAGACCCTCCGACTCTAAGCCACGCTGATCCCCCTTGGTAGCGGAACCGTTACGGAGAGGAGTGGCCCGTGTCTACGGAAGACGGCCCCCCGAACGAGCAGAACCCCCCACAAGCACCCTCCCCCGGCACGCTGTTGGTGGACACCAGCCGTCGTGACCAGGTGGGAGAGTTCCGGGGAGTGGCCGGCCCGTACTGGTCGTTACGACCGGTCTGCGGCGGGACGGAGTGGGAGGCGAAGCCCGCAAACGTGCGGCCGCCGAGCCCGATAGAGCGGTTGCGGGCCGAGATCTCGCGGTGCAATGCCCGGAGCGCGGGGCGGATCCTGTGACCGGTGATGTGGATGGCCGACCCGGCGTGAACGGGCAGCCTGAGCCGATGAGTTACCAGTGCGAGGTGCTCGCCGAAGGGCTCGTGTACGGCACCGACGAAACGGCGCGGTACGTCCTGGGCACCTTCCGGACCATCTCCCCCGTCCTCGCGCTGCGGTGGCTCGGCGGCCAGGCGCTGTGGATCGTGGACCGGCTCGGCCTCGACCCCCGCCTCGGCCACCTCGCGGAACTCCGCGCCTGGTGAGGACCGCGAGAGCCAACGCGCCGCCCACGCACACCTCAAGCGCGGCGCCCCACTGCTCGTCGTCGTCCCCGACACGGACTGCACGTACACGCTGTCCGTACGATCCACGGAGCAGGCACCCGCGACCACGTTCCGCTGCCACCCCGGGGAGGGATCCAGATCAAGAATCGCTCGCTGTACTCCATCCCACCCCCCGACCGTCGCAGCGCCCTGCGGTACCTGTGGTGGCTGATCGTCTGTCAACGCCGGCGGATCGCTGCCGGGGCGCTGCTCGGCAGCGCCTGGATGGTCTGTCTGACGCTGCCGCCGTACCTGCTGTCCCGCGCCATCGACGACGGGCTGCAACCGGGGCGGTGGCCCGCGCTGGCCGGCTGGGTCGCGGCGTTGCTGGGTGTGGGGGTGCTGAACGCGTGGCTGGCCATCATGCGGCACCGCACGATGACCAGGGTGCGGCTGGACGCCGCCTTCCGTTCCGTGCGGGCCGTGGTCGCGCAGGCGACCCGGCTGGGCGGGGCGCTGCCGCGCCGGGCCACCGCCGGGGAAGTCGTCACGATCGGCTTCGGTGACGTCGCCGTGATCGCCAACACGCTGACCATCACCGGCCCCGGTGTCGGCGCGGTCCTCGCCTTCGTCGTCGTGGCCGCGCTGCTGCTGGCCGTGGAGCCGCTGCTCGCCGCGGTGGTGCTGCTCGGGGTGCCGCTGCTCGCGGTGCTGGTGGGCCCGCTGCTGGGGCGGCTGCAGGGCGTCGAGGCGGCGTACCGGGAGCGGCAGGGCGGGCTCGCCAACCGTTTCGAGGACATGGTCGGGGGCCTGCGCGTCCTCAACGGCATCGGCGGCAAGGAGGTGTACGCCGAGCGCTACCGGCACGGCTCGCGGGAGTTGCGGGCGCAGGGGTACCGCGTCGGCGCGGTGACCAGCTGGATCCAGGCCCTCGGCGTCGGCCTGCCCACCCTGTTCCTCGGGGCCGTGACCTGGCTGGCGGCCCGGATGGCCGCTCAAGGAACCATCAGCGTAGGCGAGTTGGTCGCGGTCTACGGGTACGCCGCAGTGCTCGTGGTGCCGGTCTCGTCCTTCATCGAGGGCGGCTACGACCTCAGCCGCGGGCTGGTCGCCGCCCGCCGAGTCATACGTTTCCTGGACCTGGAGCCCGACTCTGCGGGCGGCGAGGCGGCCGTGGACGGGCCCGGGTCGCCGTCCGCGCTCCGTGATCCGGCGTCCGGCGTCGAGGTGGTGCCCGGGAGGCTGACCGCGCTGGCCGGCGCCCGGCCGTCGGAGTCCGCGGCGGTGGTCGAGCGGCTCGGCCGGTTCACCGGGTCGGCCGCGACCTGGGGCGCGATACGCCTGGACGAGATCGACCTGACGCAGGTGCGGCGGCGGATCCTGGTCGCGGACAACGAGGCCGATCTGTTCGCCGGTCCGCTGCGCGAGGTGATCAGCGGCGCCCGGGACCGGGACGAGGAATCCATCGGCCGCTGCCTGCACGCGGCCGTGGCGCAGGACATCGTCCGCGGTCTGCCGGACGGACTCGACTCGCCCGTCGACGCGCAGGGCCGCAATCTCTCCGGAGGCCAGCGCCAGCGCATCCGGCTGGTCCGGGCCCTGCTGGCCGATCCCGAGGTGCTGCTGGCGGTCGAGCCCACCTCGGCGGTCGACGCGCACACCGAGGCGGCCATGGCGACCCGGCTGCGCGCCGCACGCTCCGGCCGCACCACGGTCGTCACCAGCACCTCACCGCTCCTGCTGGACCGGGCGGACACCGTGTACTACCTGGTCGACGGCTGTGTCGCAGCCGTCGGCAGCCATCGTGAACTCCTGGACCGGGAGCCCGGCTACCGCCTCCTGGTGTCCCGCGGCGCGGACGACGAGGACGACGGCCCCGCCGACGAAGGAATCGTTCCGCCGTCCCGGGAGGCCGTGCGATGACCACGGGATCCGAGCCGACACCCCAGGCCCTGCCCATCGCCGAACCGTCCCGGATACGCCGGGCGGCGCTCCGGCTGATCCGGCTGGACGGTCGGGTCTTCGCCGCCGTGATCGGCCTCAACGCGCTGGCCGCCGGTGCCGGGCTCGTCGGCCCGTGGCTGCTCGGCCGCATCATCGACGAGGTCAGGGCCGGCGGCGGGGTGGCCGCGGTGGACCGCCTGGCGCTCACCATCCTCGCCTTCGCCCTGGCGCAGCTCCTCCTGGTCCGTTGCGCCGGCTACGTCGGACACCGCTTCGGCGAGCGGACCCTGGCGCGCATCCGCGAGCAGTTCGCCGACCGGGTGCTCGCGCTGCCCGCCCCGGTGGTCGAGCGGGCCGGCGCGGGCGACCTGATGACCCGCGGCACCACCGATGTCGCCAGGGTCGGCGCCACCCTCCGGGACGCCGGGCCCGAAGTCCTCATCGCCGGGGTCCAGGCGCTGTTCATCCTCGGTGCGGTCTTCGCGCTCGACCCGCTGCTCGGTGCGTGCGGGGTGCTGGGCCTGCTCGGCATCTGGTTCGCCGCCCGCTGGTATCTGCGCCGGGCGCTCACCGCGTACCTGGCCGAGGGAGCCGCCAACTCGGCTCTCGCGGAGCAGCTCGCGGCCACCGCCGCCGGCGCCCGCACCGTGGAGGCCCTCGGGCTTCAGCAGCGCCGTATCACGGCATGCCGGGAGGCCATCGACAAGTGCTGGAGCACCCGGACCCGGACACTGTTCCTGCGCAGTGTGCTCTTCCCGGCCGTGGACATCTCGTACGTCATTCCGGTGGCCGGTGTCCTGCTGATCGGCGGCGTACTGCACGACCACGGCACGATGAGCCTGGGCGCGGTGGTCGCCTCGGCCCTGTATCTGCGACAGCTCTCCCAGCCCCTGGACACCATCCTCCAGCGGCTCGAACAGCTGCAGAGCAGCAGCGCCTCCTTCGCCAGGGTCGAGGGCCTCGGCCTGGCGGCGCACACGCCACCGGCCGCCTCCCCCGCACCGGCCGACGACCGGGTCGAAGTGACGGATGTGCGCTACGCCTACGACGGCGGGGGCGACGTCCTGCACGGTGTCGACCTGACGGTCCGTCCCGGCGAGCGGCTCGCGATCGTCGGCCCCTCCGGCGCGGGCAAGACCACCCTGGGCAGGCTGCTGGCGGGCATGGACGCACCGCGCACCGGTTCCGTGACGGTCGGGCGGGTCCCGGTCGCCGGGCTGGACCCCGAACGGCTGCGCCGGCACGTCGTCCTGGTCACCCAGGAGCACCACGTCTTCCTCGGCACGGTCCGGGACAACCTGAGGATCGCCTCGGCCGGCGCCACCGATGCCGAACTGCGCGCGGCACTCGCCGCCGTCGGCGCCGACTGGGCCGACGAGCTGCCGGACGGCCTGGACACCGATCTGGGCCACGGCGGGCATCGGCCGGACGGCGCCCGGTCGCAGCAGCTCGCCCTGGCGCGCGTGGTGCTGGCCGATCCGCACACGCTGATACTCGACGAGGCCACCGCGCTCCTGGACCCGAGGACGGCCCGGCACACCGAGCGGGCGCTGGCCGCCGTCCTCGAAGGCCGGACCGTCGTCGCCGTCGCACACCGCCTGCAGACGGCTCACGACGCCGACCGGGTGGCCGTGATGGAGGACGGCCGGATCACCGAACTCGGCACCCACGACGATCTCGTGGCGGCCGACGGCGCCTACGCCGCGCTCTGGCGCTCCTGGCACGGCGAAGGAGCGCCTTCCTCCTGAACGGGCGACGCGCGGACGGGGGCGGGCCCGCCCCCGTCCGCGCCGCTCGGCGCGCGCGACCGGGCCGGAGCTGGTCTGCTGATTCCAGGGGGCCGTCCACTCCTATGTCCCGGAGAGATCCAGATGAGCGTCCCCAGCGTCTACCGAGCCGCGCAGGCCACCGCCGCCGGCGGTCCTTTCGAGATCGTCGAGCGGGCGGTGCCGCACCCGGGTCCATGTCATGTCCGGGTGGCCGTGGACGCCTGCGGCGTCTGCCACAGCGACGCCCTCTTCGTGGACAACGCGCTCCCCGGCGTACGGTTCCCGGTGGTCCCCGGGCACGAGATCGCCGGCCGGATCGAGGAGCTCGGCGACGGCACGCAGAGCTCCTGGCAGGTGGGTGACCGGGTGGCGGTGGGCTGGTTCGGCGGCAGCTGCGGCCACTGCACACCGTGCAGGCGGGGCGACTTCATGGTCTGCCTGCACCTGAAGGTGCCCGGGTGGGCGTACGACGGGGGCTATGCCGAGAGCGTGACCGTCCCGATGGACGCCCTGGCCCGGATCCCCGACGCGCTGTCGGCGGTCGACGCGGCGCCCATGGGCTGCGCGGGGGTTACCACGTACAACGGGCTGCGGCGCAGCGCCGCCCGGCCGGGAGACCTGGTCGCCGTGCTCGGCATCGGCGGCCTCGGGCACCTGGGCGTGCAGTACGCGGCCGCGATGGGCTTCGAGACGGTGGCGATCGCCCGCGGAGCCGCCAAGGCCGACTTCGCGAAGGAGCTCGGCGCGCACCACTACATCGACAGCACCGCGGGCACCACCGTCGCGGACGCGCTGCAGTCCCTGGGCGGCGCCCGGGTCGTCCTGGCCACCGCCGCCAACTCCGGGGCCATCACGGCGACCGTGGAGGGGCTCGCGCCCCGCGGCGAGCTGGTGGTCATCGGTGCGGACCCGGAGCCGCTGGGGATCAGCCCGAACCAGTTGCTGATGTCCGGCAAGGTCGTCCGGGGCCATCCGTCCGGCACCGCGCAGGACGTGCAGGACACCCTGGCGTTCAGCACCCTGCACGGGATCCGCCCGATGACCGAGACCGTGCCGCTGGACGACACGGAGGCCGCGTACCAGAAGATGATGTCCGGCGCGGCCCGCTTCCGGATGGTGCTCACCACCTCCTGAGGCCCGGTGGCCGCGGGCCTCACCGCAGCGTACGGACGCCCCGGAGCAGGAGGACGCAGAGCACAGCGGCGCCGATCATCACGGCGGCGGCACCGGCCGCTGCCATGCCCAGGCTGTGGGTGAAGGCCCGGTCCGCCGAGGCGAGCACCGTCTCCCGCAGCTGGTCCGGGAGCTGCCGGGCGACCGCGACCGCGCCTGACAGGGTCTCCCGCACGGCGTCGGGTGCGCCGGGGGCCGTAGCGCTCATGTCCCGGCCGTAGACGGCGGCGCCGACCGAACCGAGCATCGCCATCCCCAGGGCGCCGCCGAGCTCCTGACCCGATTCGAGAACGGCGGCAGCGGAGCCCGCGCGCTCGGGCGGTGCGGCGCCCAGGGCGAGTTCGTTGGCGAGCGTCATCGCGGAGACCAGGCCGCCCGCGTAGACGGCGGACCCGGTGAGTGTCACCCAGAGCGGCGAGTCGGTCCCGATCCGGGTGAGTGAGAGGAAGCCCGAGGCGGCGACGAGGAACCCGCCGCCCATGACGTACCCGCGGTCGAACCGCCGGGCGAGCGCACCGGCCGCCGGGGCGGCGGCCATGACGCCGAGGGACGGCACCAGGCTCCACATGGCCGCCTCGAAGGGACTCTTGCCCAGGACGGACTGCACGTACTGGGAGAAGAACGCCGCGAATCCGACCGTCGCCGCCATGGCCAGCAGGTTGACGAGGACCGATCCGCCGAAGGCGCGGCGACGCAGGAGCGCGAGGTCGACCATCGGGTGCGCGAGGCGGGCCTGCCTGCGGAGGAAGACGAAGCCCAGGGCGAGTCCCGCGGTGATGCCGAGCGCCGGCAGGGGCTGGTAGCCGTGCTTGGCGAGTTCCTTGATGCCGTGGATCAGCGGCAGCAGCGCGGCGAGCGAGAGCACCGCGCTCAGGACATCGAACCTGCCCGCAGCGGGGGTCCTGGACTCCGGCAGCAGCAGTGGTGCGAGAACCAGCAGGAGTGCCATCGCGGGCAGGTTGACGAGGAAGACGGCGCCCCACCAGAAGCGTTCGAGAAGGGCGCCGCTGACGACCGGGCCGACGGAGATGCCGGTGGCCATCACGGTCGTCCAGAGGGCAACCGCCCTGGAGCGCTGCCGCTGGTCGTGGAAGAGGTTGCGGACGAGGGCGAGGGTGGACGGCATCAGACAGGCACCGCCCACACCGAGGAGCGCCCGGGCGGCGATCAGTGCCCCCGGTGACTGGGCGTAGGCGGCGGCGACCGAGGCCGCGGCGAAGAGGACCGTGCCGGCGATCAGTACGGTCCGGCGGCCGATGCGGTCACCGAGCGCGCCCATGGTGATGAGCAGTCCGGCGAGGACGAAGCCGTACATGTCGAGAATCCACAACTGCTGGGTGGAGCCCGGTCGAAGGTCTGCGCCGATGGCGGGCAGCGCGTAGAAGAGGACGGAGATGTCCATCGAGACGAAGAGCAGCGGCAGCATCAGCACGCCGAGCGCGGTCCACTCACGGCGTCCGGCGCGTGGCGCGGCGGGCTCGGGCGCGTCGGTGCCGGAGGCGGATACGGGTGGTGCCGGGATACGCGGTCCTGAGGTCATGCCGGGAGCACAGCAGCGGCGCCGCGTACACCGCAAACAGCGCCGTAGTGCACCTCCCGGCGTCTCGTACAGCCGCTCATATTCCCCGAGTTGACGGGGTGTACGGCGTTTCCGGTGCACTAGTACGGTGCACGCGTGCAGAACGAACCGCCCTACCTCGGCATCGCCGGGGAGATCCGCCGCCGGATCGTCTCCGGCGAGCTCGCCCCGGGCGACCGGGTGCCTTCCACCCGTGCCGTCGTCCGGGAGTGGGGTGTCGCCATGGCGACCGCCACCAAGGCGCTGTCGGTGCTGCGCGGCGAAGGGCTCGTGCGGGCGGTGCCGGGGGTCGGCACGGTCGTCGTCGAGCGGCGCGCTCCGGGGGGCGCCGGGCCGGGGAGCGGTCCTGTCCTGAGCCGTGAGCGCATCGTGCGTACCGCCGTCGACCTGGCCGACGCCGAAGGGCTGCCCGCGGTGTCCATGCGTCGGGTCGCGACCATGCTGGCGACCTCCACCATGGCGCTGTACCGCCATGTGCCGGGCAAGGCCGAGCTGGTCCGGCTGATGTCGGACGAGGTGTTCGGTGAACGCCCGCCGGGCGCCGCGCCCCACGACTGGCGGTCCGGACTTGAACTCGCCGCCCGGTGGCTCCGGTCGGTGTACGGGCGCCATCCGTGGATGGCGCAGGCCGTGGCTTCCTTCACCCGGCCGACAGCGTCCCCGCACGCCATGCGGTACACGGAGTGGGTGCTGCACGCCCTGGCCGGCACCGGGCTGCCGCCGTACACGAAGCTGCACATCCATCTCACCCTTTTCGCCCACGTCCAGGGACTTGCCATGGCCGGCGACATGGAGACACAGGCGCGTCAGGACACCGGGCTGTCCGCCGCGGAGTGGATGGTAAGAAATGAGCCACAGTTCGAGGCCATCTCGGCCAGTGGCGACTACCCGTTCCTCAACTCGCTGTTCGAACACGATGAGTTCGAGCTCGACCTCGACGCGCTCTTCGAATTCGGCCTGCGGAGAACGCTGGACGGCATCGCGATGATGATCGGCGAAACGTCCGCTTAACGAACATGACTTTTCCGGCAACGGACGACTTCCGGCCAACTTGTTGACGCGGTCCTGACAGGACCGTCCTCCGGCTGACACTCTTCACCCCGTTCTGCGCACTTCTCGTTCTTCCGACGGCCACCTGCCGCCGGTACCCCCCTCGCAGAAGGAGTCCGCGTGAGATCCACCCCCAGCCGTCGTGCCACCGCGACCGGCGCTCTGATAGCCGCAGCAGCCCTCCTCGCCGTCGGAGTCCAGACCGGTACGGCCACTGCCACCCCGGGCAGCGCCACAGCGGCGGCAGCGACCGCCGGCGCCAACCGCGGCGCACTGGCCAAGCAGCTCACCCCGTCCCAGCGCGCCGAGCTCATCCGTGAGGCCGACGCGAGCAAGGCGGCCACAGCCAAGGAGCTCGGTCTCGGTTCTCAGGAGAAGCTCGTCGTCCGGGATGTCGTCCAGGACAACGACGGCACCACGCACACCCGTTACGAGCGCACCTTCGCCGGGCTTCCGGTGCTCGGCGGCGACCTGGTCGTCCAGGAGACCAAGGCCGGGGCGACCGAGAGCGTCTCCAAGGCGTCCAAGGTCAGCAGCGGTCAGCTGAAGGCCGTGGACACGACGGCCGATGTCGCGCCCGCCGCGGCCGAGAAGCAGGCGCTCGGCCTCGCCAGGGCCGACGGCTCCAAGAAGACCGAGGCCGACCGGGCACCCCGCAAGGTGGTCTGGATGGCGCAGGGCAAGCCGCAGCTCGCCTACGAGACCGTCGTCGGCGGTCTCCAGCACGACGGCACCCCCAACGAACTGCACGTCGTCACGGACGCGGCCTCCGGCGCGAAGCTGTACGAGTGGCAGGCGGTCGAGAACGGCGTCGGCAACACCCAGTACAGCGGCCAGGTCACCCTCGGCACCGCGCCGTCGTACACGCTGACCGACACGGGTCGCGGCAACCACAAGACGTACAACCTGAACCACGGCTCGTCCGGCACCGGGACGCTGTTCACCAACTCCACGGACGTGTGGGGCAACGGCAACCCGTCGAACGCCGAGACGGCCGCCGCGGACGCCCACTACGGCGCGGCCGAGACCTGGGACTACTACAAGAACGTGCACGGCCGCACCGGTATCCGGGGTGACGGTGTCGGCGCGTACTCCCGCGTCCACTACGGCAACAACTACGTCAACGCCTTCTGGCAGGACAGCTGCTTCTGCATGACGTACGGCGACGGCTCGGCCAACGCCGCACCGCTGACCTCGCTCGACGTGGCCGCGCACGAGATGTCGCACGGTGTCACCGCCGCCACCGCCAAGCTGGTCTACAGCGGCGAGTCCGGTGGCCTCAACGAGGCGACCAGCGACATCATGGCCACCGCGGTCGAGTTCTACGCCAACAACGCCTCGGACCCGGGCGACTACCTCATCGGCGAGAAGATCGACATCAACGGCGACGGCACCCCGCTGCGCTACATGGACAAGCCGAGCAAGGACGGCGCGTCCAAGGACGCGTGGTACTCGGGCATCGGCAACGTCGACGTCCACTACTCCTCGGGCCCGGCGAACCACTTCTTCTACCTGCTCTCCGAGGGCAGCGGCACCAAGGTCATCAACGGCGTCTCCTACGACTCGCCGACCTCCGACGGCCTGCCGGTGACCGGCATCGGCCGCGCCAAGGCCGAGCAGATCTGGTTCAAGGCGCTCGCCACCAAGTTCACCTCCACCACCAACTACGCGGCGGCCCGCACCGGTACCCTCGCCGTGGCCGGTGAGCTGTACGGCACGACCAGCGCCGAGTACAAGGCCGTCACCGACGCCTGGGCGGGCATCAACGTCGGCGCTCGCTCCGGTGGCGGCGACCCCGGCACCGGCACGGTCTTCGAGAACACCACCTCCGTCGCGATCCCGGACGGCGGCGCGGCCGTCACCACCTCGGTCAACGTCACCGGCATCACGGGCAACGCGCCCAGCGCCCTCAAGGTCGGCGTGGACATCACCCACACCTGGCGCGGTGACCTGGTCATCGACCTCGTCGCCCCGAACGGTACGACCTACCGGCTGAAGAACTCCTCGATCTCCGACTCGGCGGACAACGTCCAGACGACCTACACGGTCAACGCTTCGTCCGTGGCGGCCAACGGCACCTGGAAGCTGAAGGTCCAGGACGTCTTCTCGGGCGACACCGGCAAGATCAACAGCTTCAAGCTGACGTTCTGAACCCGTCGGCCTGCTGAACCCGGAGCCGGATCCGGCTCCTGAACGAACCGCCCGGGAGGAGCTTTCGCTTCCTCCCGGGCGGTTTCACGTCCGCGGGCGTGCCGGGGCCGGGCGGACGGTACGTCAGCGCATCAGCAGACCCGCGCCGTCACCCATCGACTCCGTGGGCAGTGTCACCAGGCCGAGTTCCGCGCCGGTCGCCAGCAGCGGATGGGCGGGAAGCACCCGCACCGTGTAGCCGTACGGCCCGGTGCGATCGAGGGCCAGCGGACCGTCGTACAGCCAGCGGCCCTCCAGGTCCTGGCCCCCGGTGGGCTTCAGGGGGAAGACCTGGGCGTCCGAGATGCCGTCGGCGGCGTCCACCCGGCCGGCCACCGCCTGGACCTCCACATCGGCCGGCTCCAGCACCCCGAGGGCGATCCGGACCCGCAGCACCAGCGTCGACCCCAGCTCGGCCGAGCCGCCCGCCGTATCGGGCGCCACGGCCTCCACATGGTCGACGGCGACGCGCGGCCAGGCGGCGCGGACCCTGGCCTTCCAGTCGGCGAGCTGCCGGGCCGTGCCGGGATCCAGCGCACGCTGGGCGATCGCGGCGGGCGCGTACAGCCGCTCCACATACTCGGACACCATGCGACCTGCCAGAACCTTGGGCCCGAGGGTGCCCAGCGTGCGGCGGACCATCTCGATCCAGCGTTCGGGGAGCCCTTCGCCACCCCGGTCGTAGAAGCGCGGCGCGATCCTGTCCTCGATCAGCTCGTAGAGGGCGCCCGCCTCCAGGTCGTCACGGCGGTCCTCGTCCAGGGCCAGACCGTCGGCCGTCGGGATCGCCCAGCCGAAGTCCGGCTCGAACCACTCGTCCCACCAGCCGTCGAGGACCGAGAGATTGAGGCAGCCGTTGAGCGCGGCCTTCATGCCGCTCGTACCACAGGCCTCCAGGGGGCGCAGCGGGTTGTTGAGCCAGACGTCGCAGCCCGGGTAGAGCTTCTGCGCCATGGCCATCCCGTAGTCCGGCAGGAACACGATGCGGTGGCGCACCCGGGGATCGTCGGAGAACCGCACCAGCTCCCGCACCAGCCGCTTTCCGCCGTCGTCGGCGGGGTGGGCCTTGCCGGCGACGACGATCTGGATCGGGTGGGTCGGGTGGAGCAGCAGTTCCCGCAGGCGGTCGCGGTCGCGCAGCATCAGCGTCAGCCGCTTGTACGAGGGCACCCGCCGGGCGAAGCCGATCGTCAGCACGTCCGGGTCCAGCACGTTGTCGATCCAGCCGAGTTCGGCGGCTTCGGCGCCCCGGTCGCGCCAGGAGGCGTAGAGCCGTCTCCGCACCTCGGTGACCAGTTGTGCGCGCAGCGACCGCCGCAGGTCCCAGAGTTCCCGGTCCGGGACGTCGGCGGCGGAGTCCCAGCGGCCGGGTGTGCCGCCGTAGCCCTTGCGCAGCCGGAGGATCTCGGGCGCGACCCAGGTGGGCGCGTGGACGCCGTTGGTCACCGAGGTGATCGGCACCTCCGCCGCGTCGAAGCCCGGCCACAGCCCGGCGAACATCTCCCGGCTGACCGAGCCGTGGAGGGTGGAGACCCCGTTGGCCCGCTGGGCCAGCCGCAGTCCCATCACCGCCATGTTGAAGAGCTCGGGCTCACCGCCGGGGTAGGTCTCCATGCCCAGTTGCAGGATGCGTTCGACGCCGACCCCCGGGAGTTCGCCGTCGTCCCCGAAGTGCCGGGCGACGAGCTCGCGGTCGAACCGGTCGATCCCGGCGGACACGGGAGTGTGGGTGGTGAAGACCGTGCCGGCCCGTACAGACTCCACCGCGGAGTCGAAGTCCAGCCCGGTGCCGGAGAGTTCACGGATGCGTTCGAGCCCGAGGAATCCCGCGTGCCCCTCGTTGGTGTGGAACACCTCGGGCGCCGGATGCCCGGTGAGACGGCAGTACGTCCGTACCGCACGTACGCCGCCGATGCCGAGGAGCATCTCCTGGAGCAGCCGGTGCTCGCTGCCGCCGCCGTACAGCCGGTCGGTCACCTCGCGTTCGCCCGGCGCGTTCTCCTCCACGGCGGAGTCGAGCATCAGCAGCGGTACACGGCCCACCTGGGCCTGCCAGATGTGGGCGTGCAGCGAACGGCCACCGGGAAGGGCCAGCACCACCCGGCTCGGGGTGCCGTCGGCTTCGCGCATCAGGGTGAGCGGCAGCTCGTTCGGATCGAGTACGGGGTAGTGCTCCTGCTGCCAGCCGTCCCGGGACAGGCTCTGGCGGAAGTAGCCGTGCCGGTAGAGCAGACCGACCGCGACGAGGGGGACGCCGAGATCGCTGGCGGCCTTCAGGTGGTCCCCGGCGAGGATGCCGAGCCCGCCGGAGTACTGGGGCAGAGCGGCGGTCACCCCGAACTCGGGTGAGAAATAGGCGACGGCGGCCGGCAGCTCCGCCCCTTGGGCCAGTTGCTCCTGGTACCACCTGGGTCCGTCCAGGTAGTTCCGGAGGTCCGCGGACGCCTCGGTCAGCCGGTGCAGGAACTGCTGGTCGCGGGCGAGCTCGGCGAGTCGCCCGGCGGATACGGCACCGAGCAGCCGCACGGGGTCGCACTCCGCCGTCCGCCGGACCTCCGGGTCGACGGCCTGGAAGAGCTCACGGGTCTCGGTGTGCCAGGACCAGCGCAGATTGCGGGCGAGGTCGCTGAGCGGTTGAAGGGGATCGGGGAGGACGGGACGCACGGTGAATCGACGAATGGCCTTCACGTATTCCACCATTACAGGGGACCTGCGAATCCGAGGGGACGCACCACGGTGTGCGCCGCTCCGTCACCCTCGACGTCAGCCGTGGGCCACGCCCCGCAACCACGGCGCGACCGGCTCACAGCGCGCGCCGCCGACCCAGGACACGCCCCTGTCCGCTCCGTTTCCGTCCCTGTTCCGCCCCGGTTCCGCCCCGGTTCCGCCCCGGTTCCGCTCCGTTTCCGCCCCGGTTCCGCTCCGGTTCCGCTCCGTTTCCGCCCGGGGGCGATCTCCGCGCCGCCCGCCCCCACCTCATCCGCATCCGGCGCCCCTCACGGCCCGTACATACACATCCGCCCCGCAGGTAATGGCCGATTCCCTTCCCTCGTCCGGTCTTGTGGCACCTCGCACCAAGGGGAAAGCTGCCCAGTGGCGTCCGGGAGGCACCGACGAGCCCGTGCACGTGCGGCAGCGCCCGGCGCATTCAGATCGTCACAGATACGCGTGAGTAGTTGACACACCACCGGATTGGCCCCCCGGGAACCGTGGGAAGGCTTCTCCGGTACAGAGCCCGAGTACATCACGGGAACATGCGAATGCCGCCCGAATGCAGCACGAATACGAGGCACCCGCGGGACCGGTGTTCAGCCGGTTTACCTCCGCGAAACACATCCGCACCCCAGCCATTCGAGTGCCATTCGAGTGAATGCGGACAGGAGCGGCCATGCCCACACCCCGTCAGTCGTCAACAGAGCAGCTAGAAAGGACGGACCCCATCGGTCGTGGTGCGCGAATTCCGCCCTCCGCGGTCGCGTCGCGTCCCGTTCGGTCCGAGCCCCAGTCCCCAGGTGATTCCATGATCGGTCGCATTCCCGTCCTCGACGTCCGCCCGCTCGTCGACTGCGGCAGAAGGCCCGCCAAGGCCGTTGCCGGTGAGACCTTCCAGGTCACCGCGACCGTCTTCCGGGAGGGCCATGACGCCGTCGCCGCCCATGTGGTCCTGCTGGATCCGAACGGGCACCCCGGTCCCTGGACGCCGATGCGCGAGCTCGCCCCCGGTACCGATCGCTGGGGCGCCGATGTCACCCCGGCCTCCGAGGGCCACTGGACGTATACGGTCGAGGCCTGGAGCGATCCGGTCACCACCTGGCGGCAGCAGGCCCGGATCAAGATCCCGGCCGGGATCGACACCACGCTCGTCCTGGCGGAGGGCGCCGGGCTGTACGAACGGGCCGCCGCGGGCGTGCCCAAGCGGGACGGGCGCGAGGCGGTGCTGGACGCGGCCGACGCCCTGCGTGACGAGTCCCGCCCGGCCGCCGCCCGGCTCGCCGCCGCGCTCATCCCCGAGGCGCGGGCCGCGCTCGCCCGTCACCCGCTGCGCGAACTGGTCACCGCGTCCCACCCGCTCCCCCTGCTGGTCGAGCGCCGACGGGCCCTGTTCGGCTCCTGGTACGAGCTGTTCCCCCGCTCGGAGGGCGCCAGGGTGGTACCGGCCAAGCCCGCCGGTACGGCGAAGAGGGGCAGAACCGGCAGGGCGGGAAAGACGGCGGCCCAGCCGGAGAGGATCATCAGCGGCACCCTCCGTACGGCCGCCGAACGGCTTCCCGCGGTCGCCGCCATGGGTTTCGACGTCGTCTACCTCCCGCCCATCCACCCCATCGGAACCACCCATCGCAAGGGCCCCGACAACTCGCTCTCCCCCGCTCCCCACGACGTGGGCGTGCCCTGGGCGATCGGTTCGGCCGAGGGCGGTCACGACGCCGTCCATCCCGAGCTCGGCACGCTCGACGACTTCGATCATTTCGTCGCGACCGCCCGCACCCTGCGCATGGAGATCGCGCTGGATTTCGCGCTCCAGTGTTCCCCCGACCACCCCTGGGTCGAAAAACATCCCGACTGGTTCCACCACCGCGCGGACGGCACGATCGCGCACGCGGAGAATCCGCCGAAGAAATACCAGGACATCTATCCGATCGCCTTCGACAAGGACCTGCGTGGCCTGGTCGAGGAGACCGGGCGCATTCTCCGATTCTGGATGGATCACGGGGTGCGGATCTTCCGCGTCGACAATCCGCACACCAAGCCGGTGATCTTCTGGGAGAAAGTGATCGCCGATATCAACCGGACCGACCCGGATGTGATCTTCCTGGCCGAGGCATTCACCCGGCCCGCAATGATGCGTACGCTCGCCGCCATCGGCTTCCAGCAGTCCTACACCTATTTCACCTGGCGCAACAGCAGGCAGGAAATCACCGACTACGTGACGGAGTTGTCGGGCGAGACCTCCTCCTACATGCGCCCCAACTTCTTCGTGAACACCCCGGACATCCTGTCGGGCTACCTCCAGGACGGGGGCCGTCCGGCCTTCGAGGCGCGGGCCGTTCTCGCCGCCACGCTCTCTCCGACCTGGGGTGTGTACGCGGGGTACGAACTGTGCGAGAACACCCCGATCCGGCCCGGCAGCGAGGAGTACCTCCACTCGGAGAAGTATGAGATCCGGCCCAGGGACTGGGAGTCGGCGGAGCGCGAGGGCCGCTCACTTGCCCCGCTCATCACCCGCCTCAACCGCATCAGGCGCCGCCACCCGGCGCTGCAGCAACTGCGCGATGTGCACTTCCACTCCGTCGACAACGACGCGTTGATCGTCTACAGCAAGCGTTCGGGTTCGAACATCGTTCTGGTGGTCGTCAACCTCGACCCGCACCACACCCACGAGGCCACGGTCTCGTTGGACATGCCGCGACTCGGCCTCGACCGGCACGAGAGCGTGCCGGTGCGCGACGAGCTCACCGGCGATACCTATCACTGGGGCAGGACCTTCTATGTGCGTCTGGAGCCGGGCCTCACGCCCGCGCACATCGTCGTCCTGCGACCGTCCCCGCCGACCGGAGGGTCACCCACACCATGATCGTCAATGAGCCCGTCCACGACCTGTTCGAGGACACCCCGGCCAAGGACCGCGATCCCGACTGGTTCAAGCGCGCCGTTTTCTACGAGGTCCTCGTCCGGTCCTTCCAGGACTCCAACGGCGACGGCATCGGCGACCTCAAGGGCATCACCGCCAAGCTGGACTATCTGCAGTGGCTCGGCGTCGACTGCCTCTGGCTGCCGCCGTTCTTCAAGTCGCCGCTGCGCGACGGCGGTTACGACGTCTCCGACTACACCGCCGTACTCCCGGAGTTCGGCGACCTGGCCGACTTCGTGGAGTTCGTCGACGCCTCCCACCAGCGCGGCATGCGCGTGATCATCGACTTCGTCATGAACCACACGAGCGATCAGCACGAGTGGTTCCAGCAGTCCCGCACCGACCCGGAGGGGCCGTACGGCGACTACTACGTCTGGGCCGACGACGACAAGCAGTTCCCGGACGCCCGGATCATCTTCGTCGACACGGAGGCGTCCAACTGGACCTTCGACCCGGTGCGCAAGCAGTACTACTGGCACCGGTTCTTCTCCCACCAGCCCGATCTCAACTACGAGAACCCGGCGGTGCGGGAGGAGATCATCTCCGCGCTGCGCTTCTGGCTGGACCTCGGCATCGACGGTTTCCGCGTGGACGCCGTGCCGTACCTCTACCAGCGCGAGGGCACCAACTGCGAGAATCTCCCGGAGACCCACGACTTCCTCAAGCGGGTCCGCAAGGAGATCGACGCGCACTACCCGGACACCGTGCTGCTCGCCGAGGCCAACCAGTGGCCGGAGGACGTCGTCGACTACTTCGGCGAGTTCCAGGCCGGCGGCGACGAGTGCCACATGGCGTTCCATTTCCCGGTGATGCCGCGGATCTTCATGGCCGTCCGACGCGAGAGCCGCTACCCGGTCTCCGAAATCCTGGCGAAGACACCGGCGATCCCGCAGAACTGCCAGTGGGGCATCTTCCTGCGCAACCACGACGAGCTCACGCTCGAAATGGTCACGGACGAAGAACGCGACTACATGTACGCGGAGTACGCCAAGGATCCGCGGATGCGGGCCAACATCGGCATCCGGCGGCGGCTCGCCCCCCTGCTGGACAACGACCGCAACCAGATCGAGCTGTTCACGGCGCTGCTGCTGTCCCTGCCCGGCTCCCCGATCCTCTACTACGGGGACGAGATCGGGATGGGCGACAACATCTGGCTGGGCGACCGGGACGCGGTACGCACACCCATGCAGTGGACCCCCGACCGGAACGCCGGATTCTCCTCCAGCGACCCCGGGCGGCTCTACCTCCCCACGATCATGGATCCGGTCTACGGTTATCAAGTCACCAATGTCGAGGCGTCGATGGCCTCTCCGTCGTCGCTGCTGCACTGGACGCGGCGGATGATCGAGATCCGTAAGCAGAACCCCGCCTTCGGTCTCGGTTCGTTCAGCGAACTGCCGTCGTCGAACCCCGCCGTGCTCGCCTTCACCCGGGAGCACGGGGACGATCTCGTGCTGTGCGTACACAACTTCTCGCGGTTCGCGCAGCCGACGGAGGTCGATCTGCGGTCGTTCAACGGGCGTCATCCGGTGGAGCTGATCGGTGGGGTGCGCTTCCCCGCCATCGGTGAGTGGCCCTACCTGCTGACTCTCGCCGGACACGGTTTCTACTGGTTCCGGCTGCGCAAGGACGCGCCGCCGAACTGACCGGGCGCCACTTCCCACCACCCACCGCGGGGCGGTTTCCGCCGCCCCGCACGGGGCACTCTCCCCCCGCATCCAGCACTTCCGGGTCCCCTCTGACGTTTCGAACCCTTCGAGTCGAGTCCGTACGGACCATCCTGACCCGACACGTCCCGCACAGCCGGACAGCCAATGCCGCAATCCGGGACACTCTTCGCATCCTGTGGTGTGCCCGGGGAAAGGACGCGATGCCATGTCGGAGGCTGCATCCACTCGGGTCGCCCTGGCCGACAGCACAGCTCTGCTCCCGTCTCTCGCCCCCCTGTTGCACGAATGGCTGCCCCGGCAGCGGTGGTTCGCGGGCAAGGGACAGCCGATCGCGGCCTTCTCGCTGCTGTCGGCGACCGAGATACTGCCGGTGGACACCGGATGTGTCGGCGCCCGCACCGGGCTGCTCCATCTGCTGGTCCGGGCCCATCAGCCGTCCATGCCCGGGCAGTCGCAGGACGACTGCTACCAAATCCTGCTCGGTGTACGGCCCGTGCTGCCGCCGCGGCTGGCGCCCGCGCTCATCGGCCATGTGACGGACGGGCCGCTTGCCGGCCGCACCGTCTACGAGGGGCTGCACGACCCGCGCCTCGCCGAACTCCTGCTGGAGAGGTTCCGTACGCCCGGCACCCTCGGCGCGCTGCGCTTCGACCGGGGCGGCGCCCCGATCGCCGCGGGGCTGGCGCCGCGACTGCTCGACACCGAGCAGTCCAACACCTCGCTCGTCTACGGCGACGCCTACATCCTCAAGATCTTCCGCCGGATCTTCCCGGGCACCAACCCCGATCTGGAACTGCCGCTCGCGCTCGCGCGCGAGGGCTGTGGGCGGGTGCCCGCCCCCGTCGCCTGGTTCGAGGCCGCCGCCCCCGAGCCGTGTACCCTCGGCGTCCTGCAGCCGTTCCTGCGCGGCGCGGAGGACGGCTGGCAGCTCGCCCTGCGCGCCCTCGCCAAGGGCCTCGACTTCACCGTCGAGGCACACGCCCTCGGCAGGGCCACCGCCGAGGTCCACACCGCGCTCGCCGTCGCCCTGCCGCAGCCCGCTCTGCGCCGTGCCCAGACCGAGCATCTCGCCGCCGCGATGGTGCAGCGGCTGGAGGCCGCCGCGCACGCGGTACCGGCGCTCATGCCGTACGTCCCCGGTCTGCGCACCGCTTTCGACGCGGTGACCGCGCTGGGGCACCGGGGCCGCAACTGGGCGGCCCAGCGGGTCCACGGCGATCTCCACCTCGGCCAGACGCTGCGCGCGGCCGACGGCTTCTGGTCACTGATCGACTTCGAGGGCGAACCGGCCCGGCCACTGCCCGAGCGCCGCCGGCCGCAGCCCCCGGTGCGCGACATCGCGGGCATGCTCCGCTCCTTCGACTACGCGGCCCGCTCGCACCGCCCGTGGAACGCCGAGTGGGCGGCGCACTGCCGGACCGCCTACTGCGAGGGGTACGCCGAGGCCTCGGGCGTCGACCCGCGCAGCGAACCGGAGCTGCTGCGCGCCCACGAGACCGACAAGGCGGTGTACGAGGTGCTGTACGAGGCACGTCACCGGCCCGACTGGCTGCCGGTCCCGATGGCGGCGATCCACCGCCTGGCCGCCGCCGTCGCCGACTGACGGCCCGGGGGCGCCGCCCGCTCGCGGTCCCGCGGCCGTCGCACCCGCTCCACCGCCCGGCCCGTCCCGCCCCGCCTCGTCCGTCCCCGCTGTTCGGCCCTGTTCGGCCCCGTTCGGCCCTGTTCCGCCCCGACAACACCCTCCGAGGAGGCTGTCCCTTTGACATCCTCCCCTCCCTAAAAGGAGGGGATTCCTGGCTCACGTTGGCTGCGGTCCGGCGGTCCGTCAGCTCTTACACGATCAGCACCAGCCGGGTTGAGACCAGCCCGGACGAGCATCACGCGGGCGGAGTTCTTATCCCTGGGGGATACGGCT